>CAZHUW010000160.1:0-7923 GCA_964535295.1 uncultured Bacteroidota bacterium
TTCTTTTTCTGACACTGCCATTTGTAATTGATCCCTTTATTAATGAGTAAACATAGTTTTCAAATTCGTGCTGCCGCAGAGCTCACAGAGAAATTTTTTATACTGTCTACGAGCCGCTGATCTCCAATTACCTGAAAATGATCTCTTTCACCATTGTCTCGCCGAGTTCTTCATTCAGTCTTTGTTTGATCATTTGTTTCTGATAAAATAATTCCTGACGCCATACGCTGTTGGTCACTTCAATGAATAAGACACCGCGTTCGATCTTGACGGCTTTCGCTCTTTTGATGAAAGCATCGCCCATGATCCGGTCAAATTCCTGAATAACGATCTGTTCGTGAACACGATTGTCAATGCCCAGGCTGTTCAGCAGCTGCTCTAATTCCGTTCCAACGGTCTTTACGGGCATCTTGTTCATGCCGGCTCCAGAATATGTCCTTGTTCTACGTAAAAATATTTGATCGTTTTGTTGGTATCGAATTTCACGCCTTCATCCGCACTGGTCAAAAAAACCTGTCCGGCATTATCGAGATGACTTATCAAATGCTGCCTTCGGTCCGGGTCGAGTTCTGAAAAAATATCATCCAGCAAAAGCAGCGGTTTTTGTTCCAACCGGTCGGCCATATATAAGAATTCAGCAAATTTCAATGCGATCGCCATCGTTTTAAGCTGACCCTGAGAACCGTAATCACGAATATTCTTCTTATTCAACAAAAGCACTAATTCATCTTTGTGCGGGCCGAACAACGAAAGCTTCCTCTGAATTTCCCTTTCCCGGCCGGATCGCAATTGCTCAAGGAATAATTTTTGGATATCCTCAACTGATCCCGTATCGAATACTTCACTTAAAGTCTTTCCGTCGGCGATGGAACTTCTGTATTCCATATCCACCGTCTCTTTGTCTGCCGCAATCTGCCGGTATACTTTTTCTGCCGATGCGGCAAACGAGCGGATGAAATCAATTCGCCGCCGCATGATCTTAGAGCCCGTTTGGGCCAGTTCCCGGTCCCACACATCCAGATTGTCCGGCCGGATGGACGGCGCATTTAATAACGCATTCCGCTGTTTAAGCGCCTGCCGGTATTGCTGCAGATCTTTCAGGTAAACTCCGTTCAGTTGCGACAACGCAATATCCATCCACCGGCGCCGGTTTCCCGGGGAACCGGAAACGATCTGAACATCCTCCGGAGACGACACCACCACCGGGAGTTTACCGACCAGTTCCGACAAACGGTCAAGCCGTTTTTTATCGATCAGAACCGATTTACCTTCCGTACGGTGGCACACTGCGCGTACATTCATTGCCAAAGAACGCGATTGAAACCGCCCTTCAATATCAAAGTAAGGGGCTTCAAACCGTATTGCTGTAACGTCATCCTGAGTCTTAAAACTTCTGGATAAACATAGAAAATATATTGCTTCTAAAACTGAAGTCTTGCCTTGCCCGTTATGTCCCTGTATGAAATTGATCCCGGAACTGAATTCACATTCCACCGCATCATAGTTCCGGAAATCTTTCAATCGTAATTGAGCTATATGCATCAAACATTAATCATTGAGTCGTACCGGCATAACCAGCATCATTTGATGCTCATTTTCTACCTGATGCGACGGCGTAATGATCCCTGCGCTGGTGGAATTCTTGAACTGAATGACCACTTCCTGCGTATCTACGTTATTGAGTGCCGCCAGCACCAGCTGGGAATTATATCCGATCTGAAGATCTTCGCCTTCGTATTCGGCCTGAACTTTTTCCATACCCGTATTGCCCCCGTCGATGTCTTCAGCGGATATAGCAATGTTCTTTTTATTCATGGCAAGCCGGATCTGGTGCGTGATCGGATTCGCAAAGATCGATACGCGTTTGAATGCATCGGCTATCATGTGCGTATCGGCGGTCAGCTTTTTATCGTTGCTCGCCGGAATGACACGTTCGTAATCGGGATACGTTTCATCCAGGATGCGGCTGTACAATTGCGTGTCGCCCATATCAAACCGGATGTGGTTCTGTCCGATATTGATGTTTACAGCATCCTTGCTGTCTTTGGCAACTTCCGTGAGCGCCTTGGTCGGAACGATCACGTTGGTCTTTTCCTTGATCGTGGATTCAAATTTGGTGTTGACCATCTTCGCAAGGCGGTGCCCGTCGGTGGCCACGAGGCGGAATTCCTTATCCATGATCTGGAACAAAACGCCGGTCAGCGCGGGGCGCAGTTGGTCGGAAGATACGGCGAACGTGGTCTTGCCGATCATGCGCGATAAAACCTTGGCGTCAATTTTGAGCGAACCTTTTTCATCGATCATCGGCAAAGCAGGATAATCGTCGTCCGATTCACCCGACATCTTGTAATCGCCTTTATCGCACTTGACCGATAATTTGAACTGCGGGTCGGAGGATATTTCCAGCGGAATATTCGGTAAATTCTTGATCAATTCGCTGAATTGTTTTGAAGGTACGGTCAGGCTTCCCGGCTGTTTGACGTCCACCTGGATCTTGGTTGTGATCGACACGTCCAGATCGGTCGCCGTGAGGTGCAGGAAACCGTCTTGCGCTTTGAACATGATATTGCCGAGCACCGGCAAAGTCGTTTTAGCAGGAACAACACTGATTACGCGTGAAAGACCTTTGCTTAGATCCGCCTGTGATACCGAAAACTTCATGGTACAACTCCTACAATGGGTATGATGGTGTTCGTTGGGTACGTTCGTCTAAAACGATCTTGCTGTAAACCTTAATTGTTAAAAAACCTTGTAAAATCGCCATTTTACAACGGTTGGCTGTGGTGATGTAAACGGCAAAGCATATGTTTTTTTTGGCATAAATTCAAGCAAAAAAACGGCACGGAGTAAGTCTTTGGAGGATCAATTTCCGCATACGATAACAAATTCCTTTGACCCGTCTTCCAATTCGTGTTCATTAAAATCGCCAAAAATATGGGTCAGTTTCATCCCAGCTATCCGCAGCAGATGTTCGATCTCATAGCGAAAATAATAACGCATCGGAAATGTCCACGTTTCGTCATGCGTTCCGTCATCGTCTTCCCAGATATAACGCATCGAGGCATGATTAGTCTGTTTGGAAGGCTCCGGTCTGACGGAAGTGATCCTTTGTACCTTTTTTCCTTCTTTCCAAAACCCTTCGAAATCGAGTGTCGGTTCCAATCCTTTGCTGCAAAACACCGGATCGGGAACGAACAGATCCCAGATAAAGACACCTCCGCTCGATAAATGAGTTTTGACCCGCTCCAATGCGGCTAATTGATCTTCAATGGAAAGTAAATGCGACATCACTCTGAAAGGCGCGGCGATAAGCGCGAACTTTTTGTCCCATGTGAAATTACGTACATCAGCCTGACGGATACGATACCGTTCTGATGATAGAATACGGAGCTTGAGTTGATCAAGCATGGTTTGATTCAGATCGAATCCGTAGGCATCCACGCCTGATTTCAGCGCATCCGCAAAAAGCCGGCCTGTTCCAACACCTATTTCCAATACGGGGCCTTTTGCCGACCGCATTTTATTTAAATAATAGCCGTGGTCAACCGATGTCCGTATTTTTTCATAAATGATATCGTAAAAACGGGCGACGAATTCAGGATATTCTGTATTCATAAAATGATGAGTTTAAGTGTTCACTTTATTAATAGAGATTCCGAATCACGTTCGGAATGACATGTGAGTAAACCGGATAAGCACGTTGAATATGGTTTTCGTCTGGCGCTTGTTATTTGAATTTAATATTGACTGATGGAATATATTAACCTAAATTTCTTGCCGCAAGCTCTCAATTGCTCTGACCAACTTTTCAAACTATGTTCAAATACGTTTTATTAATAATTACCCTGGTCGGATCGGTCCAGGCCGGCGACGGGCCGTTGACTGCGGAACAGATCATTGAAAAAGCGAAAGAAGCGGCCAGACAGAATCGACTGAAAACATACAAATTACGCGCCTACACAAAGTCGTTCCTCAATACTTTCAATAAGGAAGCAAATGCTTATGTGGCCGAAGCAACCACGTTCGTTCACTCCGATATCTACTGGAGAAAACCCAATCAGCGGCGTGAGGTTGAGACGGCTTACCGGCATGTTCATAAACCTAAATTCGTTGAATACGACGATTTTGATTTCGGCATGATCGACGATTTCAGCCGCGAGAGTATCCCGGTCAATAACACATCGGTTTCAGGGCCGCTTTCAAGGGTGGCTGAACAATACTACCGATATGAACTTCTCGATACGACGCGTCTTAACGGCGTCGCCGCCTATCAAATACAAGTCATTCCGCGCAGCCCGCATCAGCCGCTTATGAAGGGTGTATTGACCATCACTGCCGATTCGTACCGGCTTATCCGGGCAGATATCACCTTCAATGAAGGTGTAAAACTTTTCCCGCAACCGCGTACGTTCACGATGCGCCAGACTTTTGCCTTACATAACGGCACACACTGGATGCCCGATGAAACCGAGTGGCGCATGCATTTCGATTTTTCCTTGATGGGTTTCGCGATCAAAGCCGATTGGTACAGCATTTCTAAAGTATACGAATCTGAGATCAATCCTAAGATCGACGATAAGATATTCTCTCAACGACCGGTGGAACAAACGTCCGACGCGCGTTACAAAGACTCCACTTTCTGGAAGGAGAGCCAGATCATTTCCATGACGCCCGAGGAGGAGGAGGGATTCCGGCAGCTTGCGACCATGCAGGAAAATGCGAAGATCGTTTACCCGGACCTTCAGAGTTTTGACCTGAAACAAAAGAAAGAGAATGTCCGATGGGGATTCAAGGTGTTACCCGATTTTCGTTATAACCGGGTCGAGGGAACTTTTGTCGGCGGGGAAATCCAGTTGAATAACATGGCATTAAAACAATATGTTCGCGACGTATCCCTTAAAGCAAAACTGGGCTACGGTTTCATGGATGACCGTTATAAATATACAGGCGAAATCCGTAAAGCTTTTGCATCTCGGACATTTACGATCGGTACCCGTTATTACGACGACATCGCATTCAGAGAGACAGCGGGAAATGTGTTGACCAACAGCCTCACGGCTCTCGCCTACCGTTATGATGCATTCAGTTATTATTACGTCAATGGATACGAATCGTTTGTACAGATAAAACCCCGGCATAACTTGAAAATGGAATTCAATTATACGGACCGCACCGACGATTCCACGAGCCGCAATGCCAAATACGCGCTGGTCAATTGGCTCTATAAAGAGTTCGATCCGGTCTATCCGATCAATATCGGCCGGTTGCGGCGTCTGTCCGCTTCAGCAACCTACATGTTTGGCCATGGGATCGGTATCCATTCACGTGAAGTGTACTGGATCATGGAGGGAACCATAGAACATTCCAACCGCGGATTTCTGAAAAGCGATTTCAATTTTACAAAATATTACGGCACGGCGAGATTTCATTATCCGACCACCCGGCGGGGCTCTCTCGACGGTAAATTATATGCGGGTTACGGAACGCACGAATTGCCTCAACAATATCTTTTCGATCTGTATGGAGGCTCGTCCCCGTATGCTTTGAAAACGGTGGGCCTACGCGAAGTTGAGGGCAACCATTTCCAGGGCAACTACATGGCCGAACTCGCGATAGAACACAATTTCGGCGGAGAAATTCTTGAGTATACTGGCCTGCCCATTCTACGTGACGGCCACATCGATCTGATCCCGACTTTTGCGGTCGGATATGCAGAATTTTCTAAAGGAACATTCCGTCATCTTTCGGATCAAGGCGTACAGGATCTGCACAGGCCTATTTTTGAAGCCGGATTTGCATTGGGGGATATCCATCGTTTTGCGAGGCTTGACCTGTCATGGCGTCTCAATCAGAGGCAAAAAGGAACCATGAATTTTAATATCCTGTTTTCAGTCATGCTTCAGAATTATTAGTTTTTTTCGGTCTTTACTTTAATGCTCCGTTTTTTTAAACTATTTCGGTTTTGATTTTCACAGCCAGTCTTTTTACCTCTTCATATCAATAGTGTTAACATCATTTAATAGAATCTTTTTGTCTCAAAAGACATGTACGATTTAACCTAAAAAAGGAGAACTTTATGGAAAAAAGACTGAGCGGACAAAAAGCGCTTGTGACCGGCGCTAATTCAGGCATCGGCGCGGCCGTGGCACAGCGCCTGGCGGCGGAAGGCGCGGACGTGGTGATCAACTGGCTTTTTAATGAGGATGCAACCAAAGCCCTTGTGGACAAGATCAACAAAGCCGGCGGAGGGAAAGCGATCGGTCTCAAAGCGGATGTGTCCAACGAAGAACAGGTCGATGCGATGTTCCAGCAGATGTTCAAGGAATTTGGCACGATCGACATCCTGGTCAATAACGCGGGAATTGAGATCCATAATTTTTTAGAGAATATGACTAAAGCCGAATGGGATAAAGTGATCGGCGTAAACTTAACGGGAAATTTCCTCTGCTCGCGCGCGGCGGTGCGCCAATTCCTTAAAAACGAGAACCGGCCTCACTCCCGTTCACGCGGCAAGATCGTGAATATTTCCTCCGTGCATCAGGTGATCATGTGGGCGGGATTTTCATCCTATTGCGCCACTAAAGCCGGCATCAACTTATTCGCCCAGTCGGTAGCTCAGGAATACGCGGAGAAAAAGATCCGTATCAACAGTGTGGCTCCCGGCGCCATTAAAACTCCGATCAATCAGAATGTCTGGAGCGACCCCAAAGGCATGGCCGACCTTATGACCAAAATGCCGTACGGGCGCATGGGAGAAGTAGAAGACGTTGCGGCGGCCGTAGCATTCCTGAGTTCGGATGAAGCGGACTATATCACCGGAACTACTCTCTACGTCGACGGCGGCATGTGCCTCTATCCGGAATTTCGTTTCGGTGGATAACATCTAAATCTAACGGTTTGCGCATCAGATGGCGGACGAACAAAAAAAAGAGACCGACCCGGCTGCGGTAAGAACAGCATCTGAGATTCCTAACGGTTCCACACGGTATGAGGAAGAGGAGCTCGGCGCCTATCTTCACCTCAAGATAGAAGAAAAACAGCAGCCGGAAATGGATATTGAGAAAGCCATCATTCCGGATTCCGTTCGTAAGCAAAAATTCTGGAAACGGTTTCACACGCACCGAAAGATATTCGCTTCCCGTACCGCGGAATTTCTCAAAGACAGCCGGAAAATGTTCGTGGTATGGTTGATCATCATCGGCGTCGTTTTGATCGGCTTGTATTTCAATTGGGACCGCGCGATCGTTGGCGGCACCGTTGTGATATTCGGGATCGTATCCAGTGCGTTTGCGTGGCTGGCTGCGGGACTTCTCAGCATTATAGGTCTCATCCCGTTCATCGGCCCCCTGTTAGTGACCATCCTGAGTTCCTCACTGCTCTGGATCATCAATGCATTGGGTTATTTTGTTTCCGTAGTTGCGATCAAAGCCGGGCACGGCAAAACCGTATTGAATTACCGGCTCTTGGTCATCGTATTTCTTACCGGGCTGGTCACGGGTTACGTCGTGGCCAAGATCATTAACTGAAATCCGTTTTTTTAATTGGATTTTTGTGAGCTGAATTTGTACTATGCATTCGCTTCTCAGGATTTTCATTAACATTTTTTTGATTAAAGATTCTACTATTGGAGGTTTCCCTGTATGAGTAAAACGTCTGAAGATCTCATTAAAGATCTTAAACACGGCCGGCTGGAAGTGCGTGAAGAGGCGGCCTTTGAATTGGGCGGCTTTGACGAACCCGCAGTTGTTGCCGCATTGATCGATGCATTCAAGAACGATCTTGAAGTTGGCGTGCGCAGCGCATCGGCCGAATCTCTGGGCCGCCTGGGCAAGAAGGAAGCATTCGATATTCTGCTGCAAGGTCTCAAGGCAACAGAATATATGGTTCGCAGTGCCTGCGCCTATGCGCTCGGAAAATTAGGCG
>CAZHUW010000161.1:0-7921 GCA_964535295.1 uncultured Bacteroidota bacterium
CGGATGCTTCGACCGACGAATTTGACGATCTGGACGAAAGAGATCCGGTATCGGTGGGAGAAAGCGTAAATGTTTATTTCACTTCAGCAACGCCGGAGAAAACGCTGGCCTATGATATTCGTAACGCAGGCGATGGGCATGTGTGGAATATGGCCGTGGAGAATTCTACCAAAAACGAAAGAACCATTTTGCAATGGGAGATCGATCAACTTCCGCAGGGATTCAGCCTGATCCTCTATGATATCACGCACAATAAAAAGATCGATGCGCTTGACATAGCTTCGGGATATGAATTCCACAACGGCCGCCCGGCGCAATTCAAAGTGTTTGCAGGAAATTCGGAATGGGTCGCGGAGAAAGTTCAGCAGCTGGAGTCGGAACTCCCACGAGCGTTTGCACTGCAACAAAACTATCCGAATCCGTTCAATCCCGAAACCACGATACGATTTGACGTAGCGCGGTCCGGAAATGTAAAGATCAAAGTTTACAACATGCTCGGACAAGAAGTTGCCGCCATAGCCGATGGGTATTACGAGACCGGGAAAAATTATGAGACCAAATGGAACGGGAAGGATCGTTTCGGCAGGGAAGCTGCCAGCGGAATGTACATTTACAGGATGGAATCCGGAAAAATATCGAAGGTGAAGAAAATGCTGCTCGTTAAGTAATGAATAATGAGTAATAGAAAATTCATTCTTCCATTGCCGATAATTCATACCGCAGCCGGATAAACACAGGACCGTCAATGGCCGGAAGCCGTTTAAAGACGCGGATCTGCATATCCTGCACGAAAGGGATCAACGACCCTTCCGGTTCATGCAGACGATATTCACCGGTGAACATATCAAAAACCTCGGATAATACTTTCAATGCGGTACGCCCGCCTTTGAAAGTGATGAACTCAACGATGATCGTCGGCCTCATTTCGGGATCTTTTTTCAGGATCCTTGCGTAACACTGTTCAACCCCTTTGTCTTTTTTCAAAAAATCCTATATGACCTCCGCAGAATCGTGCGCAGTTACGGAATCGATCTGCATTTGGATCTTCGGTTTCATCCGAATGTTATTATAGACACTGGAATCGAACAGAACCCGGACATTGACCATTCTCTTGATCCTCAACGCCTTGAGCCGCGACATCTCTTCACTCCAAAGTCCTTCCAGAGGGCCTGTCCGCAGATCCAATACGGTCAGATGTTTTAATTTTGCGAGATGTTTTGAAACGAATTGTAAAAGATCGCCGGGCGCCATGGCATGTTCAAAAAGCATTAAATGCGTCAGATGGCTAAGATTTCCAATAGCAGGATTCAGCGCGGTCAGACACGGGACAGGGACTACATCATGGTAATCAGGCTGCGAAGGGATCATTTGGGAACTGAGATCGAGCACCTGCAGGTTGGGTAATTGACCAACGACATCAGAAACCTCCGATATCCCGTTGTTGCTGAGATCGAGAATTTGCAGATTTTTAAATTGGCCTATCTGCGGCGGAACGGTTTCGAGATGCTTATAAGGAAGAGAAAGTTTGTAAACTTTCCATGGCTCCTTCAGAGCTTCGTCGAGGGATGTGTAAGTCTTTTGCAGTGACAACGCGGCGGAATCGAGCAGTTTTTCCTGAGCGAACAGCACAGAATCAAAAAGAATGATGGATAAAAGAAGTTTTAACACTTATTGAATGACCTGATTAATGGGCTCAGTCCGCTTTCCAAACCGTTTTTCCCTGTTTATTCACATAGCCTTGCTTTTTTTCGTCAAACCAGATGGGCGCCAATTCGCCGTCAAAATCCCCGGCGCTCTGGCATTTAATTTGAAAAACCGTTTCGCCGTTCTTTTTCAGCAGCGACCAAAGGCCGTCCTTTTGTACCCAGCCAAGCCCATCTTTGAATGAACAGGGGTTACGAAAATCAAAAGAGGGCGCTGTGATAAGCCGTCCGGTGGTGTCCACCAGGCCGTAACGGTTGTTGTACCGGAACCATGCTACGCCTTCATTAAATCCGTAAACGAATTGGAACGGCGTGCCGGGCCTCACCGTCATCTTACCCGTTCGATCGAGCGCGCACCAGCCGGAATCTCCGGCGACCCAGACAAAACCTTCATGCGGATATTCCGAATATTTGAATTCAGGAGCCGCCAGTATTTGCCCGTCGCGGCCAATAAAACCGATCTTGCTATTCTCCACGATCTTCGCCATCCCGTCATCAGGATAACCCAACTGGTCCCAACGGCATTCATGAATTTGTTTTCCATGATTATCAACCAATCCCCACTTTTTGTTCTTCTGAACTTTCATGCCGTATTCATAAAAATGCTCTATTTGTTCGAATTGAGGTTCGAAAAAGAATTGCCCCGTCGTATCGATCAGTCCCCATAATTTTTCTTTTCGAATCCAAGTCAAAACATTCGGCCTTATCCAGATCTGATCGAATGCCGGTTCGATCAGCCACCGGCCTTTCGTATTCATCAATCCCCATTGGGAAACGTCCGGTTCCGGCGAGCCTTCCAACGCAACCCAATTCATACGCTCGTTGACAAATTTCACGGAACGGATCTTCTTATCTTGTAACGGAACGATCGTATCTCCTGCCCGGTTTATAGCATCAAATTGCTTCCCGGCGCTGATAACGCAGGCATCGGGGTCAAAATAATGGTCGTCATCAAAACGGGGCGCCATCTCAAACTTCTTGAGAACGGTTCCGGCCGTATCAATGATCACCGCGCCTCTTTTCATTCTCATCCAGGCTTGCCCGTTGCGAAATTCAAAATAATAGGGGGGCGGGAGCGAGCGGCCGAATTTGTGCCCTCGTTCTTTGGCGTATTCGGCGTAATTATTATCGATGAACCAGTTTTCCGGTTTGTCATCGTTATATTGTTTAGTCCGTTCGGGATCAAAATCCGGAGTTTGATTATCGGGGAACTGCGGCGCAATACGCATGCGCCCCGTTGTGTCAATAAATCCCCATTTCCCTTCAACAAGCACGGGTGCAAATCCTTCTGAAAAATAGCCGACCCAATCGAATGACGGTTCAACGATCATCCGGTCATCCGGCGTGCCGAGCCGGATCAATCCCCATTTACCGCCCTTGATGTATCCTTCATGCGCTTTGCCGCCGGCGTGGATCCAGCGATACCCATGATATGAACGGTCGGTTAGATGATCAAATTGAGGTTTGTAGATGACTTTTCCGCCCGCATTGATGAAGCCGATACGGTGATCTTGCGTTTCAATGCGGTAAAGGCGTTCCTGCGCCATGATCGTTCCGCAAAACAAAAAGACAAAAAGAAAGATCGGTTTCATAGTATCCTCTTTCGCGAATGACTAAAAAACGCTCGTGTTAAATACCGGATGAACTTTTTAATTTATGGAAAGCTTCTTATTACGAATCGATCAGGCCATGCCTGATCCCGTGAGATGCATCTGTTTTGGCGAGTGAATAAGATATAGTACGGCACGCTTAAGAAATTTGCAAGCGGATTTCTGTACTCGGGTACTAACGTCTTTCAAATGTAAAAACTTCTTCGCGGTAGGATCTGTCTTTCTGACGGAATGCAATATAGATGGTTAATTTATTTCCTTCCGTCAAGAATGTAATGCCGCTGAAATACAGCGCGTTCTTTTCGGCGCGGATGAACCGGAAATCGACCGACTTGTCTTTCGCTTCCCAGCCGATGAATTCCGGCGTGAAGTGTTTGACCTTGAGCGCCCAGCCGGCGGAATCCTGAAGGATACTCATATATTCGGTAAAGACGATCTTCCCATCCTTCACAAGCCGGAATATCCCGTGCATGCGGTTGTCCGCCGGGCCCAGCCAGTTCTCATCGCAATCGCCGCCCAGGCCCTTTCCGGTCCAGTTGCCGATCAACATGGAGAAATCGGCGATCGTTGCGGCCTGCGCGACGGCAGCGCTGTCGGCTTTATACACATGTTCGGTCGATAGGGATTGCGTAAAACCGGCGGCGGTTCCGATGCACAGTAGAGCAATCAGCTTGAAAAACCGGATCATGAAGTTTCTCCTTTATTTGATTCAAAAGATCCTATATACCTTGGCACACGTTTTTTATACTCCAGCCATGAGGATCCGAATTTTCCCTCTAGGTATTTTTCTTCTTTAAGGATAATGGCATGGTGAATCAATAGCGCGACCATAAACGATGCGATATTAAGAATATTGGCGGCATATAAACAGGAACCGATACACATCAGGATGCCTCCCACATAAACCGGGTTCCGGCTGAATCGGTACAGCCCGTGGGTCTTGAGGGCGGTTTGCCGGTCGGGAAGCCCGACCGCCACGGATTCTCCCAAATGAAACAACGCGGCGCCGGCCAAACTAAATCCGGTAAGGATCAATATCATTCCAATGACCGACATCTCACGGCTTTCATAGAGCAGGGTAACCGGCGTTATGATGGTTACGAGGAAAAAGAATCCGGAGCTTACAAATGCAACCTTTCCAACTACGAACACGAACGGGTTTATAGGGCTTCGTCCGATCATACCGCTGATTTTGTTTGTTCTCATTTTTCCTTTCTGTTGAATTCCACCGAAAATAGAAGCAATTCATCATCGGTTCCCGGATACACGACCGTACCTTCTTCGCGAAGGCCGATCTTTTCCAGCAGATGAATGGAATTCACATTTTCTTTCACCGTGATGGCTGCGATCTTTTGCAGGCCTAAATTATTTCGGCCATACGACAGAACGGCCGATGCCGATTCGTATCCATAACCTTTTCCCTCGAATTCCGGCAGAAGGGCAAACCCGATATCCGGATCCGGCAGAAAATCCCTCTTGATCAGGCCGCACATTCCGATCGGCGCAGTCCAGTCTTTCAGTTCTATCAGATAAAGGCCAAAACCTTTTTCTGTATAACTTTTTACCGGGCCGTTCAGGATATAATTTTTGGCGTCATCTAAATTCTTTACGCCGCGGTCGCCGATGAATTTCAACCACGTCGGCGTATTGAGCAGAGTCAGAATGAATGCCGCATCGCCGGTATTCAGTTCCCGGAGTAAGAGACGGGAAGTTTCGAGGATCTTTTTCATCTAGAATCTACAATACCTCTTAGAAAGACAAATTAATCTTATGCACAAAATATTTCATATTTTTTCAAAAAAACAGGGATTTTTATGATTCATTATTTAACGACAATTCCCATCTGCGGAGCCGGATAACGATCACCTGAAATACTACCGGCTTTAAACAACATGTTCAAAAATTTCATGTCGTCTGAATTTAAACGTATATCCGCCGCTTTAAGGTTTTCCTCGAGCCGGCTGCGTTTGGTCGTTCCGATCAAAGTAATAATGTCTTTGCCCTGATTGGCCACCCAAGCGAGCGCAATTTGCGGCGCAGAGTACCCGCGTTTTTCGGCAAATTCGGCCAACTGTCTTACCAGTTCCTGATTTCGTGTGAAATGGTCACCGGAAAACCTCGGGGCATGGGATCTGAAATCGGCCGGATCGTATTTCCCTTCGAGGGTTCCGGATAACAGGCCGCGGCTCAATGCTCCGTACGCCACCAGCGTAATACCGAGTTCACGCGTTACCGGCAATATTTTTTCTTCAACGACCCTGGAAGCCAATGAATATTCCACTTCTACGGCGCTGATGGGATGAACCCGGTGTGCGCGGCGTATCTGTTCCTCGGAAGATTCGGAAAGTCCGATATGCCTGACCTTGCCTTGTTTTATAAGATCCGCAATGGCTCCTACCGTTTCTTCGATTGGAATTGATGGATCGATTCGCGCCGGTTCATACAAATCGATGTGATCGGTTCCAAGACGCTGTAATGTGTAGCTAACAAAATTTTTTACCGCTGCAGGCCGGGTATCGAGGCCAAAAAATTCACCGTTAGGCCCACGTAATACGCCGAACTTAACACTGATAAAAATTTTGTCTCTACGGCCTTTGATCGCCTGCGCCAGCAAAGTTTCGTTGTGGCCTGTTCCGTAAAAGTCGGCGGTGTTAAAAAAGGTTATTCCCCGTTCCATGGCCATATGGATTGTCGCCAGACTCTCTTTGTCGTCCCGGGAGGCTTTGGAACCGTAAAAATCGGACATTCCCATGAGCCCCAATCCGAACGATGATACGGTTGTTTTAGTATGCCCAATGGACGTGACGGGAAGGCTGTTAGAATTATTGGAATTTTGTGTGTTCATGGTTAAACCTCGGTTTAATGAATGATGTTTATTTAACTGAATCATTCACAATGTATCCGGGATCAGGGATCAAACCAAGGTTAGAACCAACGGAAAAATGGTCATTTTTTAAGATTTGCGGTAAAGCCCGGGCGTTTGACCCGTTTGGCTTTTGAAAAAGCGGTTGAAGTTGGACACGTCGTCAAACGAAAGATGGCCGGCGATTTCAGATACGGTCAGTTTGGTGTTCTTGAGCATAGACTTTGCCTCGGACGCCAGTCTATCATGAATCCACTGTTTGACCGTTTTTCCGGTCTCGGCTTTGACGATACTGCTGAGATAATTGGGGTGGATATGCAGATGGTCGGCATAGTCCTGAACGTTCCACAAACGGCTTTCTTTTTCTTTTAATACTCTGAGAAAATTCCTGTTTAATGCTGTTTTAAAAAGTTTTGTTATCTCCCCCGGACGATTTTCCGGTTTGATCTTTGCTTGGTAGGTCAGAAGCAATTCTTTGGTTTTGAATAACAGCGCCGCCAAATGATTGGCCACAATACGCTGTTTAAACGGTGATCGTCCGTTGTATTCTTTGATCATCAGCGTACACACCTCGTGAATACGGGAAAAAACGTCTTTTGGCAGATACATGACCGGAACGCTTTCATCGAAGAGAAAAGAAAAGTCTGTTTCTAATTTCCCGGGATAATTTGCATTCAAAAAGGCTTCCGAAAATGTGATCATAAAGCCGGTGACATTTTCTTCGATCGTAAACGATTTTAAGTGGCCGGGGTTCGTAAAATAAAAGGAAAACGATTTCAGCGGAAACCAATGCGCGTCGATGGTATAATGCCCTTTGCCGGATGCGATCACAAGAAATGTGTAGTAATTGGTTCGGAAATACGGCGAGGACATCGGCGCTTCGCCATGTAGTTTGTCGAGGCTGTGAATAGTACAGTCAAAATCCTGATCGATCTTCAAGTGTATCGAATGAAAGAATTCAGAAATTGAGTTAAATATTTTAGGATCGGACATTAGTTTTTAAATGTCAAAAATTGATAACCCTTGTTTCAAAACAAATAGATCGACGCCGTGACGGCCATGGCCGTATTCAGATTGGTCCCTCCGGGATTGCCGAACCGGTTCGAGTTTTTATCGGAAAAAGAACCGTTCAGCTGCGCTTCCAGGCCGACGCTGAAATTAGGATCGAAAAAATAATCCGCGCCCATGCCGAATCCAAGCCCGTAGTCCATCATCGAATGGCCTCTTTTTGGATTCAGGCCGAAGGCAGAAATTCTGCCGGTCATGTACGGCGCCACTTTGGTATTGCGGAAATAATATTTCACCCCGACGCCGATTCCGAAATCCAAGCCTCCGTCCTCCACGTACAAAATTTTCACCGAAGGAACCACAACATAATATTCCGATGTAAATATGGGAACGGATATATCCATCTGTTCCTTCAGCAGCGAGGTGGATAATCCAATTTTTCTTTCTTCTGAAATTTCCTGCGCGCTAACGATGTTCACAACGAACACCAGACAAAATATAATTATGACACTTCTCATACGGCTCCTTAGTTACAAATTTCGGTTTTAATGTCATGCGGAATATCGGAACAGTCATTATAAACGAACATATCCGTATAAAGAACATCGTCACCTGTCTCTATGAATACGCGGTAGAAACCGGGTCTCACTTTGTTTCCATGATCATCTTTGAGATCCCAGTTGACATCGTTTATTAACAAAGCAGGAAATGACTGTTTTGGAAATGTTTTGATCGCG
>CAZHUW010000162.1:0-7912 GCA_964535295.1 uncultured Bacteroidota bacterium
GCCGTACGTTGAAATCCCGTCGGAATACTGCCGTCGAGATATTGTTTGCGGGTGATGTGAACTTCTCCGACAATATTCATTTTATTCAGAATAGATATTTCTAAAGCAATATCCAGCGCAACAGGGTCCATCGCAAAAGGCGGCGTATCGTCCACTTCATAGGTGCACGCCGTTTCATTCTTGATACGATAGATGATATTCTTCCGTGTCTTGAATTCCATCAATGCCGTGCCGTCGTACTCGCCCAATTCGCTCAGCGTAGGGCGCATGTGGCGTATCACTTCGGCATCGTAATCGTCGTGAGAATTGAATTTCCCTGCGGGACAGCGGCAAAAGAGTTTTCGACGGGTCAGTAACTGCTGATGAACTTCCAGGCCCGACTTGAAACCGATCCGGTCGTAGTCGGCCTGTGTAGCATCTTTCCTGTTTACATATCCAATGTCTTCTTTGGTCTGTGCGTAATTCTGCTGTGGATCAAAAGGCTGGTTCATGTGTCGTGTGCGTCATGTGAAGCGTCAGTTGAGTAGCTGGTGATGTTTACAACCGCCTCTGTCCCCCGTCTTGATAAAGCGAGAGGACGTACTATTGAATTTTTACGTCCTCCTTCTTCCAGATAGAGGTCAGGGAAAGGTTCTACGCCCCATCTGCCTGATCATCTCCCTTGCGCAGTGGATGCGGCGGAAGATTAAGCACTTCTTCCGAGAAGAAACCGACGATATATTCGATCATACCTTTGACAGAGGTGTGTCCGACAGGTTCATTCTTATCATTCACGATCGCAATATGACGTGTTTCATGTTTTCGGAAGACCTTGACTGCTTCTTTGATCGGATCGGTCAGTTTCAGACAAACCGGATCTTTACGCATATAGTCGTCTACGATGTCTTTGGTATAATCCGGGCATTGATCGGCGATCTTATATAACAAATGCCGTTCCGTCATGATACCGATGAGTTTCATGTCCTTCACAACCATCACGCATCCGACGTTATGATCGCCCATAAGCTTGACGGCGTCCTTTAATAAACTGCCGGATTGAACGATCAAAGGCGCAGGAGGTTCCAGCAGTCCGATCGGCTGATTAAAATCGTTGAGATGGATCTCGTGTTTCTCGAGTTCGCGATTGAGTTCGTCCATGTGGACCAACTCGTCTTCCAATTCGTGTTGATGGGTCATAGCGTAACTCCTTAAAATTTCAATTCGTCAATGATGTGATCGAGAATATGTTCGATCGTAAGAATGCCGCAGGGCTGGTTGTCCTTCCCCACGACCGTCAGGCTCCGGTATCCTCCGACGGACATTTCATTCAGGGCATAGGCCGCGGAATCATCCTCATACAGATAGGTCGGATAATCATCCATTAATTCGGTTACCTTCATGTTCTTGAGATCAACATTACGTGAAAGGCTCCGCAGCACGTCGCGTTCCGTCAATACACCGGCCCATTTTTCACCGTCTTTGATCAGAACGCATCCCATTTGATGCTCCTTCATGGACTTTACCGCATCTTTGACCGAAGCATCTTTACTAAGATAAAACGGGGCTTTCGGATCTAATGATTTAACTTTGGATTTTACTAAACTCGCATTCATGGCATCCTCTTTCCTTATAATTATGGTTGCCAGTGATAAATTACGACATCTTTAAAATTTTATCTATAATATTTTTTAAACCAATCAGTTCTCGGTACACTCAAACTGACGCCTGCTTTGTCACTTCGAGTGTATCGTAGTGACACGAGAAGTGATATTACTATCACACGCCAAACCGAAGAAATTCAAACCCATCTGTCTGCTCGCTCAGAATCCTTTTTTTCTCTTCGTCCGATACGAAGAACAACCCCGTCGCCAAAGCATCGGTATCGCGGCAATGATCCCCGATCACCGTTACGCTGGCAAAACCGGTGCGTTTCGGCATGGCCAGTTTCGGGTTGATAAGATGATGATACACTTTACCGTTCGAAACAAAATATTGTTCATACGAACCGGATGTTGCAACGGCCTGATTTTTTAAAGATATCACCTGAATAATTTCCGACGGGTTTTCGGGATTTTTGACTCCGATGCGCCACGCGTCATTTTCCGATCTGCCGCCGAGAGTTGCAATATCGCCGCCAAGCCTGATCAGTGCCTGATCGATCCCCTCTTCGGCCAGTATGGTCTTTGCCCGATCCGCACCGTATCCTTTTCCTATACCGCCGAGATCGATTTTCACATCGGGTGTCAACAGACGAACCGTTGCGCCGGATCCGTTTCTGGACAGGACGATCTTCTGAGCAAAACTGCGGTCGGCAAAACGGATCCACTGGTTTTCCGGCGGCGGTTCGGTACGGTGCTTGATATCCCAGATCGACGTCACTTGGCCGAGGCCGGGTTCAAAGAACCCCTTCGTGACCTGCGACCAATGCAGGGCACGTTCGATCAGATCGGCGGTCTCATTGGAGATCGCAACCTCTTTGGTATAAGCGAATTTATTGATCTGCCCGATTTCGCTGTTATCGGAAAAATAAGTCAGCAGGCGTTCGACCCTGTTCAATTCTTCATAAGCGCGGTCGATAGCCCGATAAGCAAACCTTTCGTCATCATGCACAACCTGTATCTCACCGATAGTGCCCATCAGCGTTTTCGTCATGCTGTACACTCTGCGGTTGCGGAACAATGCCGGGCCCAGGCCTGCGCCCGCAATAAGGAACAACGACCCTGCGCCGATCTTCAAAAATTTTCTCCGGTCGATTCCGGCCGTCTTGTTAGTTTTCATAACTTACCTTTCGCATAATTTTTCATCCCCGCATCCGCCGCTGCCGCATTCACAGCTCTTTCCGAAATCGGAACAAGAAGCCGACGGTTGATCAAAATGATTCTTTGTACCTATTTTCCGCGCGAGAAACTGGACGCCGACCCAGCCGGTGGTTAATCCGGTCACGACAAAGATCCCAATGATGTATTGCGTTATTTCCATAATCTTAGTTCGAACTGAATAATCCGGCAAATCCCATGAACGCCATCGAAAGAATTCCCGCAATGATCAGGCTCAGCGCCGTTCCATGCAGCACACGCGGTATATCAAGAACCCTTGTTTCCTCGCGGATGCCCGCCATGAGCACCAGGGCGAGCGTCATACCGCCGCCGCCGCCGAGTGCATAGACCAATCCTTGAACCAATCCGTACCCTTTGCTTGTTTGAAAGAGCGCCAGACCGAGAATGGCGCAATTCGTCGTAATAAGAGGAAGAAAAATGCCCAGCGCTTTAAAAAGGTCCGGACTGAATTTTTTTATGGCCATTTCAACGAACTGCACCGTACTGGCGATCACCACAATAAAACTGATCAAACGAAGATACGGAGCATAAATAAGAACAAATGTATTGAGCGCCCAAGCGCTGAATGCGGTGATGAGCATGACAAATATATTAGCCAGACCCATACGGAATGCCGTGTCCACGCGATCCGAAACACCCAGGAACGGACAGATCCCCAGGAAATTTGCTAATGTAAAATTATTGATCAGCAGTGCCGATATGAATATCCAAAGCAGATCACTCATGTTACGCCTGCGCTTTCGGTGCTGTCAACTTGGCCCGCTCCGCGCGGTACGCTTTGAGCCAATTGAAGAACAGCAGTAAAAAACCTAATAATAAGAATCCGCCCGGCGGCAGGATCATGATCACCCAAGGTTCAAATTGATTTCCGAATAATGATATTCCAAAGAAACTGCCGTTGCCCAATATCTCTCGGATACCGCCGAGCATCAATAACGCGAATATAAACCCAATACTCATGCCGAGCGCATCTAATATCGATAACCAGGGCGGATTCTTTGACGCAAATGCTTCCTGACGCCCTAAAATGATACAGTTCACCACAATCAGCGCGATGAAAGCTCCGAGTTCTTTATGGATCTTCGGAACAAGCGCTTCCAACATGAGATCCACGGCCGAAACAAAGGTTGCGATGATCACAATATACGTGGTGATACGAACCTGTTTCGGTATCCAGTGCCGCATCATCGAGACCAGGAACGACGACCCGATCAGAACGAACGTTGTGGCCAATCCCATAGCTAATCCGTTGATCGCAGAATTGGTCACCGCGAGCGTCGGGCACATACCGAGTACACTGACAAAGATCGGGTTCTCTTTCCAGAGTCCTTTGATGAATTCCTGATAGGCGCGCCCGGTTTCTTCGATCGAGTTCATGGCTTTGAATTATAAGTTAATTTGTTTCTTTCAACATACACATCTATAGCCGCGCGCCACTTAGTGATCGATTTTTGCAATGCGCGGATCACTGCTTTGGAGGAGATCGTTGCACCGGTGATCGTTTCAACCTGATTAGGTTTTGTCTTAGCGCCTGTTTTCGTTGCTTCGATATCTGGATCTACGGCCAGCGAGGTGAAATTGGATACAAAATGTTTATCTTTAAATATTTTATCTCCCAATCCCGGCGTTTCTTTGCTGTCCAGAATTTCATATCCTATGATAACTTTACCAGTGCCATTGAACCCGTAAATGAGCCTGATGACATCGGCAAAACCCGGCTCGCTGGCCGGAATGGCAAACCCGATAACGGAACCCGCTTCATTATATCCTAAGAATATCCTTTCCACGGAACGATCCGAAGCGTTCTCCTGTTTTTTCAATTCACCGCCGGCGAGGATCATGGCATCGTATTTTTTGCACCCCGGTAATACACGATAGATCGCTTCCTGCAGCGCCTCTTCTTTATTGCGCTCGATGATAGGCAGCGTGAATACATAGGCGCAGACAAGGATCAGTCCGGAAAAAAAACCCGCCACTGCCAGGGTCATGATCATACGCATGGAACTGGGATCCTGCGACGACAGAATCGGGATCTCCGTATGTGTTTTTTGTTCTGCCATTTTTATTTATAAGTCAGCCGTTGTTTGTATTGCATGAATTCCAATTATAAAACTTGTGATCATTCGTAGCCAAAAATTATTTGGTTCCATATACTCTGTATCGCGTAACCCGGTTGATCAGCGGCGTTACGGCATTCATCAGCAAGATCGCATACATCACCCCTTCCGGCAATCCTCCGAAAATGCGGATCAGAACCACCAGGGCGCCGATGCCTGCGCCGAAGATCCAGCACCCCTTGATCGTGAAAGGCGAAGTCACCGGATCGGTTGCCATAAATACGGCGCCGAGAAGCAGTCCTCCGGAGAAAATCATATGCAGAGGCGAAGGATAGATCGCCGGATCGATCCAATAGAATATACCCGATAAAGCGGCGGTCGCAACCAGAATTGAAACCGGAATATGCCAATTGAAAATTTTACGCATCGCCAGGTAGATCCCGGCAAGGATAATAATGACACCGGAGGTCTCACCAAGAGAACCTGCCGTATGTCCGGTCATAAGGTTCATCAGATCTGTTGCTTCATGCTGAAATTTCATTGCCGCAAGCGGTGTGGCACCGGTCAACGCATCAACCTTTTCGCCATGAAAGAACGGCAAAGCAAGATTGGCCCCACGCGCCGAGAAGAACTGGCCGTCCGGAGCAGCCCATGTTGTGATCGCCGTCGGAAAAGCGGCCTGAAGAAATGCGCGCCCAACAAGCGCCGGATTGAAAATATTCTGGCCGAGGCCGCCCCAAATGATCTTGCCGATGGCCACAGCGGCAAAGCCCCCGAGAAACGCCATCCACAGCGGAAATCCGGGCGGCAGCGTTAATGCAAGTAAAAGACCGGTGATCAAGGCGCTTCCGTCCATAAGAGATTTGTGCCGCGGTACATGATTTGAAAACAACCATTCCGCAAAAAAACAAGATCCCACAGCCGTCGCACACAGCAGCAGCGCGCTGAAACCAAAAAATAAATAGGCCGCGCCGATTACCGGCACCAGTGCAAATACAACCTGATACATGATCCAGGGTGTACTGGCCGGGTCATGAAGGAAAGGAGAAGTCGAGAGAAATAATTTAGAACGTTCTTCCATTAGGTTTTTGCTTTACGTTCGCGAATAATACTTTTAGCCACGCGAAAACTCTGTACCAGCGGAATACCCGAAGGACAAACGAATGAACACGATGCGCATTCGAAACAATCCATGATATGCAGAGGTTCCATGTCCTCATACATCCCTTTTCGCGCCAATAATCCCATCACCGAAGGATTCAGATACATCGGACACACTTCCACGCATCGCCCGCATTTAATACACTTATATTCCGTCAGATCCTGGACTTCCTGATCGGTCAAAACCAGCACGCCAGAGATGCCTTTGGTCACCGGGACATCCAGCGTTTTCTGCGCCACGCCCATCATCGGCCCGCCGAGGAGAATTCGGACCGCCTCATGGGTCACGCCGCCGCACCATTCAATCAAATGCTTGATCGGCGTTCCAACCGGAACCATCAAGTTTGCAGGCCTGCGAATTGCGGTGCCGGTTACCGTTACCACGCGCTCGATCAGCGGCACGCCGCCGGTGAAATATTGGGACAGCGCGACGATCGTTCCAACATTTGATACCAGGGTTTCAACGTCGATCGGCAGTTTGCCGGATGGAACTTCTTTTTTGAGAACGGCGGTAATGAGCATCTTTTCCGCGCCTTGCGGATATTTGACTTTCAGAGGGATCACCTCGAAATCCGTATTCTGTTTTTTGATCTCTTCTTTCAGAACGCGGATGGCGTCGGGTTTATTATTTTCAATACCGATGAATATCCTTTTCGCCGGGATAAAATGCCTGATAATCGTTAATCCCTGAATGAGATCCGCCGCAAATTCTACCATGATGCGGTGATCGGATGTAAGGAAGGGCTCGCATTCGCAGCCATTGGCAATGATATAATTACAATGCTTACCCTCCGGAATGGAAAATTTCACGTGCGCCGGAAATCCCGCGCCGCCGAGGCCAACTAATCCGGCATTCTGCACGCCGTCGATAAATTCTTTGAGGGTCAGTTCCTGCCATGGCCGCGGCCTGTCTGCGTCAATCGTCTGCGCAGAAAAAGGATCGGCTTTGATCTTGATCGCATTGACCAAAAGCCCGTTGGGATGCTCACCTAATTCGATCGCAGAAACGGTTCCGGTTACCGGAGCATGTTGCGCAACGGAAACGAATGCGGCCGGCTTAGCGATCATTTGTCCGCGCTGCACACGCTGACCTTTTTGTACAACCGGGATCGAAGGCGCACCGGCATGTTGGGACAACGGAACCACGTAGTCTTCCACGAATGGAATGCGTTCAACCGCCAGATGCGCGGTCATTTCTTTGAATTCTTCCGGATGAACTCCGTGATGAAAGGTCAAACGTGCGTTTGGATTTGTTTCGCTCATGTTTTTTACGAAAGAAAATAAAGTAATCCCCCTAACCCCCTTTTCAAGGGGGAACCGTGAATTCCGTATTTTTCCCCCTTGGAAAGGGGGATACAGGGGGATTGTTCAATAAAAAGTATCATCTAATCAGTTATGTTTCTCATATTATTCAGAATCAGTTCTTATGACCGTATCCGGACAAAGCCATGAGTTTATCTCTTAATTTATTCTTTACGGCTTCCATCTGCGCGCTTTCCTGCAGGCGAAGTTTTTCTTCGAAATCCTTCTTCAATTGAGCAAGTTCAGATTTGTGTTTGGCGGCCCATTCTTCATCAATGCGTTCTTTAAGCTGCTGCGGATACGGCGTAAGCATTCCGGCCATTTCTCTCAACATCGTCCACGATGCGTCAGCTGCTTCTGCAGCCAGGATCACTTCCTTTGAAACGCTGTATTTTTGTGAAGTACCCTGATCGCCAAACCTTAGAACGTAGGGTTTTTTGTCTCCGCGCGCATCATCGGCCAATGCCACGTATTCGGCAGCAGGCATTGTATTACGATCCTCGATACTGAGCAATTCAAATTGAGATCTATATTCCGGTTGTTCGAATGCCCAATCGGCAAAGGTTGTCGTATAGT
>CAZHUW010000163.1:0-7840 GCA_964535295.1 uncultured Bacteroidota bacterium
TAAAAGAATAAGTAAACCCAGCCAGGAAAACCGCAGCCCATACCCACCAATGCATGCTGAATTTTCCCAACAGAAACCCTAAGAAGGCATCACCGGATGCTATCACTATCACCGTTATGGTTATGCTTTTATAAAATCTCCTTTTCGATAGCTTATAGGAAAAAAGAAGGGAAAGGATGATGGCGCCAATTATCCCCAACAGGAACCAAAGAATCTGTAAGTCAAACATGGTAAAACTCCGTTATCTATTTGTTGAAATTTTATACTTCCTCGTTAACAACAATATTAGCCTGAGCTATAAAACCATTCCAATCTATCAACGTAACCATTTTATCGTTCAAAAGGACAAAGCCAACTACGAAATTAAGGTTTGCGTTCTTTGATCCTGTGACAATCGGTTTGATTTCACGTTTAGGTATGCCTCTTTTTTCAAGCACTGCATCAACCAAGAGACAGGCCTCGATCTTGTTCCAAATAGTCAGAATAAACATACTTTCGGGGGAGACCTGTTTCTCTTCGGCGCCAAACGATTTACGCACATCTAATGCCGGATAAATAGAACCTCTAACCGATGTGATTCCCAGAACAAAATCAGGAGTGCAGGGAACCGGGGTTATGTCCCCGATCTGGCGAATTTCATGAATGTACTGTGCCTCGAGTGCAAAATAGTCATTGCCCAATTGAAAAATAACCACATCCATTTTCTCGCCCGTATCTTCCGCCATTTCGACTCGGCTCAATCTTTGCGCCCGCTCGGCTAGGATCTTTTCCTGGATCTCAGGCGTCATTGTTGTATTCAACAACTGTGAAATCAACTTATGCACCTCTTCGAAAACATCTTCGGCCTGAACTTGTTTGCTTTGACTCATAATTTTTCCTGTAACTTAATTTAATTATCCCACATCTTGACCATCATGCTGAGTTCGCGGGCGGTAAGATCATCCAGCAGGCCAATGCGGTCCTCGGGAGAACATGTCTTTAATATTCGCTCCGTTTGCTTGAGGTATTTGTGGCCCTGCACATTGTCTCCGAGTTTAAAATAATTGACGGCCAGATCATAATAGCCTATAGCAAAATTCGGATCGATGTAGATGGTTTTTTTGAGCATTTTAATCGATTCATCGAAAGCATTTTCCTCTTTGTGAATTAGGCCTAAGAGATAATAGGCTTCAATCAAAAGGGAATCGTTCTCAATCGCAATGTTGCAATACCGTTTGGCATCCTCAACCTGATCTTTATTTGCTTTGATGTGGGCCACCATGTAGGATGCTCGTGCATTTTTTGGATACCTTTCGATGAGGTCAATAAAGGACTTCTCTGCAGCAGCGAAATCTTTTTGTTGGAATAATTCGATGCCTTTGGAAAAAAGCTCGGATTCGTTAAGCTTGGCGCGTCTTTCAGTCTCGGCGTCAGTAACGGGTTCCTCCGTTTGTTCTTTTGTGCGTTTTGTTTCGAGTTGTTCGCTTCGCTGCGATAATTTCTCCCTAATTTCACTTCTCGTTACCTGCGGCGGTTCCTTATCGGGAAGGGCTTTTTGTACTTGTAACTTTTCGATCTGCTTCTGCAGTATGGCTAAATCCGGCATGGGTGTTTTCGAAACCGTCGTCATCGTCTGTTGGTCACTGTAATCCTTGAAAATGTCCCTCCGGATGCGGATACCGGTCTTGTATTGCTGTTCTTTCTTTAGTGCCGAATCCCTGCGGTAAATCACCGCATCCGGATAGATCTCCGACACAAAAGCATCGTAGATCAGGCTGCTGGGTTCTGCATGGCCAACGGCCAGGAATCCCTTTTCTTTTAAACAATCGTAAAATTTATGGACAGCTTTAATCGTGGTCTCCATCTCAAAATAAATCGTCACATTTCTGCAAAAGATAAGGTCCAGATCCTTTGTCGACGTTTCTGCAGACGGATAGGCATCGTCCACAAGATTTAAATAATCAAATTTGACCAACGATCTCGCCCGCTCATCCAAATAATACAAACCGTCCTTCTTTGTGAAGTAATTGTTCTTATAATAGTCACTGATTGAGCGGAGCGACCATGGGCGATACACGGCGTCTTTTGCGTATTGAAGAGAGTTTACATTGATGTCCGTTCCAACTATCGTGATATTCCAATTATTAATATCCGGCAACAAATGATTGAGCACCATGGCTACCGTAAAAGGCTCTTCTCCGGTGGAACATCCGGCGCTCCAAATACGAAGAGTTTTGTCATGTTGGTGCGATTTTATCAGGTTCGGTAAAACAACTCTTTCTATAACATCAAAATGACGAAAAAAATATGTCTCTCCGATGGTGAGAAAAGAGACCAAGAGTTTAAATGCCGGTGAGTTGGACTTTTCATTGTACAAATGGTCAAAATATTGTCCCAGATTTTTTTCATCGGAATAATGGAATGCTTTCAGAACACCGGTCTTAAGGTCGGCCCTTTTTCGGTCGGCAAAGAAGATACCGCTCTTCGTTCTGATAAGGTCACGAAATTTAATAAAATACTCATCCGTGAATTCTGTTTCGCGCGAGATGTTTTTGACAGCCGGCTTTTTAATAACGGTGCTATCAGTGTCGACACTATGCATGGACAGCGCCTTTTTCCAGTTGGGTAAATTCGCTAGCAGTAAACAGTTTTAACATATCGACCCAAATAATCATATGGTCGTTTAATAAAAATGTGCCGGTAATATATTTGGGATCAATGACTACGTCGGTCTGAATATTCCGCGAAACCGTATTTTCATCAATCTCTACAGTTTCTTTGACCTCATCAACGATCAGACCCAAAGTAACATCCTTTATCTTCATAATGACAATACGCGTCTTTAAATGAATAGGGGTTTCACCGGCTCTCGAGCGCGATAAAAAATCTATGGCAGGCAAAGTTTCCCCGCGCAAATTGATGATCCCTTTAACGAAATCAGGTAATTCGGAGACTTTCATCAATGCAGCCATACGAATGATCTCTTTGACATAACTCAGATCCATGGCGTAATCTTTATCACCGGATCTGAAATGCAGAAGGCGGAGCTTGGTGCTTATTTCAGGCATATTTATTATACCTCGATGTTTTTTAACGCTTGTAAATATTGTTGCGAATAGTACGGCAGATTATCTCTTTCAAGTTGAGATAGGTCATTGATCATTCTGCTTAAGGAGGACATATCATCCACATCGTACCATTCTGGCAGAAGATGAAATGATATCTTTTTTTTAGTGAATTTTCTAAGCGTATGATCGAGCACTTTACCCGTACTCCATGGGATGTCGTTAAAATAACCCGGCTGAACACGTTTCAGCCCGAGTAAGTAAAATCCCCCGTCTTCTGCCGGTCCAATGACCGCATCCAGAGTCACTTGATCTAACGCGGAAAAACTTTGCCGAAGATAATCGTCTGGCAGTGTCGGATGATCTGTACCGATGACAACCGCCTCATCATACTTCGCAGACATAACAGAGGTAAAGGCATGAAACATTCTGCTCCCAAGATCCTGCCCGGATTGGGTAAGTAAATTTATCTCCGGTTTAATATCCATTTCTTCGCTGATTCCCCTTATCAGATCTTCAAAATCACCGAAAGACCCTTCGGGCGTTACGGCTAAAAATATATCAAAATATAACTCTTTGGACAATCGCCAATATTGAATCAATGAGTCCTTGATGAAACATAAATACAGTTCTTTCGCTTCTTCATATGATAAAGGAGGCACCAGACGCGTTTTGACCTTACCGGTTTCCGGTTTTTTTGCGAATACGATAAGCGCCTTCCTCATTTTACTTTTCTCAGCATCGGCATTTTCATTTCCTCATTCTTCCAGTGAATGGCGTTCGCAAATTCTTTGATGAGCTCCCGATGGCTACTTGTTTCAAGTATATTGCCCGTTACAACAAATGCGGCTCCTGCTTCAACTTTTTTACGCGCCGATTCCGGCGTGTTGATCCCTCCGCCAACAATTACAGGAATATTGATGTATCCGCTGACGGCTTCGATCATTTCCTCCGGAACCGAATGAATAGCACCGCTCCCGGCTTCAAGATAGATCATTTTCATCCCAAGATATTCGCCGGCCATCGCGTGTGCTACCGCGATGTCGCTCTTGTCACGCGGTATAGGTTTTGAATTGCTCATAAATTCGGCCGCAGTCGTTTTACCGGACTCGATCAGCATATAACCGGTAGAAATAGCTTCCAGAGCCATTTTGCGGATTATTGGGGCGCCCAGCACCTGAGTCCCAATCAAAAATTCAGGATTTCTCCCGCTGATAAGGGAGAGAAACAATACGGCATCGGCATACTCGGATAACTGAATAGTGCTTCCGGGAAAAAGAATCACAGGCAGATTGAATTCTTTTTTTATCTGCTTGATGGTCGATCCGAAACGTTGAGACAGAAGAAGACTGCTTCCTACGAGAATCGCATCAACCCCGCAGTCGGCACACACCTCTACCGTTTTTAACGTTTCTGCCTCAGACTTTTTATCCGGATCAATCAAAACGAAATATCCGGATCCTCTCTGATCCCGTGCTTTGAGTAACTGTTCGTAAATAGTCATAAAGTTAACATTTTATGAATTTAGTTATCAGAAAGTTTAAATCTTCCTACGACCGATTTTAAAACTTCGGTATGATTGACCAAGGTGTCCGTGGATCCGTCGATCTGTCGTACGCCTTGCGCCGTATTTTTTGTGATGTTCGCAATGTTTTCTATGTTCTTAGAAATTTCCTCGGCCGTATGGCTCTGCTGTTGAGCAGAAATAGAAATATTTGTGATCATTTCCATAACTTGATTATTGGCCTGCAGGATGTCGTTAAGCGCTTCTGCGGTTTTCGTTCCGAGTTCCCGTCCTTTTTCCACTTCTTTGGTTCCCCTTTCCATCGCTTTAATCGCGTTGGCCATTGCAACCTGAATCTTCTCAATCATATGGGAGATTTCCTGAGTAGAGTGAGTCGTTCCTTCAGCAAGATTCTTGACCTCGCTTGCAACGACTGCAAAACCCTTACCGTATTCCCCTGCCGTCGCCGCCTCGATCGAAGCGTTGAGTGAAAGAAGGTTGATCTGGTCGGCAATGTCGTTGATAACTTCAACAACGGTTCCGATCTGTGACACTGTCCGGCCAAGCTCCAAAAGTGTCTGCGCCGATTCACTTACCACCGCTGAAATATTCTGCAGGCCCTTCACCGTATCATCAACGACGTACCGCCCGCGACGAACGGCATCATGAGCATCTTTGGATAATCGTACCGCCTCCGTCGTATTGCTGGATGTCTGAACGATCGTAGCGGACATCTCTTCAGCTGCAACGGCCACCAGCGTTGTCTGATTTGATTGTTGTTCGGCGCCCGTTGCCACACCGGAAGAGGAACTGCTTATGAATTCAACGGACTGAGCGATCTGCGCAGAAGCTTTGGCAACGTTCCCGATCAAATCATGAAGCTTTCCAACAAACGAATTAAAAATTTCTCCAAGTTCGCCTATTTCATCTCTTGAGTCGACATCAATTCGTTTGGTAAGATCGCCCTCGCCTTCAGCGATATCCCGCATACGGTCAACAATGCGTGTGATAGGCTTCACCAGAAAATTGCTCAGCATATAAGCAGCCAGTAATCCGACGCCGATGGTCACTATAAGTAAAATAACGCTGAACATAATATCCTGCCGCAACTTCGATGAAATCGGCTCTGTTGAGGCACCCATAGCTAAAATGCCGATTTCATTGTCAACACTGTTGAAGATAGGATTGATAATGCAATTCATTTGTGAGGTCGTAAAGCGCCAGGTCTTATCCTTAGAATTCTTCCATTGCGTAATATTTTCTTTTACTATCTCCAGTATCTGATTTTCATCACGTCCCTGTTTCACAAAAGTAGCAAAAATATTGCCGGAGGCGTCATACGATACCACAAACTCGACGGAATTTTTAATGGATTCATAAGAACTCATGACGGAGGCTTTATCGCCGAAGTCCAATGCCGCACTGATATTTTTGGCCGTAATATCCGAATAAGTTTTCAGCAGTTCGTTCTGATCCTCTACGGCCGTTTGGTAAAGGCGAACGGTAAAGATCACGGTAACAATGGTCATGAAAAACATCGAAAATACGGCAAACCCCGCCATCATTTTAGCGCGCAGTCTCAGATTTTTGAGATATTGCATCATCGCGTTTTCTCCAAATCGTTAATTGGAAATTCTTTGTTCAATGTCCCGTGCTGCTTCCTGCACGGAAATTGGTTCTAATTTTTGATTTTTTTCAAGCGAAACGTTTTTCAGATTGACTCGCGTGTTGGAGCTGTCCAAGTCTATTTTCATGTCCGCTTCCGCTTTCCTCTTTTTTTGCTGATCGGTCAATAAGGGTTCGGAAAGCTCCCATCTAACCTTTTTTACTTGACTCTTTTGTGTCGTTGCAGCCACCGAACCTTCCTTGGGCAAGGAATTCAGAGCCGGTTGAGCGTTGGTATCAAAAAAAACATAGAACAAGCAAATCAGACCGAGACAAAGCCCGGCACTCATCACAGCAAGGTTAACCTTTCGCTCTCTCAAAATCTTTTTTCTGACCTCGGCTTCAAGGCCTTCTGATCCCTCAAGCCCGTTATCCTGTTTGCCGGAAACGACCAGATCCATGATCTCTTTAGGAGAAAAATGGGGTCGCGCATCAAAGGTTTTTACTTCAACATACCTTTCGGCAATAATGAAATCGATCTTTTCTTTTATATGCTCATATTCATTCAATACCTTATCCGGATCCAATTGAATCTGCGACGCATACTGCCTCAGAATTCCTCTTATATAGACCTCGGGAGCAAAATCAAAACAACCGGATTCAATATGTGTGATCCACTCTTTTTTCAGATTGGTTTTTTCGATAATTTTTAAAGGCGTGACGTCAAGATCTTCCCGTCGATCTTTTAGTCTCGTTGAGAAATCTTTGTAAAACGATTCATTCATTGGATTCACCGCTAACCGTTAGAACTGTTCCTGCAGGCAGGCATAGATTTTTGAAACGGGTAAGCCTACGACATTATAAAAGTCGCCGCGTATCGACTTAATAAATACCGCGCTTTGGTCCTGTATACCGTAAGCACCCGCTTTATCCATCGGATCTCCGGAACTCACATAGCGGGCAATATCCTCCTCGGCTATAATCCGAAACGTTACCTCCGTCGACTCAATATCAACAACTTTTTTTTGTTTTTGCTTATGAACAATGGCAAAAGCAGTATACACGACATGCGTCTTACCGCTGAGCAATCGTAGCATTTCCTGCGCATCTCCTTCACTTGCCGGTTTGCCCAGAATTTTATGATCGATGAAAACGACCGTATCGGCGCCAATCACAATCTGGTCTGGATAACTCTCGGCAATTTCAGCCGCTTTTTTTAACGCCAGCTCTTTCGCCACTTTGACTGGATCATGATTCGTTACGATCTCTTCGACGGCACTTGGAACAGTCTTAAAATGAAAACCGATTTGAGAAAGAATTTGTGCTCTACGGGGTGACGCCGAAGCTAAAATTATCTGTCCGAATCTATGTTCCAGAGAACCATTTTTGAGCATCATTACGAACGTTATGGAGACAAATTTTGTCTTGACGAAAGGGAAAAAAGCTGAAAATTCATGTAAATAATATACTTGAATAACTCAGAAGTTACAAGTTTTTTTTAACTTGGCATCGGTCTATGTATTTATTTTTTTACAGTTAACAAGAAAAGCAATAATGATGACTTAAGGACCGGCGACCCGGTTATAATGGAATATTTCCGTGTTTCTTTTTAGGGTTTGTATCTACTTTATTTTCCAACATCGTCAGCGCTTTGATCAGTTTGGGACGCGTGAATTGGGGTTCGATC
>CAZHUW010000164.1:0-7794 GCA_964535295.1 uncultured Bacteroidota bacterium
GGGCAAAGCTTTTTACGATAATAGCCTTGCCTCCGAGAAAACGGGGTTCCATCGCGGCGTGTTCACGGCTAGAGCCTTCGCCGTAATTCTCGTCCCCAACGGCGATCCATCCAATACCCTGGGCTTTATAATAACGGGCATTGTCCGAAAACGACTGAATGTCACCTGTGATTACATTCTTACCTTTACCGGGTTCATATCCAAAAGCATTGATCGCACCGATGAAAAGATTATTGGAAATGTTATCCAAATGGCCGCGGTACTTCAGCCATGGTCCGGCGGGCGATATGTGGTCGGTGGTGCATTTACCTTTTGCCTTTAAAAGAACCGGCACATCAAGAACATCTTTCCCGTCCCAAGGTTTGAACGGAACGAGAACCTGCAAACGTGAGCTTTTCGGATCGACCGCAACCTTGACTTTGGAGCCGTCCTTGGCCGGAGCCATATAAACATTTTCTCCTGTGGTAAAGCCTTTTTTAGGTAATTCATCACCGGATGGGGCATTGAGATGAAAAGACTCACCCTGAGAATTGGTCAATGAGTCCTTGAGTGGATTGAAAGTCAACCGGCCCGATAATGCCATCGCCGTCACGATCTCCGGACTCGCTACAAACGAATGGGTTGCCGAATTACCGTCGTTTCGTTTTGCGAAATTCCTGTTGTAAGAAGAGATGATCGTGTTCTTTTCACCGTCTTTGACGTCGTGCCGTTTCCATTGACCTATACATGGTCCGCAGGCATTGGCCAGAACTTTACCGCCGATTGCCGTGAGATCGGCCAATTGGCCGTCGCGCTCGATCGTGGCACGGATCTGTTCCGATCCCGGCGTGATCACAAATTCTGCTTTTGCCTTAATGCCTTTTGCTGACGCAAGGCGCGCAATACTTGCAGAACGTTCGATATCTTCGTACGAAGAGTTGGTACAGCTACCGATCAGCGCGACTTTGATCTCTTCCGGATATCCGTTGTCCGCAACGGCCTTCGCCAATTGCGAGATAGGCCAAGCTTTATCCGGCGTGAAGGGACCGTTCACATGCGGTTCCAATTCATCCAGATTGATCTCGATGATCTCGTCATAGAATTTTTCAGGATGTTCGAATACTTCGGGATCGGCAGTTAGCATTGCGGCATGTTCATCACAAAGTTTAGCCAATGCTTCACGTTCAGTTATTCTTAGATAATCGGCCATTCGGCTGTCGTAAGGAAATACCGAGGTTGTCGCTCCTATTTCAGCGCCCATGTTGCAGATCGTACCTTTACCGGTACAGCTGATCGATTCCACACCCGAACCAAAATATTCAATGATCTTGCCTGTTCCGCCTTTAACGGTAAGAATACCTGCTAATTTCAGAATAACATCTTTCGGCGATGTCCAACCGTTAAGTTTACCGGTTAATTTCACACCTGTCACGCCGGGCCATTTGAGTTCCCACGGTAATCCCGCCATCACATCCACCGCATCCGCACCGCCGACGCCGATCGCCAGCATGCCCAGACCGCCGGCATTGGGTGTGTGAGAATCTGTTCCGATCATAAGGCCTCCCGGAAAAGCATAATTTTCTAACACAACCTGATGAATGATTCCCGCGCCCGGTTTCCAGAATCCGATCCCGTATTTGTTCGACACACTGGCTAGAAAATCATAGACCTCTTTGTTATCCGTTTTTGCTTTTGAAAGATCGTTGGTCGCTCCAACCTCCGCCTGGATCAAATGATCACAGTGAACGGTGGATGGAACTGCAACTTTCGGCCTGCCGGAAGACATGAATTGCAGCAACGCCATTTGTGCCGTAGCGTCCTGCATGGCGACGCGGTCAGGAGCAAGGTCGGCATAAGTTTTAAACCGCACCGGGACGTTTTTTGGAAATTCGGAAAAATGCGATGTAAGGATCTTTTCCGCCAGCGTAAGCGGACGATCGAAAAGTTTGCGCGCTTTTTCTTGTTTTTCTTTAAGATTTTTATAGACATTTTTTATCATATCGATATCAAACATGGCTTGACTCCTTATATAATCGTTTAACAATCGTGCATTTGTTTCAACGCGCGAAGTTAGTCAATTATCTCACTTTTATCAAGCGAATAGTGCTTTGTACCTGGCAAAACGGAGGTGTTTTTAAACCGATAAATAAAAAAGTCTCCGTTTTTGACGGAGACTTTTTTGAAATGAACTGTTTTCTAAATCTTATCTGTGCGCGATCGGATCAGCAGGAGCTGCAGGATCACTAATGGCTGTTCCGCTGCTCGTGATACTACCCAAAAGTAATATACCGCATACGTGAGGCGTTGCCATCGAGGTTCCGCTGATGGTGTTCGTTCCGCCGTTTTTCCACAGCGATAGAACGCTTACGCCGGGAGCCGCATAATCCACCGGAGGATTGCCATAGTTGGAGAAGGACGCAAATACGTCGCTGGAATTGATCGCTGAGACTGTGTAGATGTTGGCCCCATTGACGCGTGCCGGCGAATGGTTATTCGCATTATCACTCTCATTTCCAGCGGCAAGAGCAAATTTAACTTTTGAAGAAGCGGCCAGAACGGCATTGTCAAGCGTCGTTGAAACTCCTCCGCCTAAACTCATATTGGCTGTTTCACCGGTCACCCCTTTGCTTGCTACATAGTTAACACCTGCAATCACACCGGATGTCGTTCCGCTGCCGCGGCGGTCAAGAACACGAACTGCAACAACCGTTGCCCCGGCTGCGACACCTACAACAAAATTAGCATCATTCTTTGCTGCAATGGTTCCTGCAACATGGGTTCCGTGTCCATTCTGATCATCGGGATTTGTCGATTGGTTACCGCTCAGGAAACTTTTGCTGTTTGCCAGATCCACTGTCAGGTCCGGATGGTCAAGATCAATACCCGTGTCAATGATCCAGGCTCTTTTGCCAACACCGTTACCGGCACCGCCAACACGTGTAATACCCCAAGGCGTCGATTGAGCCAACGATTTTTGTACATGAACTTCCTGGACGTAAGGGATCAGCTTGACAACTTGATCCTGTTCAACATATGCCACACGTGAATCATTACGAAGAGCTTCCACATTCTCTGCCGGAACTTTGGCCGAAAAACCGTTCAAAGCTGATTCATAAATGAATTCCGTCTGCAGATTGTACAAGGCTGCCATTTCAGTCGCCATCTGCGCGCTGGTCTTTGACAATGACGGTTTCAAAACCACGATATACTGTCCTTCGATCGGCGTGCCGGCCGGCGATGCCGCCAAGAAGTCCTCAAACTGAACTTCTTCTTTTTTGTTATTATCGCAGCCGATCGTTGCGATAAAACATGCCGCCGTAATGAGCGTGGCGGCTGAACGCCACAGTTTAGAAATGTGCATTTTCCTCTTCCTCCTCATAAGTTGGGAAATTAAGTGAATTAATTAAATTACGAAAACGATAATGATTCGTATTTATGATAGTATTAATCTCATATCCCGATCGGGATCGTAATATTAGAAAAGATTAAGTCCTGTTAGACCTTACAGAAAGAACCGGATGTTTTTTTCAGATATGAACTTATTCCAGATGAGCAATCGAAAAGATAGGTGTTCGTTTTTCGAACGCCTCATTTTAAGATAATTCAAGCGCTCTGTCAAGTTGTTTTTCATAATCTCTATCGTTCAGACTATCAAAAGGTTGAATTACTGGTTATAAAAACATATTTTGTTTTTGGAGGTTCTCAAAAAAAATAGTCGATGAATAAAAAATTATTTATAAACGGAAAGATCTACACAGGCAATAGCGTTCAACCGGAATGTGAAGCCGTCGCCGTACTGGGCGACAACATTATTGCCGTCGGTTCTTCCCATGACCTACGGCGGGAATTTTCTCACTTCGAACAAATTGATCTCGCCGGTAAAAGAGTTCTCCCTGCGTTTACCGATTCTCATACTCATTTTTTATCTTATTGTTTGAAACAGGATCAGATTAACCTTAACGGCATCAACTCCCTCGAAAAATGTTTATCGATCATTCGGCAAAAGATTGATCAAACTCCCGCAGGCCGTTGGATCAAAGGCAGCGGCTGGAATCAGAATTTGTGGGACCCCGCAAAATATCCTTCGCGATCAGATCTTGATGCGATCTCTCCGAATCACCCTGTATGCCTCGAGGCGCGTGATGCGCATACGTCATGGGTAAATTCTGCGGCATTGAAATTAGCCGGCATCAATTCTTTAACGGTCTTTGAATCAACTGGTGAAATCATAAAAGACATCCATGGAAATCCAAGCGGGATTATCAAAGAAGAAGCGCGCCGGCTGGTGTGGGATGTCATGGGAGAAGAAACCGTTGAGGAGAGAATTCATGCATTGAAAAAAAACATGTCTCTCGCGTATCAAAACGGTTTGTGCGGCGTGCATTGTATGGAAACCATCAAAGATTTCGAGGCGTATCAGATCCTACATGCCCGGAATATGTTGAAACTGCGAGTGAATTTTTATTTACCGATCCGGTATTTGGATCATGTCATCGAACTCGGAATGAAGAGTGGGTTTGGCGACCCGTGGGTCCGTTTCGGCGGTATGAAAATCTTCCTTGACGGCACGCTCGGCTCGCAAACCGCTCATATGATCGCACCGTTCGATCATGTTGCGCCGGAGAGTTATGGAACGGAGATCATTGATCAGAATACGGTCAACGGACTTGTCTTAAAAGCCGCTGAAAATGATATCTCCTGCGCCATTCATGCTATAGGCGATATGGCCAACCGAAAAGCTTTGACCGCGTACGAAAATCAAATAATTGCTTTACCTGAAAAAAGCCTCCGGCAAAGAATCGAGCATTGCCAACTTATTCATCCGGATGATATCGGACGGTTCAGAAAATCAAACGTGATCGCTTCAATGCAGGCGATACATATTCCGGAAGATATTGACGCCGCTAACAAATACTGGGGCGAACGTGCGCGGTGGGCATATCCGTTTCGTTCTTTATTAAATTCCGGTACCGTCATTGCGCTAGGCTCAGATGTGCCGATCGAAACATGTAACGTTTTTCAGGGAATTTATGCTGCGCTAAATCGCTCAAAAAGAGACAGCAGGGAATCCTGGTTTCCGAAACAAGCAATGCGGCTTCAGGAAATCATTCACGCGTACACAATGGGAGCCGCTTTCGCTTCTGGAGAAGAAAAAATCAAAGGATCAATTTCGACAGGCAAATTAGCCGATATGATGGTGCTTTCGGAAGATATACTAAAATCTTCTCCTGATGCTGTCCCTGAAATCAAAGTGAAAACAATGATAATTGGAGGCGAAATTGTTTTTGGAAATTAGAATTTATAAATGTTGGCCATGGAAATACTTATAATTTTCTTATTGCTGGCTATCAACGGCTTGTTTGCGATGGCGGAAATCGCTTTTGTCTCGTCGCGAAAATCCTCACTTCATGAGATGGCGAAACGGGGGGTGAAGGGCGCGATCATTGCCATCGAGCAATTAAGAGAGCCGGAGAAATTTCTTTCGACCGTGCAGGTGGGGATCAGTTTGGTCGGCGTCTTCGCGGGAGCTTATGGGGGAATCGAATTCGCGTCGAAACTCTCACCTCTTTTTGAACAATTTTCTTTCTTAAAAGAATATGCCTTCGAAATCTCATTCACCGTGATCGTTGCAACGATCACTTATTTGTCCTTGGTTGTAGGTGAACTGCTTCCCAAGACCATCGCTCTTAATAATCCGGAGCGCATCACTGTGTATTTAGCCCCGCTGATGAAAATTTTAGCCGTTATCGCATCACCCATTATTTTTTTTCTTAGTCTTTCGACTAAAGCTTTGATGACACTGCTGCGGGTGAAGCCAAATTCTACTCCGCCGGTTTCTGAGCAGGAGTTGAAATCGCTGATCGAACAAGGCCGCCAATACGGGATCCTGGAAAAGAAAGAATCGGAAATCATGCATAGCGTGTTCAAACTTACGGATCGTTCCGCCCGGCAGGTCATGACTCCGCGCCATAATATAGTGTGGATAGATTTGAGCCAAGACAACACTGAGATCGCCGCAATCCTCCTTGATAACGGATTCACAAAATATCCCGTTTGCGAAGGATCTCTTGACAAACTCATTGGAATTCTTAATGTACGAGATTATCTGAATAAACACTTAAGCGGTGCGGCGATCGATTTGAAGAATATGTTGGTCCACCCGGTTTATGTTCCGGAAAATGCGGCTGCGCTCACGATCCTTGAGAAATTCAAAGAAACAAAGACATACATTGCTGTTATTGTAGATGAGTACGGAAGCACTGAAGGTCTTGTCACTTTGCACGATCTTGTCGAAACGATCTTAGGGGAACTTCCGGATATCACGGACTCTGATTCACCCGGCATAGTAAAAAGAGCGGACGGTTCTATGCTGATAGATGGATCTATGCGCATCGACGATCTATCAGGGGAGCTGAACCCCAATCCCTTTCTGGAAATCAGGCAGGATGATTTTAGTACTCTTGGCGGTTTTGTCATGTTTACATTAAGAAAGATTCCGAAGACCGGTGAAGTAATCAGATTCAACGGTTATCAGATCGAAGTTGCTGATATGGATGGCAAACGAGTTGATAAATTGATTGTCTCAAAAACAAATTGACTTGATTTAGTCTTTTCCAATCGCGATAGTTTATGGTATAATTATATAGGAATATTCTAACCATTCAATGGTTTTACTGTTTAGAATATTATTTCCACAGAGGTTATTTAATGAAAAACAAAAGGTTAAAGGTGGCGATCGTGGTGCTTTCCATAGTTTTATTCGTTGTTGCGCTGGGATTTAGTTCAGTCTCACAATTGACCTGGTACGGTTTCAACGAAGGTATGCAAAAAGCCAAAGACGAGAATAAACAAGTTTTGGTCGATGTTTACACGGACTGGTGCAGCTGGTGTAAGGTCATGGACGAAAAAACCTATACCGATCCGCGCGTTGTGAAGTGTCTTAACGAAAAATTTGTTCTAATCCGGCTCAATCCCGAGAAAGACGGTCCGGTGATGTTTGGTGGGAAGTCATATAACGCCGATCACTTCGCTCAAGGCATCGGCGTCAATGGATATCCCGCAACGGCTTTTTTCGAATCAAGCGAAAAGATGATCACGCTGGTTCCCGGATATCTGAAAGCCGATGAGTTTTTGCCGATACTGGAATATATCGGCGATAGAAAATACAATGAGATCGGTTTTGATGAGTATGTAAAACAAAGACCAAAATAGAAATGCCAATGTAAAAAACGGCAGCAGAACATGTTCACAAAGAAAATGTTAGCGGTGTTTGTCTGGGAATTCATGCAAAAAGTAAAATCCAAAGGGTTTATTTTTTCCATGATCTTCATGCCGGCCACGATCATTGGATTTACACTGGTTCCCAGCTATTTGGCGGAGCGGGGAACAGAACTCCCGCTAACAATAGCCGTCGCCGATGAATCCGGTCTTGCAGTTGAAGAATTGGAATTCAAATTAGCGGCCGCTTTTTCTAAAGACCCCAACCCGTTCCGCATCATTCCTTTTGCATATTCAAGCCGCGACAGCATGATTGTCGCCGGAACGCAGTTGATCCAAAAAGGATTTATCGACGGTTTCCTGGTTCTTGATTCCTCCTCTTTTGGCAAAAATAATATTCATTATTATGTCAAAGGAACCGGAAACCTATCAACGTATCGGGAGTTAGAGAGCGCAATAAATGCGTTGACCATTGAGCATCGGGCAAAAAAGCTTGGCCTTACGCTTGACCAGATCCAAGGCTTAACGCAAGAAACCGGGATAAAGATGACTCGGGTTGGATCTGAAGAAACGGAAATGATAGAAAAATTTTTGTCC
>CAZHUW010000165.1:0-7698 GCA_964535295.1 uncultured Bacteroidota bacterium
ATCGAGGCCTCCGTCTAAAACGGCGGTTTGGTTGCCAAACCCGAAATATGACAAGGCCAGCAGCATTCGTGTGGTGGTGGTTACGCTGCCTTTTGTGAAAACAATGACGATTTTTGAATTCCGTGAAATCCCCAGCTCTTCCAAAATATTTTTAGTCGAGGAAATGTCCGGCATTTCCGTCGAAAGATCCGGCGTATCAATGGCCAACCAACGAAACCACAGGAACTGTGTTCCGGGGATGTGTGCCACCTCGTATTCTTTTCTTGTAAACGCCGTTTGCAGAATGACCAGATCGGAGTCGTTCGCGTGGTCAGCCAACCACTGCGTTGAAACGAAATACGGGATCTCGCGCTCGCTCGACTTTACCGGTAGTAACCCTAAAGCCGAAAAAGCAAACACCCATAGCGCAGTTTTCATAACCCTCCCTTAGAAAAACAAAAATGAATATTGAAAGTTGAATTGGAAAGTATAGAATCTTTACGTGCTGCGGGGAATTTTGTTTCACATCTCGATAGTCACCGAACCAAAAGCATTTTTTTCGTTTTTGAATAATTCTGTGCTTCCAGCCGGTAGAAATATATACCGGAAGAGACGGTACTGCCTGTTGAATTTTTTCCATCCCACTCTACATGATTGGGACCAGTTGGCTGATAACCATTGAACAACGTTCTTATCTTTTGTCCAAGCACATTGTAAACGGTGATCTTGACATTACCCGGTTTGTATATGTCAAATGCGATCTTCGTATTCGAATTAAATGGATTAGGATAATTTTGATACAGAGCAAATTGGTCAACCGTGGTTGTTGTATCCGGAGTACCGGTGATACCGAAATAATTCACCGCATCCAAAGCATTGATGATGCCGTATCCGTAAAGATTATCGGGACTGCCGGCCTGACTTGCCGTCATTTTTAACGCCCAGCGAACCTGTGCCGGAGTTAATCCGGGATGCGCGGATAACATCAAAGCACAAACACCGGCTGTCAACGGACAGGAAAATGAAGTACCGCTGACAAGTACATACCCGCTTGTGTTAGAGGAGTTCGCTGCGGTTACGGCATATCCCATCGCCATAACATCCGGTTTGATACGCCCTAAAGTTGTAGGACCGACTGAACTGAAACCTACACGACCTCCGGAAGCGTCGACTGCTCCGACCGCGATCACACTGTCCCCGTCCGCCGGCGCGCCGAGCGTATTGTGTGACGCGTTGAATCCCTCATTGCCGGCGGAATTTACGATCACAAGGCCCATGCCGACGCCGATGTTCGCTCCTTTGGTGATTACGGTCGAGTCGCCGTTCATCCAGTTCCAGTCATAACTTCGGGCCCCTGTCATATAGATGTATCCCTGGGAACTGCTGATAATGTCCGCGCCAAGACCTTCCGCCCATTCCATGGCCGCAATCCAGTTATCTTCTTCAAAAGGGGTCTCACTGCTGTCGTTCTCTGTACGTGCAAGAATGTAATCTGCTTTATAGGCCGGCCCGGCCAATTTACCCTTCTTAAAACCGCCAATGACCGACAACGTATTCACCCCGTGCGTCCCGAAACTGATATTCGGATTGAGCGGTACAACATTCTCCTTTTTGTCCACGAAATCATACGTGTCAATAATATTCATCGCTGAAAAGGCTTCATGGCCCGGCAGCCGAAACCCGTTATCCAATACGGCAATCGTCACTCCTTGCCCGAAATAACCGAGTTGATGTACCTCCGGAACCTTGATCTGTTTCAACTGCATATACGCATATCCGTAAAACGCTGAATCAAAATCCGAAACCGCGGGTTTTGTAAAATAATTTTCCGCGATTTTAAGAGGAATCTCATCCATTTTCTTACTAAATCGCGCAACGAGTTCGATTCGGGTTACAAAATCAAAGTTGCTCAAGTTCGCTGCTTCTGCCAGCGTAACCCAAGCCGAAACAGCATTGAACCACTTTGACCTATTTCGAATTTCAATGCCTTGTTCTTCGATCATTCGGATATAACGTTCCGAAACCGGAAGATCTCTATCGTCAATGAGTTGATCGGCCCTGCGAACTTTTGACCGGCGTTTCAGTGATTTTGGACTCAAAGATCTTGCGACAGCCGATTTACTCAGATTGTCGTTTTCTTTCTTATCTGAAAAATAGATCCAGACAAGCTCCTTATCATCTGGCAATATTTGCGCAAATCGTTTTTCCGCCAGCGTTCCGATCTTTTTCCCTTCATCGGGAACGGTCGATATCACGGCCCAACTGAAGAATAACAGCAACAGTAAAGTTATGACCTTCAAATACTTCATACATTCTCTTTCACAGAAATGGGGATCTTCATTACCACGCCAACAGTATGCGCCATCAATCCGAATAAGATCGGATACATCTCGCCATAATCACGGATCTCATGGATCAAACCTAAGAACAACGTTAAAATAATCAAAGGAACGCCTATCCACAATGCGTTTCTTAAGAAAAGAGGTTTCTCATTCCAATTAAAAAAAATAAGGATACAAAAAAATACCCAGCTCAAGAAAACAGAAAGTGTGAAATGATAACCGTACAATAAATTGTGGAGCAGATGAAATTCGACTAATCCGCCCGGGTTATCAGAATAAATAATTCCCAGCAACATTTTTATAACGGTGAAGCTGACGACCTGAACAGCCAGCAATCTCAAGAAAAGAGTCCGCTTGATCTTCTGATCTTTGAAAAAATAAATAAAAAAAACCAGTGTGAGAAGGATCATAGTCTCTTTGGACCAACACCCGAGAAAAAAAACCAAAAGGTACAGGCCCCAATTCCTGTTCAACATCGCAGCCAAACCGACGGTAAAGAAAAAAAGCGTGGGAATATCATAGATATAACTGTAGCTGAAGAACGCAGGAATTCCTGCCGTCGCGAACAATGTAACGATATCTGTGAAATAGACCGGCGATTCAAACAAAAGAGTAAATAAGTAGCGAAATGAAAAAATGAACCCCCACAGTGAAAGATATATAAAAATAAGCGTGACAGCGTATTCCAAAAAAAGATCAGGAGTGAGCGAAACCCTTGATAATATCCTTATCATGGTCGAACTCCGTGACGCTTTCACCGTCATCCATTCTCGCAGGTCATCTGAAACGGCCTGTAAGCTCAATTTGACCGTGTATGGCAAAAGTTGCCTATAAACAAACGGCTTCGGCGCCGTGCCATAGATCATTTCGTCAAGCTCCAGCGCACCTTTACGATTGATCCCGGGGGTAAAAGCCAGTAAACTCATTACAATGAGCGAGACAGTAAACAGTAAAACATAATATACGATTCGCGGTTTCATACTCTGTCGATCATTTTTTGAAATTCTGCTTCGTCTATAACAGCAACACCCTGTTCTTTTGCTTTAGTCAGCTTCGAACCTGCTTCTTCACCTGCAAGCACATAATCGGTCTTCTTGCTGACACTTCCCGAAACTTTGCCTCCACGGTCCTCTATCATTTTTTTTGCCTCATCTCTGGAAAAGGTTGGCAACGTCCCGGTCAGCACAAAGGTTTTGCCGGCAAAGATATGCGGAAAAGATCGTGAAGAATCACCGGTTATTTTTGTATTAACCCCGGCCTTGATTAATTTTGCGATGACCTCAAGATTCTTCTGATTTTTGAAAAATTGAAAGATACTGTGCGCGGTGCGCTCCCCGATACCTGGAATATTCAAAAGTACATCTTCGCCGGTATGCATAAGCGCGTCAAGCGTTTTGAATCCTTTCGCAAGATCTTTTGCTGATTCTTCTCCGACAAACCGGATCCCTAAAGCATAGATGAGTTTCTCCAGGGATTGGTGTTTGCTTTTTTCAATCCCGTCAATCAGATTCTGAGCACTTTTTTTACCCATACGTTCAAGTTCAATCAGCGCATCCATTTTCAGATAATACAGATCGGCAAGGTCTTTGATCATCCGATGGTCGACGAGCTGCGCGACGACCGCTTCGCCTAAATTTTCTATATCCATTGCGTCTCTTGAACAAAAATGTTCGATGCGTTTTTTAACTTGTGCATCACAGGCAATATTTTCGCATCGCCAGGCCGATTCGCCTTCCGTTTTGACGATTTCCGTATTACAAACCGGGCACTTTGATGGGAATTTAAACTTTTTGGAAGCGGGACTCCTTTTTTCAAGTACGACCTGTGAAATCTTCGGAATGACATCGCCGCCTTTTTCAATAACAACCATATCTCCGACCCGTATATCTTTTTCGCTTATAAAATCCTCATTGTGCAGTGTAACGCGGCTGATGGTGGAACCGGCCAGAAAAACCGGCTCAAGTTCTGCGACCGGACTAACGACTCCGGTACGGCCAACCTGCAAGGTAATACCTAAAACCCTAGTCTCGACCTGCTGCGCTTTGAATTTAAAAGCGATTGCCCAGCGTGGTGATTTAGCCGTGGCGCCCAGCGTTTCCTGCTGCCGAAAGTTATTCACTTTGATAACAACGCCATCAATATCAAAAGGCAATGAATCTCTTTTTGCTTCCCACTCTTTGCAAAAATTAAAGACCTCATGGATATCCTTACACAACCGATACGCATTCATGACCGGAAATTTAAGTTTTTCCAGTTCTTTCAGGCTTTCAAAATGGGATTTGAATGAACCGGACTGGCCCAGACTGCGTAAATAATATGAAAAGAATTTCAAGGGCCGTGAGGCAACTTGTTTCGGATCTTGAATTTTAAGCGTTCCGGCCGAAGAATTCCGGGGGTTCGCAAAAGGCGCTTCTCCCGCTTCCGTCCGGCGTTGATTCATCTGCATGAAATCCTCGCGGTTCATCAGCACTTCCCCTCGAATCTCCAGGTTACCCTTATGTCCGACATTCAACGGAATCGACCGAATGGTTTTCAAATTAACTGTAACGTCTTCTCCTTTTTCACCGTCGCCCCGCGTTACACCTCGAACCAGATACCCGTTCTCATAAATCAAACTGATCGCCACACCGTCGAATTTCATTTCGCAGACGTATTCATAGCTCTGCCCTTCAAGAAGTTCTGCGACACGACGGTCGAATTCGTCGAGTTCCTCCTTGCTGTACGTATTAGAAAGGCTCATCATAGGCTGGATATGCCGGACAGTCGGGAAGGATTTTGTAAGGTCAGAGCCGACTCTTTGAGTCGGAGAATCCGGGGTGATCAATTCGGGGTGTTCCATCTCCAGTTCGATCAACTCCCGCATCAAGGTATCGTACTTTTCATCGGGAATAGTCGGTTGATTCAATACATAATAATTATGATCGTGTTCCTGGATCAATGTACGAAGGGAATTGATCTTATCTTGAGCTTTTGCATTCATGGTTGAATCGAATACCGATGTGCAGATTAAGGAGTTGGCAATAAAATATTTTTTGCCATACGTATGCCGTACGACGCATAGCGCCCGAGATCTCCGACCGAATGTATATGAGAAATGGTTTTTATCAGATATTTCGGGGACAAGTAGATGTTACGCAGTCCTTTTTTACGGTAATCCATGATCTCTTCTCGGGTCAGGAACATGGTGGCCATGGTCGGATCATGGAAATAATCATGCCCTATGACCTCATCGGTGAGTAAACCGGATTTTTTTGCGATCGTGTGCAATTCCGTGCCTTCATAGGGGGTCGCAATGTGGATCTCAGAAAAATCGCAATCCAGGTGTTTGGCAAAAAGCATGGTTTTTTCAACCGTCGTATGATCATCCCAGGGCAATCCCATCATGAAGAAACCATATACACGCAGGCCGGCCGATTTGACAAGCCGGACGGCTTGATGGGCATCGGCAACGGTGGCGTCTTTTTTCATTTTACGCAAGATCTCATCGTCGCCGCTTTCAAAGCCGAAAGCAACCAGCCAGCATCCCGCTCGTTTCATCCAGTCCAGTCTTTCGGCATCAATCGTATCTACGCGGCTATTAGCGACCCATGCAATATCCAGTTTGCGGTCCATAATTTCTTTGCTAAGTTCGATCACAAACTTCTTGTTGATAGTAAACGTGTCAGCCTTGAAGAAGAAATTCCTGATCGAATATTTTGTGACGCATTCTTCAATTTCATCAACAATATTTCTCACAGAACGCTGGCGCACTTTTTGGCCTGAGATTGCCGGTGTTAAACAAAAAATACACTTTGAAGGACAACCGCGCGACGTCTGTATCGTGGCTTGCGGTTCACCCGTATCAGGTCTGACGTACAATTCGTTCTTCATCAGGTCTCTGGCGGGAAACGGTATTGCGTCCAGATCGGTTTGAAATTCTCTTTGCTGATTGCGCACCCATTGGCCGGTGGTGTCCCGGTAAACGATTCCGGGAATCAGAGATATTGGAGCTCCGTTAATCAGTCCTTTTAACAGACTCTGAATGATCGTCTCAGCCTCTCCAGCTAATGCATAATCCATTGCGGAAAATGCGGGTCTCAGAAATAATTGCATATCCGATGCGAAAAATAAAGCGCCTTTGGCTATCGTGAATATGGCCGCATTGAATTCCTTGGCTCGCTTGAAGGCACTAAGATCATCCATGACCGTGGCCGTGGTCACGCTCATGATCAACACATCCGGCAATACGCTCCTCAAATCGTCCTCAAAATCATCCCACGTTAATTTCTCGGCGGGATAATCGCGGATGATTGCATGGATCTCGATTTGACGAAGCATGGATGCCATGTAAGCCAGATCATTAGGCGCACGCAGAGAAACGGCGGATGATTCTTCGATATTAGCCTGACAACGGTCCTCTCCGCGTTGGTACAACGGCCCGGGGGGATTTATCAGCAATGCGGAGCGTAATTTATTTTCCGACTTAACCATTTATTCAAAACGCAGATTGGGGTTAATATAATACATTTCTATAATTGACAAACCGATCCAGATAACGACGGACGCAAGCAACGGTTTGTCTGAGAGAATCAGCTGTGTATGATCAAGTTTTTCTTCATTACGATAAATAATAAGTAAATACCTGATCACGCCGTAAAACACGCTTAAAATGCTGAGCATAACAGCGACCCCGTTCTGCCAGTTGCCGCGCGAGATCACGTAAAAAATATAAGAACCTATCACCGAAGCTGCAAGCGTCACGATCAGCATGTCAAGAAAATACGGTGAATAACCGCGTTCCACATGTACCGACGCACTATCGGACATGATCTCATAACGTCGCTTGCAGAATGCAACCAGCACGGCCAGAAAAAAAGTTGAGATCAGTATCCAGTTGGACACATCGTAATGAAGGATATTAGCTCCCGCAATGACGCGAATAACAAAACCTAAGCCAATGATAGCAACATCAATGATGGCAATCTTCTTCAGAAAAAAAGAATAAAAAAGATTCATCATCAAATAAGCCGTTACGGCTAAACCTACAGTCACGTCGAGCAAGAAGGAAAAAAAGACCGCAACACAGCCCAAAAAAATGGAAAAAATCACTGCATGAGGAATTTTTACCAACCCCTGTGTGATCGGACGCATCCATTTTGACGGATGCCGCGCATCTTCCGCGCGGTCAAATATATCATTAATAATATAAATCGTACTTGATGCCGCGCAGAAAATAAAAAAAACATAAAAACTGTCGCGAACTGCATATATATCAAACAACCGGTGCGAAAACAGAAGCGCAACCAGAACAAAGATGTTCTTTACCCAATGCAGTGGCCTCATGGACATCAGTAAATAACGTAACCGCCTGGCAGGCGATAACACCGTTCCCGCCGAT
>CAZHUW010000166.1:0-7602 GCA_964535295.1 uncultured Bacteroidota bacterium
CCACGCTGTCCGAAACGGTTGAAAAAAGCCTTCATGATCACGAGTTCCCTCTGGTCATCGGCGGCGATCATTCGATTGCGATCGGTACTTTAGCCGGTATCGCGGGACATTTCAGGAAACAAAACAAAAAGATCGGCGTGATCTGGGTGGATGCGCACGGAGACATGAACACACCCGAAACATCGCCATCCGGAAATATTCACGGCATGCCGCTCGCCATATCTATGGGCGTCGGGCATCCCAAGTTGACGGCCGTCGGCGGAAATTTTGCAAAGGTCGATCCGTCCAAAACCGTGCTGCTCGGTATCCGAACGCTCGATCAGGGCGAGATCGATCATATACGGGAGATGGGCGTCACCGTTTTTACGATGCGGGACATCGATAAGCAGGGCATTCACTCGGTGGTCGAAAAAGCCATTGAGATCGCGTCGAGGGATACCGCCGGTATCCATCTTAGTTTTGATGCGGACAGCATCGATCCTTCCGTAGCGCCGGGCGTGGGCACACCGGTACACGGGGGACTGACCTATCGCGAGGCACATTACGTCATGGAATCCCTGCACGACTGCAGAAAAGTAGTATCCGTTGAATTCGTAGAAGCCAATCCCATTTTGGACATGATGAACCAAACCGCCAAGATCGGCGTGGAACTTATCGGTTCCTTTTTCGGAAAAAGAATCATATAAACGTCAAGGAGAATAGCCGTTGTTTGTTATACGCATTCCGTCGCATGTAATCTCATGCTACTTGGTTTTAGCGATCCTTGTTTTTTGTTCCGGTATCCGCGCAGCCGATGATGTGCGGTTTTATGGCGATAAGAACGGTTACGACGAACAACTTCTGAAGAATCATCTCGGCCTTTCGGAGCGGCGCTTGCTGCTGGATCTTTCCGGCGAATGGACGGTCACGATCGACGGCGTAAAACGTACGATCAACGTTCCGAGCAATTACGACTACGAAGGTCAGGTGGTTTATACAAAGACTTTCACCCCGGGGCCCGAATTCCGCAACAAACATTTCAGGCTGGTCACCTACGGGATCAATTTTCACGCAGAGATCCGTATCAACGGGGATTTTATCAGCCGATCCAACAGCGCTTATCTTCACACAGAGATCGATCTCGATGAAACCGTGATCAAAGCCGAAGAGCCTAATACCATCGAGATCCTTGTGGACAGCCGTCTGGACCCCCGAACCGGTATTCCCCGTTATGCGCGAATGCTGCAGCCCAAACTCTACGGCGGTATCTTCCGGGAGATATTCCTTATTGCCCTCCCAAAAATGGCTATCGATAAATATCACGTCAATTATGACATAACGGCCGATCAGCGGAACTGCAGCGTCACCCTGAATATGCAGCTGCGTAATTACGATTTTGGCTATCAAAAGAAAGACACATCGCGAACAGCCGGGTTGGTCGATAAGAATTCGATCGTACGCTATTTTGTCGAACTTTTTAACGAAGAAGATCCGGAGCCGGTATACACGAACCGCTACAAACGTTATCGCAATGTGTGGGAGATACCAAAGATCAGGGAATTCAATGAAGAGAATGTGGTGACGGTCAATAATTTCATCAATTTCGAAACCAAGTTTTCCATTGAAAAACCCATTTTTTGGGCGCCGGTCAATCCGTACCGTTACCGCATGGTCATCTCCATTATGGTCGGCAACGAGATCGTGGATCAGATCACCGAAATGATCGGTATCGCACGGTCCGAAGTACATGAACAATACGTTCTTTTTAATGCGCAGCCTCTGACGATCAAAGGCGTTGTATATTATGAGGATTTCCCTGGGACCGGTAATTCGATCCCGTATGCGGTCATGGAACAGGATATCCTGAAGATCAAAAAAATGGGAGCCAATACGATCTACTTCAGGCACCACCCGCCGCACCCTTATTTTGTAGAATTGTGCAACCGTTACGGTCTTTTTCTCATGTATGAGGCGCCCCTGCACGGTTTGACGGCCGACATTATCCAGCAGCAAGCTTATGTAGAGGATCTCAAGACCTATGTGAAGTCGATGATCAATTATAACCGGATGAACCCGTGTATTCTGGCATGGGGCATCGGCAGCGCATCAGATCACAGCCAAAAAGCGTCGCTGAATTATTTTTCGACGCTGACGCAGTACATGAAAACGCTGGATGACCGCCCCATATTCTATACTTCGGTACTCGGCAGCCAGGACACGTATCTCGACAATGTAGACATGATCAATCTGGATATCCGCAGTAATAGCCCGGTCCTGATCAATTCGTATATCAATAAGAGTTTGTCCCGGTGGCCTAATCGTGCAGTGATCTGCCTGTACGGCGCTCAGATCTTCTCCAATAATCAAAACGGATACAGCGATCCCATGTCCACAAAATTCCAGGCAAAACTCATCGTGGATATGTACAAAAAACTTGACGAATGGAAAGTTGCCGGAGGCCTTATCCGATCCTACAATGACTATACGGTCAATCGTTCGTATGTTCATGCCAATCCGCATTACGATCCGACCGTTTTTACATCCGGACTGGTTACTTCCGATCGAAAGGACCGTTTTGCATATGACATCGCCAAGGCGGTATACAGCGATGATAAATTTGAAGCGATCCCCATCGGTACCTATGCTACCGTCTATCCCAAAACGTACCCGCTTATGGGATTGTTTCTCGTCGTGGTCTTTATAAGTTTTTACAGGCAAAGCGGTAAATTCAAGAACAGCGTCTTCCGTTCGATCACAAAGATCCTGAGTTTCTATTCCGATATTCGCGAAAGCCGTGTCATCACGCTCTGGCCGGCATTTGTGATCGGTTTTCTCGGCAGTCTTGCGTTGGCAACGCATTTATCGATCCTGTTTTACGAGTTGCGCCGCCATCAGATATTTGATGAAGTCATGGCCAACTGGATCGTGTCCGATACCCTCAAGCGATGGATAGACGGGCTGGCCTGGAGTCCCGAGGCGTTCGTTTTTCAGTTTTGGTTCATTTTTCTGGTTGTATTCTTTCTGATCTCCGTCATGATCAAGTTGTTTAGTTTTGTATTCAATCGGCCGCTGTCATTTCAGCAATCCCTGATCGCAGGATTTTGGAGCAGTTCGCACTATTTGTTCCTGATCCCGTGCGTTATTCTATTCCAACGCCTCATGAAGGTCGATCTTTTTCTGTTTCTGTCAATATGGATCGCGTTAGGAGTGTTCCTTTGGCATCTTGTGCGTTTGATGCGCATCATTAAGATCGTATTTGATGTATCATGGGTCAAAGCGGCCCTGGTCTACGGAGGATTATGGCTGATATTAATATTCACTTCGGCCTATTCATACTCGAAGAATTATGATTTCTTCAACGTAATGCAGTTCGTCAGAGAAATTCACGATACCAAAAACTATTCGTACGAATAAGCGCAGGGGATCCGGATTTGGAAACAAAGGATGTACTCGATATTTTCCGCCAGAGCGGCGCACTGCTCGACGGCCATTTCATACTAACATCCGGCGCGCACAGTCCTAATTATTTTCAATGCGCCAGGGTTCTCCAGCATCCCAACTGGGCGCAGCTGCTTTGCGCAGAGATCGCCATGAACTTCAAAGATCAGAAGATTCATGCGGTAGCGGCCCCGGCCATCGGCGGGATCATTGTAGGTCATGAAGTGGCGCGAACCCTGAACGCGCGGTGCGTTTTCTCGGAACGCGAGAACGGCCTCATGCAGTTCCGCCGCGGTTTTGAGATCCGGCGGGATGAGAACGTGTTGGTCGTGGAGGACGTGGTCACGACCGGCGGATCGCTCAAGGAAGTGATAAGACTTTGCCGTGACGCTAATGCCAACGTGGTCGGCGTCGGTTTTCTGGTTGACCGGAGCAACGGAAAGGTCGAATTTGGCGTACCAAAATTCTCGCTCGTTTCGGTTGATGTCGTTAAATACGATCCCGAGGAATGTCCGCTTTGCAAAGAGGGCAAATTACCCGCGGTCAAACCCGGCAGCCGCGCTCTGTCCAAATAAGATTAACCTTTTTATATTAATGTCTGCAACTTTTCAAATATGTGTTCTCGGCAGCGGCAGTAAGGGCAATTGCGTTTATCTTCGAGCCGGAGACGTTCATTTTCTGGTTGACGCAGGTTTGCGCTACGATGATCTTGAAAAACGGCTTAAGGATATATCCGTTACAACGAAAGACATCGGCCATGTTTTCATTACGCACGAGCATGCCGACCATATTAACGGCTTAAAGCGATTTGCCAAGTATAATAAAGCGACCGTCCACGTCAATGCAAAAACCTATTTCCTGGTGAGTTCTGACCTGCCGGATCAATACCCCATAAATGTATTTGACACGGCGTTCGAAATTAACGACATTAGCGTAAAGCCTTTTCCGGTCTCTCACGATGCCGTCGATCCGATGGCTTACAGTTTTCATTTCGATCAAAAAAAGATCAGTGTGGTCACCGATACCGGTTACGCCACAGGCCTGGTGAAAGAACAGATCCGCGGAAGCGACGCGTTGGTATTGGAAAGTAACCATGACGAAAATATGCTTAAGACGGGCTTATATCCATGGCCATTGAAACAGCGTATCGCAGGGCGGCTCGGTCATTTGTCCAATCGACAAGCGGGAGATGTCCTGAAGGAAATATCTTGCGAAAGGCTTAGACACGTATTTCTGGCGCACTTGAGCGAGGAAAATAACTCGCCGGAACTGGCTATGAAGACCGTGGGCGCCCATCTTTCAAAAACGGATAGAACGGCTCCGGCTTTGCTCATGACGTATCAAAACCGCGTGAGTGAATTTGTCAGTTTATAACGTTCACTAATTATTTCAGGGATCCATGGACGATTCTTTATTAAAACCGGCGGATGATTTTTCCTCGTTGCGCGAACAAGCGGAAGTGCTTGAACAAACGGATGCGAAACTTTCAAAATCCGAAAGCGCTGCGCTAAAATCGATCCTGACGAAATATTACCGCCTGCCGCTGCCCCACACCCTTGATGTGTACCGTAATTTCCTCGAACAGCCGGTAAACGTGCGTATGACCATCCAGAATGACCCGTTCTGGAGTAAAGTCGGACGCTATATCCAGGTTCTTGATTTCAGCGAACAGGAACGTCTGAAATTTGCGCGTGATTCGGAATGCGAGAATCTCATGGTCTTCCTGTTGTTTGAGAAGAATCTTGAAGTGCTGGAGGCCGTCTTTAATAATCCGAGGCTGCCGACCAAGGTTCTGTTGGATTATGTCAATCTCATCAAAGAACGCGATATCGACCGTGAAGACGACAAGATATTAAAAGCGGCGCAGCGCGTGATGAAGCGACGGAGCCGACGTATTGTTAAGGCGCGGGAGATCCACGGACTGGCTTTCCAAAGCCTGAGTCTGGAGAATGCGGCTGTCTTGTTTTGTTTTATGATCGACGAGGATCCGCAGATCCGCCAGGCCGCCGCCAATGTCATATCCATGATGTCGGTGAAATTCCTGCAGAAGATATTACGCAGCGATGATTTTGATGAATTCATGCGTAAACGCCAGCCGACGCTTTTAGGCAATGAATTCTTCGATATCCTGCACGCGGCCGTCAAAATTATCCTTACTTCCAAAGATACCAGCAAGATGATGGAAGAAGAGGAGGAGATTGAGATCGAAGCGGATCTGAACGAAGACCTCCGTACTCTCAAACTCAAGACTCTCGAGAAAAGCAAAGATGATCCTTCAGATTTCTTTAACCTGAGCGTGATCGTCTATATGCATCTGGCCGAAGACGAAGCCATGAGCGCCGTTGCCCAGGATGTATTGTCACTCGAGGATGTGTTCGACCTTCTGAGCGATGAATCCACTCCGCGGCATGTATCCGTGACCATCCTGCGTCTGCTTGAGAAACATCCGAACAAACAGATCCAGACGCGCGCACAGGAAATACGGATCAAAGACGCGGAACGCCTCAATAAAAAAATGAAAGAGATCGAGGTCAGCGTCAATGCCTATTTTGACGTCATATTCCAGTCACTGAACTATAACAAGATCAACAACGAAAAAGAAGCGGTCCAGAACCTGCGCACCGCGCTGAATTACCTTCAGCAGTTCTCACAGGAGGCTGAGGACCTTGAACCCAGCGCCGTAACCGTAACGCAAGGCGTGATCCGCAAGGCGATCGAACATTTCGATCATTCGATCTCGCATCTTTACGGCGACACCAAAAAAGAGGTTTTCAGTGAGATCGAAGAGATCCAGGGCATGGTCCAGCACATTCTCGATCTTAAGAACTTCAAATTCGAAGAAGAAAACAAAAAATCCGATGACGTGGATGAGGAAATTCTGAACAAGGCCGTTATGATCTGGCGGGCGACCATCAGCGTTTTTCTCGGGCGCGTCAAAGACCTTGAAGAAATGCTTCGCATGAAATGGACCAAACTGATCAGCGAAGGCAACACCAAACAAAAGATCGAAGCATTTGAGAGTGAATTATATGAGGCCTTTGACGAGATCGAATCCGGCCACAAAGCGGAGGTCGAATGCAAGCTCAAGATCCCCTGCCGCGAATGCAAACGCCGCGGCTGCGCTTCGGAAAGATTCCTTCACCAGGTTGATTTCCTGCTCGACGAGATCAATATGAATTTTGGCAAAGCCAAGACCCCGGAACATGTCCGGTAAACTCCCGCGTTCATTTTACGCACGCCCCACACTTGAAGTTGCTCCCGATCTTTTAGGTAAGATCCTTGTCCGCGTTAAAGGAAAGACCCTGACATCCGGCCGCATTGTTGAAGTTGAAGCTTACCGCAATTCGGACGACCCGGCCTCGCATGCGCATCGGGGTTTGACGCCGCGCAATACGATCATGTTCGGCGAAGCGGGCCACGCCTATGTCTATTTTATCTACGGTATGTATTTTTGTGTGAATGCGGTCACTGAATCCGAAGGCATCGCCGGCGCTTGTCTGATCAGAGCACTCGAGCCGATCGAAGGAATAAAGATCATGCAAAAACGCCGAGGCATGGACCGTCTTCATGATCTGGCCAACGGCCCCGGGAAATTATGCGTGACGATGGCCATTGACCGGAGTTTGAACGGCGCGGATTTTTTAGGTGATGCCCTGTATGTGGCCGATGACGGTTTCTGTGATTTCAAAATCAAAAAATCTCCGCGCATCGGCATTCGTGTCGGCGCCGATAAACACTGGCGGTTTTTTGTTAAGGGCAGCGAATATGTTTCCAAAAGCAGATTCAATTCAGCCTGATGCAATATCCCAATTGAATGTAAAATATCTTTTTTCTACATTACGCGTCGATTAGAAACAAAGTGACCTAACGGAGTTCTCATGAACGATACGATTCCTGCTTCAACGAACGAAATTCCAAAAGCCTACGACCCCAAAACGGTTGAAGATAAGTGGTATGCCTATTGGATGAAACATGGATTTTTCCATGCGGAAGTGAACAAAGATAAAAGACCCTTTACGATCGTCATCCCGCCGCCGAATGTAACCGGCGCTTTGCACATCGGACATGCATACAATAATTCCGTTCAGGATATTTACGTTCGGTTCAAGCGTATGCAAGGGTTTGAAACGCTGTGGTCGCCGGGAACGGATCACGCGGGTATCGCCACGCAAACGGTGGTCGAAA
>CAZHUW010000167.1:0-7562 GCA_964535295.1 uncultured Bacteroidota bacterium
CCGATCTTTTCAAGTATCTTGTAGTGTGAAATCGTTTGTCCGAGCATACAAAAGGAGTCCTTTTCTAAGCTTTACTTACTTCTTCTTAGCCAGATTTTCCCAATTATCTATGAGCGAAATAAAATCGACCGACCCGCCTGCCGGAGACCGGCCACAAAGAAAATTTTTACCGTCTCGGCTTACGTCAAAGATATCTATTTCTCCTGAGTTGAAAAGCTCTTTCGGGCTTCCGAAAGTTGGTACTTTGCCGGAAATAGAGACTTGCGCCACCCACATTTTATTATCAGATTCGAAAAAGATCTCATTACCTCGCCATCGCGCATTGGCGCCGCCCCGGGAAGATATCTGATACTTCGCGCCTTCCTCACGGAAAGGCTGAATATAAACCTCATTTTTTCCCGATTCGTCGGATAGATACACGATCCATCGTCCGTCAGGTGAGAAGCGGGCTTGCCGAACATTGTATTCGGAGGTAAGGATAGGGATAAGTTTACGGTCGCTTTTGATGTCGACAAACGCTATTTGAGCTTTTCCGGTCTTTTGAACATTTCTGGTCAACAGCAAATAACGGCCCTCCGGCGATATGTCGGTCGCACGCAATACATCTTCTACGTCAACGATACTTTCTTCAATTCCTGAACCGTCGGCCTTCTTCATCATGATCCACGATCGGAGAGCCCCTTTGCTATAGGTGTAGAATATGTGAGATCCATCAGCCGACCAAATAGGAAATCTTGTATAATCCAGATCTTTTGAAAATGTAAAACGGGTTTTAACCTGCCGCTTGAGATCATACTTCCACGCATCCCAACCTGGCCTTGTTCTGTCAAATTCATCAAAGACAATTTCATTACCTGAAGATGAAATTACTGCGCTCAAGGCAGACAGATCGAAAATAGAGGATTGACGTCCTCCGCGATCGGCCCATATCAGTTGATCTTTTTTCTCGAGAGGTGCGTTATGATAAATCAAGCGTCCATTCCCGCTAATTGAAAAATCGCCTTTAGCGCGTGCGGACCAAAAATTGACATTTTCCTGCACGGCAGTCGGATGACCTTTTAGTTCCAATGCGCCATCGTCAAATTGCTGTATCATCAGGATTGACTGGCGGAGATAGACCACATACCCGGCCGCATACATCATGTTCGAAACACCGGAGATCAGAAGTTTATCCTTCTTATCGCTGAGAGAACCGGCACGGGATTCAGGATCGCGTTTAGAGTCCTTAAGATTGTACAAAGTGACAAGATAACGATCTCCATCGGGAAGAAAAGAAGGAAATCGCGGGACAAAACCCGTTGATGAATCGTAATCGGTGCACTTCTCGGCGGAACCACCGGCTGCGGATACATGGAATAGATTGGGTTCTTCTACATTCGGCGAAAAGATTATAGTGCCGTTCAAACCCCATGCGCCGCCGCGTCCCTGAGGCGCGTCGGCAATGGAGACCACGGGTCCGCCCGCTGCATCGATACGCTTCAGCTTTCCGTCAGCAAAAAAAGCGATGGAGCGGCTGTCGGGCGACCAAAAAGGATACGTAGCGCCGCGGGTGCCGGTCAATTTGGTGATAGCCGTAGTATTGAGGGGACGTACCCACAATGAGGATTCATTGGTAGAATCGTTGGCTGCGAATGTGATCCACTGTCCGTCAGGCGAAATAGCCAGATTACCTCCGGCAAAACTGTTGTATTCCATACCGCGGGATAACTCAATGGAGGCTCTGAGGACTTCCTGCTTTCCTTTGCTGCCAAAAGCGAAAACTCCAAATACCAGACCTAATATGAGACATAAGGCGCCCGCGGCTCCGGCCATCGGCCATTTTTTGTCCAATAGGCTCTCAGGTGATCCTTGTATCTGTGTTGGAAAGGTCCTTGTTGATGAAGAAATACTAGGTGTGTTTATGATCCGGCTCACGCGTTGCTTAGTGGACTCTCTCTTGGATCTTCTCAGATCGATGGATATTTGTTTGACCGATTGTGTGCGTTCGTTCGGATCTTTTTCCAGACATTCCAAAACGATGGAGTCCAGTTCCGCGCTGATCTCCGGCTTGACCGATGACATGGGAGGCGCGTCGCTATTAACTATTTCGTACATCAGAGCGGATTCGTGAACGCCCCGGAAAGGAAGTTGCCCGGTAAATAGCTCGTAGAGCAGTACACCGTAAGAAAAAATATCCGAACGGTGGTCGGCGTCCTGACCCTGCACCTGTTCCGGCGACATGTATCCCGCCGTCCCGATCGTACTGCCTTCTTTAGTAAGTTTGGAAACGCCGCGCAGTTTAGCCAAACCAAAATCCATGATCTGAACAATACCGTCCTTGCGCACCATGATGTTGTCCGGTTTAATGTCCCGGTGGACGATCCCCTTTTCATGCGCGACGGCCAATCCCTCGGCTAATTGAATACCGATGTCCAACGCCTGTTTGAAAGTGATCGAATTCTTCTTCTCGCTTAGCGTCTGTCCGTCGACGAGTTCCATGACTATGAATAGTTGTCCGTTATGCTCTTCAATGCCGTATATCGTACAGATATTCGGATGGTTGAGCGCCGAAGCGGCTTTGGCTTCCTGCAAAAACCTTGCACGGTCCTGTTCCGAATTGGATAATCGTTCCGGTAAGAATTTCAGCGCAACGAAACGATCGAGATTCGTATCCTGGGCTTTATACACGATGCCCATTCCGCCTTCGCCGACCTTTTCTAAAATCTTGTAATGGGAAATTGTTGTTCCGATCATAGGTACACTTGGTTTAGTTAGTTTATCGAACTTCGCCGAGATAATGGTCCAGCCACTCGAGCGTTTCTTTGACGAGCTGAGTACGAGGGACGGAATGACCGCCGTCGTAGGAAATGATTCGTTTATGCTCTTTGGACGTCCCAAGCAATTCAAAGAACGGGCGTTGAGATGTTTCGTACGGGAAAAAGAAATCGTACTTTCCGTTGAGCATCAGCACGGGCGTTTTGAACCTTGGAAGAAAATGCAAAGGGTCCGCTTCCGGTTTGGAAGGCTGGAATAACAACCCGGCCACCTGAAGTACACTCACTTTGATACGTTTGTCCACGGCCGGAATAATGCCGCCCATGGCTCCGCCCCAACTGATGCCATAATATGCAATTTTACTGTGATCGATTTCTTTTCGCGTTTCGAGATAATCGATGGAGCGCATCGCGTCTTTGGCCCACATGATCACATGCTCTTTCCAGAAATTGGTTTCGTCAGGATAATCCGAATGTAAAGCGTCGCCGCGTTCGTACGTGCTTTTGTAGATCGGATATATCACCGCGCGCCCGCTCTTGAGCAGGAAATCGAGTCTGGGTATTTCAAGTTTATCGCTGGAACGTGTGTGGATAGCTCCGGACCCTGGAAAATAGACAACAGTTTGATACGGCGGTTTACTGTTCTTAGGCAGAAAAAGAAAGGCGATCATGCGTTCGCCGCCGTACGCGGCGTTGAACGTGATCCTCTCTTTGATCCAATCCGTCTCCTCCGTCCGGGACTCAACGGTTTCGTTCAGTAGCGATTTATCGTACGAATATTGATTGAGATAAATTCCGAATTCTTTATCCGAGGCGATGTGTTCATGCATGAAATCGCGGAACGGCAGCACGATGGCCTTTTCAAATTCAGGCTTCTTATCGCCGATGTATTTGATGCACCGTAAGCCGTTGGTTTCGCTCCGGTCAAAAGGGGACTGCGCGTACGCGTCATTAAACGCGTAGGGCTGATCGTTCCACCCGCCGCCGAGAATGAAATTACTGCCACGGTTACTTGCGTTGAAGCACCATTCCCGTACGTTGCCGCCGAGATCGTACAGTCCGTAGCGGTTCATGCTCTGCGAACTGCCGATTTCTTTGGGTCCTTCGCCGCGCAGATTGCTGACCGGCACGATAACTGGACTCGCCCAAGTGAATGCAACCTGGTCCCAGTGATGAATGGTCGGCAGACTCTTTCCGGCAAATTCCGCAAACGCAGCGGCTTCATACCAACTGACACCGGAGACCGGAAAGCGTCCTTTACCGGTAGGGAAATCGCCAACTTCCCACGTTGAAGGACCGTGCCGACCTGTTTTATCGGTGAAGAGTTTCATCGCATCGTCCCAACTGATCTCACGGCCGTCTTTGATGAAAGGGTGCTTCCAGAACTTGCGTTCCTTATATCCGCCCTGGTCGATGAATTTCTTAAATTGTTCATTCGTCACTTCGTAACGGTCCATCAAAAAACTTCCGACACGTTCCGCCGTGAGGTGTTCCAGTCCCGGCATGTGCAGGCCTGCCGGAGCCGCGGCGATCTCGAAAGAGGTTGAAATGTCAGGGATGAGAACCATTTCTTCCGGAACAGAGCCTTCCCGGGCTAAACCGATCCGTAACGTATCGCTGGTCCAACCGATATTCCATACGAGGTCATAAGCGGCATCACTACCGGCTTTTTCAACCTTTAGTCTGGAAAAGCCTAGAGGGAAACGAACACTGTCGATCGGCGTGCGCCCAATCAGTCTCCATTCGGAATTCGGATCCGAATAAGGTTTAGCATACACTGTGGCTTCCGAAGGATCGGAGTAAATATGAATTCTTCTGGAAAAACGCGTGTAGAGGCGCGCGAGGAGGGGGTCGTCGGGTATGAACACACGCGCTTTTTCCGCCATTTCAAATGCGGTCCATGCGCTCTGGCCTTCCGCTGCGGTTCCGTCCTGAATGGTTCTTTCGATCAGGGGTAAAGCTTCATCGCGAGCCCAACCGATATTCGACCTATGATCGATCCACTTGATCGCAGCAACTGTTACTGCGATAATCAAAAGCAAGACGGCTATGACTTTGGGTCTTCGTCGAAAGGTCTTGCCGGGATTCTTTTGTGAATCTGGAGTAGATGGAGAGCCCTCACCAGCCGACCGAAGATCATTTAGAAAATCGGCATCGGACTGATAACGCTGTTGCACGTCTTTGGTCAGAGATTTATTGATAATACGAACTAAGCCATCGGGTATCTTCGGCCTCAGCTCCGTGACGGGTTTTGGCTCCTCATTCAAAATGGAGTACATGATCGCGTGCTCGTATTCATGAACAAAAGGAACACGTCCGGTGAGCAATTCATAGAAAACAACACCCAACGACCAAAGATCGCTTCGGTGATCGAGTTCCTCTCCGCGCGCCTGTTCCGGCGACATGTAAGCCATCGTGCCTACGGTACTTCCGGTTTTTGTCACAGGCGCAGAACCGCTTCGCTTCGCAAGTCCAAAGTCCATGATCTTGACCTGTCCGTCGGGCGTGATCATGATATTGCTCGATTTTATGTCGCGGTGAACGATGCCTTTAGCGTGCGCGGCTTTCAGTCCTTCCGCGATCTGAGATACGATAGACAGACAGCGGTCGATTGACATAGGTTTTTCCCGTGCGATGACTTCTTTGAGCTCATGGCCCTCGATGAACTCCATGACGATGAACATTTGTTGATCGTGTTCTTCGATACCGTGGATGGTGCAGATGTTCGGGTGATTCAAGGCCGAAGCGGCTTTGGCTTCCTGAAGGAATCTTACACGGTCCTGCTCGGAGTTCGAGAGAGGCTCCGGTAGAAATTTCAATGCGACGAATCGGTCGAGATTCATATCCTGGGCTTTATACACCACCCCCATACCGCCTTCGCCGATCTTATCGAGTATCTTATAATGAGAAAAAATTTGACCGATCATTTATTGTTTTCCAGTTCAATTATTTGACATTCATTGTCTTGTTTTTCACATCAGTAAACCAATTCATTACGACCGTAATCTGTTGAAAATTGCCTTGCCTATTTGTGCGGGTACTGATAAAGCGTTGTCCGTCCGGCACAATATCATAGGTGATACCGCTATCGGTAGGCAAAAGCGGCTTGCCTTCGAACAGGATCTGCGGTTGTCCGGCAGAAAATCCGTTGGACGTGGTGATCGCAACCGCCATCATGCGAGAACTCTGCTGATAAAACAATGATTTCCCATCCGGCGACCAACGGGGTTCGAATCCTCCCTGCGTGGATATCTGCCATTTACCGCCTCGCGTCGGGAAGGACTGCACATAAACCTGATAGGCGCCGGACTCACTTGAAACATAGGCGATCCATTTTCCATCCGGCGACAGGACGCCCATATATTCATCGAAATCCGTTGACAGATAGATATAAGGTTTCTGGTCGCCTGTGAGAGGCAGAACATAAATATCTGACTGGCTTCCTGAGAGCGATACGCGGTCGAGGATCAGATTCAAGCCATCCCGTGACCACGAGGTCACATAGGAGCGCCCGAGCCCGGAAGACACCTGTTTCTCGTCGGCGCTTCCATCAGACGATTTAATGAACACACCGAACTTTGTAGCTGAATAATAAGCCACGTATTTTCCATCGGGCGACCAGGTCGGCGTTCTGTTGGTTCCTCCAAAAGTTAACCGGCTCATAGAACCCCGGGCGATATCGTAGATCCAGACATCAAAATCTTTACCCGATCCTACAACCATAGCGATACGCTTTCCGTCCGGAGACACTCTGGGCTCAAATAACGGCCTTGGCGTAAGTTCGAAAACAGATTCTTTTCCATTTCGGTCAAACGCAACCAAAGAACGTTCAGCGCCAATGCTGTTGCCGGCAACATAAACAAAGGTGCCGTTCATTGAAATGGCATAGTTCATCGCCCCCGTAGTGGGATCTCCGCTGACATCTTCCACGATCGGAGTTGGTGAATTGACCAACTCAAGGCTAGATGGATCAAATGGAACCGCATACATAAGGCCGGATCTGGAAAACAGCAAATGGCCTGTTTGGACATATTGGGCTGTGCTTGCTCCGCTGATAAGGGTTTTACGTACTCCCTTCTTTAGGTTCACAGCCGCTATGGTTGCATCCTCGTAATAATCCGGACTCTGCGTTGTTCCGACGGTGAAGATGATGGCCGTTCCATCGGGAAGAAACTGCGGCCAACGATGCGTGCGTTCGTTCAGAGAAGTGTCCAGCGTTGTGACCGGCTCCACGAGTCCTCCGGTTTCAGGTACGCGCAGGAGCGGTGATGTAGCCGTTGGCACAAAGACGATAAAACCATGCGGTCCCCAGGTTCCTCCGCGGTTGTCCGGCGCGTCGGCAAGAGCGATAGGCGCACCGCCGCCAATTGAGACCTTCTTCATCTTCCCGCCGGAAAAGAAGCCGATCCAGCGGCCGTCCGGTGAAAAGAACGGGCCGCTTCCTTCCTCGGTTCCCGGAATCGCAACCGCCTCAAGGCTTTCCAGCGTGCGCAGGTACAAACGGTTATTTGTCCGGTATATGATGCGGGAACCGTCCGGAGAAATGGCCAACGATTGATACGTGATCAAATCCAGCACGTCGTTTTTTGGTAATGCCAAAGAGAATCGCGCGATCGGGAGGGGTAGTGTCGCACGCCACGGCGCCCAAAACGCGAGGATTGCGGCCAATAATAGTGCAGCTGAAATTAACCACGGCAATTTACTGCTCGTTGACTTAGGGACAGAATACGCTTCGCGAACACCGACGGAGGATTGCGTCATTGCCGGCCTGATCATACTGACACGGGATCTGGAGGATTCGCGTTTGAA
>CAZHUW010000168.1:0-7533 GCA_964535295.1 uncultured Bacteroidota bacterium
CGTTGCTGACCATCGAATACAATTGCGGGCCGACCACGCCGTTCTGCGGGCCTTCAGGTAAGATGTAGAAGGAAGAATAATTGTGCTCCCAGGCGCCGAAAGTATGTAACCGTTGTGTGCTGAATTTAAAAAGAAAAACGTACCGATCCACGGGCAATCCTCCGATGAATGTATCCGCCGCATCCAGCATCTTCTTTAAGTACCGCAACAGGCTGTCGGCGTGAATTTCCCCGCTCTCTGAATAACAGATCACATCGACTTTGGCTCCTCCAACTTTGGTGCTTGAGCTCGTCAGATTTCCAAAGAGAACGGGCGAGTCAACAAGTTGATCGAAAGTGGATGCAGTGAATATTCCGTTCTTGGAACCGAGCGCCGTGGCAATTTTCCAGTCCTTTGGATAATTGTATTTAACCTGGACCGGATCCGATTGATGTCCCTTAAGGTATCCGAAAACCATTTGTCCGTTGATCAATGCATTGTCTTTTTCCAGGCTCGAGCCGGACATCGGGTACACCGGAAATTCGGTGATCTTTGTATCGTACGTATCTTCTACTTTATATGTGATTCTGGCCAGGGTTTGCGCATTTCGGATCACGAATTGGTTTGTTCCAAGCCGGTAAACCGGCAACGCGACGCCGGAAGCATTGCTTGCCGCAAAACTTCCGACAAAACGTCCGACATCCATTGTCTGATAGGTTCCCGGCGCCGTTGCGGCGAACTGGAATACGGCAGAATCTTTTGCATAACCGCCCACGCTTAGCAAAACATGGAACGAATCCTCTTCGAGTTTCGTTACATCGACCTCGTAATGTAGTTTTAATTTATTTTCCGAGGCAATGACTCGGCTTTCAGAGATCGGCCCGGTAATCAGGAGAAACAAAAGTACAGAGATCCTACGCATAAAAAACCCTCCGTTTGGTCGGCTTGCGAAAATTGATTGTAGAACCGCTTACGGAGGAACGATTACAAAGTTGCGGGTATTTTAGGGTTATAAATTCAGGCGGATGAGATCAATGCTGTCCGAGCCACCACTGGCGGAAACGTTTTTGTTCAGGAGTAAGGGAAGGCAGCGGGCGGATGACGTGGTAGTCCATAATACTTCTTTGGCCGACGAAAGCCTTGAGGCGAAGTTCCGAGTTATTTCGATTGATAATCCAGGAAAAAGGTTCACCGATCAGCGCAAAGTTCATGGCCCGAACCATCGACGTATCTCTCATTGGAAGATCCGTGCCCGCATAGCCGAGTTTCAGAAGGATGTCGCCGGAAACGATCCCAAGCCGCCGGCTGACGCTGTCGGCAGTATCTACATGAGTAACAGAGATCAGTTCATTCTTATATTCAAATGCAAATTTTCCGAGATTGCTTTCAAAAAGGCCCGTTGGGGCTTCTTTTCTGTATTCGTAACCTGCCTTTTCCAGATACTCTCTGACGGGAAGGGTCTTCGTTCCTCGGATGTAGCTTTCAATAAAATCACCGACCTCCGGGTAGGTCATTTTCACAAGAATATCGAAAAAAAGTTCCTCCGGAAAAGGGCGCGTCGGGCCGAATGTTTCCGACAGTTTTCCGATCACATCGCGCAGACCTGTTTTTCCTTCCGACAATTCCAGCAAGCGCATATCGAGCAACATGGCCGTCAGAGCGCCGCGTTCGTAGATATTTCCGTACAAACTTTCGTGCTTGTTATATGAACCGAGGCTCATGTCAACGAGGCTGACGGAGTTATCGTAATAGTCATTACGCCGGAGTTTCTGTGTGACCTGCTCCATGAGTTCCGCGTCGCTCATCGTGCCGTACCTAACCTGCATCAGGTCGCTGGCCCATTCCGTAACGCCTTCATAAAGCCACAGATGCATGGACGGAACGGGTTTTTCAAAATTGAATGGAGATATCAATTCGCTGTGGATATTCAACGGTATGACGACATGAAAGAATTCATGCGCGGCCATGCTGGTGACGGTTTGCGAAATGAAGACCTCATTCCATTCCGGGATGACGTAGAAGCTGGAATAATTATGTTCCCATGCGCCGTAGACAGGTCCGGTAGATTCGCGGAAATGGAACAGAAAAACGTACCGTTCGACAGGCAGTTTGCCGAGGAACCGCTCTGCCGCGTTTAGTACATCTTTTAACCGATCGGTGACAAATTCCGAACTGTATCGCCGGTTCTGCGAGTACGTATAGATCTCGATATTCGATTGCCCCATTCGGATCTTTGAACGGCTCAGTATGCCGAACATGGCCGGCGAGTCGACCAGTTCGTCAAACGATGCGGCGTGGTAGGTACCGTCCTTTTTTTTGAGCGCCGTTCCGATGCTCCAGTCCTTAGGGTAAATGTATTTGACGGAAGCCGGATGGGACTGATGGCCTTTAAAATAACCGAAGATCATCTGTCCGTTGATCAGTGCATTGTCGCGTTCGATGTTCGTGCCGCTCATCGGGTCGACCGGATTGTCCTCGATCGGGGAATCAAAAGTGTCATCCACCCGATACGTAATGCGCGCAAGCGAACGCGCGTGGAAGATACGGAATTGATTTATGTCCACGCGGTAGATCGGCAGGCCCTTGCCCGCCGCGTCATACGCGCGGAAATTTCCTATGAATCGCCCGGCATCGAGAATAGAGTAGGTTCCCGGCGCCGTCACAGCGAACTGAAATACAGCCGTATCGCGATCGAAGTTCTTAATTTCCAGTTTGACAAAAAAGGAATCGGCATCCAGATGTGTAATGTCCACTGTGTAATGCATAGAGAAAGGCGATTCCTTTGATTGCAGGGAGCCGGAACAAAAGATCGCAGATGAAATGAGAAAACAGATTATCAGTTTCTTCATGACGAATGATGATTACGGATAAAATCTCTCTATTGTAAATAAAGAAAGGGGGCATGTCAATATAATTAAAAAATGCGGTATCCAACCTCAGCCTATCCTTTCTCCTTGTAAAGGAGAAAACGGGTGAGGTTGGCGCACCGCCGTCGATATAAAATGTAAATTGACTTTTTAACGCGCCTTAGCTATAATATCAAGCCCGCGATTGACGTAACATCTTAGTACTCAATCCGTAATCATATCTTATTCACATGATCTATTAAACATTTTTCTCAAGTCGATTCGCCTGAGGAATTATAAATTTTGATAATCAACAAAACCACCAACTAAAAAAGACGGGCGCATGAGTACACACAATGAAGCATGGGGTTCGCGCGTAGGATTGATCTTGGCGATGGCGGGTAATGCCGTCGGATTGGGTAACTTTCTCCGATTTCCCGTTCAGGCTGTCAATAATGGCGGCGGCGCATTTATTATTCCGTATCTGGTCTCTTTCCTTTTGATGGGGATTCCATTGCTATGGATCGAATGGTCGATGGGCCGTTTTGGCGGAAAGTCGAATAATCACTCGACCCCGTATATTCTGGACAGCATGACCAAGGTCAAGATCATGAAATATTTCGGGGTCTTCGGGATCTGGACCAATATTGCCGTTGCAGCCTATTATTGCTATATCGAATCATGGACGATGTCCTATGTGTTTCATTCCGTGGCGCGTTCGTTCGATGGATTGTCGCAGACGCAGGTCGCACAATTCTTCACCGATTATCTGGACATAAACACATCGCATTCTGGGATACCGTATGAGGCTGTTATCTTTTATGTGATCTGCCTCGGACTGAATACATGGATCTTATCTCGCGGCCTTGCCGGCGGGGTGGAAAAAACGGCAAAGATCGGCATGCCTTTATTGATACTCTTCGGTATATTCCTCGCTATCAGAGGCGTCACGCTGGGTACGTCCGGCGCATCGGCGGAACATCCGGATGCGAGTGCGTGGGCCGGTATTAATTATTTATGGGATCCACAATTTGATTCGCTGACCAACCCGAAAGTCTGGCTGGCTGCGGCCGGTCAGATATTTTTCACGTTGTCCGTGGGTATGGGGACGATACACTGTTATGCGGCCTATGTGAAATCGAAACAGGATATTGCTCTCAATGCGATGAGCGCGGGATGGATGAATGAATTCGTCGAGGTGTGTTTAGGAAGTTTGATCGTGATCCCTATTGCTGCGGGATATCTTGGGCTGGATTGGGTCAAGGAAAATGCCGGCTTCGGTATGGCCTTCCAGACGATGCCGTTCCTGTTTGAGAATTGGGGACCGTTCCTGGCAACCATGGCTGGGGTGTTCTGGTTCGGCCTGTTGTTCTTTGCAGGCATCACTTCATCGCTTGCAATGGGAACGCCTTGGATGGGTTTTATGCGTGATGAATTCCAGTGGGGGCGTGAGAAATCCGCATTGTCGTTCGGATTGATCACCCTGATCCTCGGTTTGCCTACCGTATTTTTTTACAATTACGGCGTTTTCGGCGAATACGATTATTGGGCCGGAACGGTTTCGCTCGTGATCTTTGCGCTGGCAGAATCGATCCTCTTCGCGTGGGTCTTTGGCATGGATAATGGATGGCGGGAGATCATGGACGGCGCCGATATGAAAGTTCCGCAATTCTACAAATTTGTGATCAAATGGATCACGCCCATGTTCCTGCTGCTCGTGTTCATAGGATCCGTTTTTTCTCCTTTAGGCGGAGATTGGAACGCGGCCTTATCGAGCCTGATGAGCGGCAACGGCTGGTCTCTGGACGATGGGTCGATCATTCGACAGTTGTTTAGCAGCGGTTTACGTGAGCAGATCGCAGCGGCCACCGATGCGGCCGCTAAGAGCGCACTTGAAGACCGGTTGATGTATATCAGTTTCGCGCGTGCGTTGCTGGCGGGCGTATTTTTGGGGATTTGTTATCTGGTATACAAAGCCGCCATTCGCCGTAACTTAAACGGGAGAACCATATGAAAACATCGGCATTGATCATGATGATATTGACCATGGGCACGGTCATGACTTTTACAGGATATTTTTTCTACCGTGTATTGAAGACGCCGCCGAAAAATGAATCGGAGGGCGGCTCTGAAGAAAAGGCGAACTGAGGGTTACGATCTTGAAATTAGGTTATATCATTAAGGAAGGGTTCGGCGGCCTGCGGAAGGCGACGCTGTCGAGTTTTGTTGCAATTACGATCATCTGTATCGCGCTCAGTCTTCTGAGTTTTTTTCTGATCATTACTTCCAATGTGGAACGGGTCATCGCGGACATCCGCAGCCGGGTGGAACTGGAAGCGTTCCTTGATAAATCACTGGATGCGGAATCGTCTGACAAGATCGGGCAGGCGATCTTGGCGATCGACGGCGTGGATTCGATGATCTTTATTTCTAAAGCCGAAGCGGCGAAAATACTCAAGAGGATCATGGGTGAAGACGACGTCTTCGACCTGGTCGAGAGCAACCCGCTTCCTGCGTCGTTCAAGATCCGGCTGAGGCCGGAATTCCGTAATATGAAGAATGCTGCTTCGATCGCAAACGATCTTCAGCAGATCGACGGCATAGAGGATGTGAGTTATCAGAAAGAACTTCTGCAGGTTTTGGACGAAAAGATCGAGACGTATCATTATATCAGTTTAGGCCTTGGAGCTATAGCCGCTCTGGCCGCCATTCTGCTGGTATCCAACACGATCAAACTCAGTATCTATTCCAACCGCGACCTGATCAAAACGATGAAACTGGTCGGCGCGACGAACGCATTCATAGCGGGACCGTTCCTCATGGAAGGGATCATTCAGGGTATTCTCGGGAGCGGGCTCGCCGTCGGCATCTCGTATGCCCTTATCAAGGCCGTTCAGCGTTACGTTTTATCCAGCGTCACAATGCAGTATGAGATATTTTTGATCGTGGCCGGCTTCGGTATACTCTTGGGGTTCATCGGTAGCTTTGTCGCCATACGTTTTTTCCTGAAAGAACGTATCAGTGACATGTAAAAATGAAAATAAAATATCAAACGTCAAAAACCAAAAATTACAAACCAAAATTCAAAAAACTTTTCTGTTAATTTCTGAATTTTGATTTGTCATTTTACATTTTGATTTTTGACTTTTAATATTTCATAGGAGCCTATTAATGAAACGGTTAGTTGCCATTTTAATATTCATTTCAGGGTATTTGCCTCTGCATGCCGACGAAGGCATGTATCCGATCAGCGAGATCCGTAAACTGAATTTATGCGCCAAAGGGATGCAGCTTGATATGGAACAGATCTTCAGTATGGACAGCATCGGTCTTGCGCATGCTATCGTAATGGTGGGTAGATGCACAGGTTCGTTCGTGTCGCCGGAAGGTCTGATCCTGACCAATCACCATTGTGCTTTCGGCGCGGTACAGAATGCCAGTTCGGTCGATCACGATTATATCAGGGACGGCTTCATGGCCAAGACTCGCGAAGAAGAGATCCCGGCGAAAGGTTATACGGCGCGTATTATGGAGTCGTATCGGGATGTGTCGGCGGAGGTGCTCGGCACGGTGAACGATTCGATGGAGTGGTCTTTACGCACGCGAACGATCGCGACAAAAATGCGATCGATCGCTGCCAATGAAGAAAAACAAAACCCCGGTAAAATCGCTGAAGTATCTGAAATGGTGATCGGGCAAAAGTACATGCTTTTTGTGTATGCGATCCTTCGGGATATCCGGCTGTCGTATGTCCCGCCAAGATCCATTGGCGAATTTGGCGGCGAGGAAGATAATTGGGTATGGCCGCGCCATACGGGCGATTTTTCATTCATGCGCGCGTATGTGGCTCCGGACGGGAGTCCGGCGGGTTATTCCAAAGATAATGTTCCTTATAAACCTAAAAAATTCCTGAAAGTGAATTATGAAGGCGCGGACGAAAACGACTTTGTTTTTATTTTGGGATATCCAGGTCGCACGTTCCGTCACCGCACGGCGGATTTTATGCAATACGAAGAAGAGGTCCGCCTGCCGTATGTGGCGCAGTTATACGCTTGGCAGATGGGCGTGATGGAATCGATGGGCAAAAGGGATCATGCGGTTGAAATTCTGTTGGCTGCACGGATCAAAAGCCTGGCCAATATTACTAAGAACTACAGCGGCAAACTCGTCGGTATGAAGCGTATCTCCCTGGTCGATCAGAAAAAAGGCGTTGATCTCGCGCTGCAATCTTTTATCGATCAGGATCAGGCGCGTCAACAAAAATACGGTACGGTCATCGGGGATATTCGCGCAATGTATGAAGAGATGACCAAGAGATCGCCGAATGAATTGACGCTGGATTATTTATTCGCTTCGTCGAAACTGCTGAACGTTTATTATCAATTGAACCATACGATCGTTCAATTACAGAAACCGGATAGTCTGCGTCAGCCGGCCTTTCAGAGTAAAAATTGGGAACAGACCAGGCAGAAATTACTGGATCTTTTCAAAGAATATCACGAACCGACGGACCAGGCGTTTCTAACGGAGATGCTGGTGCGCGCGGCGCGGCTTTCCGGAGATCAAAAGATCGCGCCGATAGACGAGGCGTTAAAGGAAAAGACCTCGCAGGATCAGATAGCGGAATGGGTTCGTAAATCCTTTGTCAAAGCGAAAATACGGTCTTCGGCCGATCTTGATGTTTTTCTTAAAAAATCTCCTCAGGAAA
>CAZHUW010000169.1:0-7527 GCA_964535295.1 uncultured Bacteroidota bacterium
TGTCTGCGATAGTACGTTCCCTCTCCTCGTTGAGGAGAGGGACAGGGTGAGGTTGTAAGGCTGAAACCAATGAACAAAATTTTCAATCAAAATACACAAAAAGAAGAACGCCGCTCCTTGCGTCGGCGCTCAACCAAGGCAGAACGGACGCTCTGGCAAAACCTGAGAGAACGCGGTTTTGAAGGGTATAAATTCCGAAGGCAAGTCAGTGTCGGTTTTTTCGTGCTGGATTTTTACTGTCCCGAATTGAAACTCGCAATAGAAGTTGACGGATATGATGCTTGATGATAGTACAAAGTGAAACAAAAAACCCGAACACATCATGTATTCGGGTTTTATTTTTCGTACTCCCTACGGCAGGCATATCGAACCTATTTATCAACGATCTCAAGAAATTATATGAACTGAGTATGCGTCTGGGACCTTAGAAAATTGGGTTTACGGGGAATACTGAATCATCACTGGGGCTTACAAAAGACGGGTTTTCAAAACTCTTCAGTAATATTCCTATAATTTCTTCCGATGGGAATAGAGACGCCGTCCACGTCTACCTGATCAAAAGTATAAGATCTTATCCATTTTGTTGAGATGATATAGGAACGATGAACGCGCTTAAAAAGGCCGGCGGGGAGGAGTTTTTCAATTTCATGCGTACTGATTTTTGAAAGGTAAGCCTTTTCATGCGTTACAACCTTAACATATTCCCGTTGGCTTTCAATGTAGACAATGTCCGCAAAAGCAATTTTTACTTTCTTTTTACTCACAGTAAGAAAGAAATGATCCTCGTTTGTTCCGGAATCTGCGGCCTTTAGTTTCAATTCCACCTTATTTACGGCTTTTAGAAATCGTTCAAATTCAATCGGCTTTAGTAAGTAATCGATCACATTAAGTTCAAATCCTTCGACCGCATATTGGTGATAGGCGGTGGTAATAATAACAGCGGGCGGTGAAGGTAATGTCTTCAGGAACTGGAGCCCTTTCATCTTGGGCAAATGTATATCCAAAAAGATCAGATCTGTGTCATGATCCTTCAGGAAATCCATAGCCAACAGGGCATTTTTGAATGTTCCTTTGAGGGCCAGGAAAGGAACCTGGCGGATGTAATCGGTTAAGATCCTTGCGGCTAACGGTTCATCTTCAACGATGATGCAGTTTATTTGTGACATAGCTGCCTAAATTTATTTTTAATATCGCCGTATATACGTTGTTCCTTCCTTCAACCGAAAATTCAGATTCCTTAAACATCAGCTCCAATTGCCGCTTCAGATTCTGGTGGCCAATATTCTCTTTGCCGGGGGTAATACCAGTATCCGAATCAATGGAGTTCTCAACTTTGAATTCCAGTTTGCCGAACGCGACAGTGAGGTAAATCCTGACAAACGGTTCTGATACCGACTGAGATGCTCCATGTTTAAAAGCATTTTCAACAAGCGGGATCAGAAGCAATGGCGGAATAGGATGATTTTTGTCTACGGTATGTTCGAACACGATGTGTAATGTATGGTCATACCGTAATTTTTCAAGCGCGATATAATCTTCGATGATATTGATTTCTTTCTCAATGTCGATCAATTCGTTTGAGGCGTCATAGATCATATAACGAAGGATCTTCGACAGCCGCAAGATCGATTCGGGTGCCTGGTTGGACTTGTCACGCGCCAAGGAGTAAATGTTATTAAGCGTATTGAATAAGAAGTGAGGATTGGTTTGAGCTTTTATGTAACTGAGTTCTGCCTGTTGCTTTTCAATGTGCAGTTGTTGCGTTAAGAGCCTTAATCGGTAATGAGTTGACAAATGTTTAGCGATCCCAAAGACCATAATTGAGAAGCCATGATTTTCGAACTGAGTGTAAACTCCGGCCATAACGGAGATGTATTCGAGATAGGGCCAATACAAACCGATCCATATTCCAAAATACCTCCAATAAAAAAGTCCCGCTGAGATCAGCAGTAACCAAAGGAACAATGTTAAGAGGGACATGAAAATTCCGGCAACTGTAAACTTCAGGTAGGGAAGACAAAACTCAAACAAAAAATAGTAGACGCTGAGGACATAAGCCGTAAGCCATAGCGAATTAATGGTTCTTTGGAAGAAAGTATCAGGATGGTTGCTTGCATCGGTCAGCAACATCAAAGCGAGATAGATGAGTCCTACCCAGACGTAGAAAACAAAACGTTCTCTTCTTGCCGCCGCGTTTGAAATATTGTTTGCCATGAAATGAAACATCCTCTGCCGGATCGGCCCGATAAGCCATACTGCATCATTTGATTCTAAATTACTTCATCACGCCGTTACAATCAAATTATTAATAGGTCTGAACAGGTAGTTCGTTGACCAATAGCAGTTGTCTGTAGGCGGTGCAGCTGTTTCGCGTATACAATTCACTATTTTCGCGTATCTCATTGCTGTATGGGTGATCCGAACTCTGAGGGTCTTGAGCAGTTGTGAATTAATTTGATCAATAAACAGGAAGGAAACTTAGAATCATGAAACAAACGGTCCGGATTGGATGTGCTTTTTTATTACTGACCATTAGTGCGTTTGGCCAAACAAAGATTGAGCGGGCCAAAACTTCTTTTGAGCAGGGGAAATATGAGCAGGTAAAAGCCGTACTTACATCGATCGACAAGGGAGATCCGGCCTTCGCGGACGCACGCTATTACCTTGGCAGGGTTGCTTATGAGGAAAAGGAATATGAAGAGGCGGCGGATCTGTTTAATGAAGCGATTGACACTAATGATAAAGTGGCTGACTACCATCACTGGCTTGGAAATGCGTATAGAAACAGAGCGTTGATTTCAAACCCGTTTACAGGCGCAATGCTGGCCCCGAAAATAAGAAAAGCATGGGAACAAGCCGCGGCATTGGATGCCGGAAATGTAGATGTTCGTGTTTCGTTGGTCGGATATTATACTCAGGCGCCCGGCTTTATGGGCGGGAGCATGGATAAAGCAAAGGAAGTAGCGAACCGGCTTATCACATTAAGCCCTGCCATAGGACACCGTGAGATGGGTGAGATCTTCATGTTGGAGAAGAATTATGAAAAGGCCATTGTTCTTTTTGAAGAATCGCTCAAGGAAAATCCGGAAGATTATGCATCTAACTATCAGTTTGGGAAAGCGAGCGCGTTGTCCGGCCAAAGACTGGAGCGTGGAGAAGAATGTTTAAAAAAATATTTGGCACACGCACCTCGGCCGGGCGAGCCGTCTCACGCCGGCGCCAATATGCGTCTGGGGCAGATCAAAGAGAAGATGGGCCATCGATCTGACGCAAAAAGGCTTTATGAGGCCGCATTAAGATCGGATGACAGTTTGAAAGAAGCCAAGGAGGGGTTGGAAAGAGTTTCTGAGTAAATCATCAAGAGTGTTTTAACATCAATCAAAGGAGCTGTGCAAATGTCTCGAACTATTGATAATTCACCGCAATTTTATGCAAGGATCTGCGGAGTTCTGTACCTGATCATGATCGTCGCCGGCGGGTGGGCGGAAGTGTTCGTCAGGGAAGGGTTGACCGTATCCCGTGATGCGGCGGCTACGGCGCAGAATATTCTGTCGTCCGAACAGATGTTTCGTTTCGGTCTTGTCGCAGACCTTGCCTGCCTTATCAGCGGCACGTTCTTATCTCTTATTTTCTATGTCATGTTCAAACGAGTGAATAAGAACCTGTCTCTGCTTGCTTTAATATTTTCCATATTAGGGAGCGCAGTCATGGCGGTCAACCTGCTTAATCAGCTCGCGCCTTTGTTGCTCTTGCATAAAGCGGTTTACTTAAAAGCATTCACACCGGAGCAGTTACAGACGCTTTCGCTGTTCTTTCTTAATTTGCAATCACAAGGATATGGCATAAGTCTTCTATTTTTCGCCTTTTATTTTCCAATCATTGGCTACCTTGTTTACAAGTCAACTTTTCTTCCCCGGATCCTCGGTATCATATATACCATGGCGGGTGTAGGTTATTTGAGTAATAGCCTTGCCATGTTCCTGTTCCCACCATTACTCGCGCTTCTTTTTCCGTACAGCCTGCTTCCCGCTTTTATTGGAGAATCTTCCATGAGCCTGTGGCTGATCTTGAAGGGTGTGAACGTGCCGAAGTGGCGTGAGAAGGCAACCCAAATACAGGCCGCAGAAAGGGGATCAGACCATGTCTGAAGTATCCCTATTCCGTCTCTATCTGATGAGAGCGCTTTATCTGCTGATCTTCGTGGGGCAAGGATTCATCCAGTGGCCGGCGATCAACCGCGCGTACGCCTTGACCTTTTGGCATGGCGTCGGCAGCAGTCTATTGTTTGCCATGGCGCTTCTTGCGGCGTTGGGGATCCGGTATCCGCTGCAAATGCTGCCGCTGCTTTTCTTCGAACTGGTTTGGAAGACGATATGGCTGACCGGCGTTGCGCTTCCGCTGTGGCTGGCGGATCAACTAAGCGGGGAGACGGCAGAGTCGGCTGAAGCTTGCTTGATGGGAATCATCATTCCGTTCGTAATTCCTTGGCGTTATGTTATCGCCAATTATGTGAAGAGGCCGGGGGATCGTTGGAAATGAGTCGGGTTCTAGGAGTCACCGTGTTATGGTTCGAATTATATGAAAGCTGAACACACATGACCGATCGAAATATTGGATCGTCTCGACAATTTTATGCGCGCGTCGCCGGATCTATGTTTCTCCTCTACATCGCCGTAGGTATTGCCTCTATGGCCATGTTCAACGAGGCGACCGGCGGCCAAGCAGGGGCGAAACTTGCAAGCTTAGCTGAGCACGCGGCCCTGGTTCGTTTGACCGCCTTGTTCGGCTTGCTGACATTCTTTATCGCCGTTGCGCTGGCGGTGTCTTTATACGTGCTCACGCGCGAACAGGATCAAAACCTCGCTTTGATTGCCTTGTGTTGTCGAACCGGAGAGGGGATGATCAACGTGTTTTCGGCTATTTCAACACTAGGGCTGCTGTCAGTAGCAACGGCGAGCACAACGGCGTCTGCATCGGACTCAGCGGCAGTAAATGCGCTCGGCGCCTTGCTTATGCAGCAGGACGGTTTATTTACGCTGTTCTCTTCGACCTTATTCGCCGTAGGCAGCACACTTTACAGTTTACTTTTTTTGCGGGCCCGCGCCATTCCGATCCCGCTAGCCTGGCTTGGCGCAATAGCATCGGTCCTATTAGTGATTGCAATTCCTTTGCAGATCGCGGGATCCATCAGCGGCAACTGGTTCATCTGGATGCCTATGCTTGTATTCGAAGTGACGCTCGCTTTGTGGTTACTCATCAAAGGCGTCTCCGGGCAAATAACAGCTTGAACTGAGAACGATTTATGAATTTAATTTAAACAACTTGAACGTCCTGAAGAAAAAAAGAGGGCCCATTGTATGAGCATGCATTCGACTTCACTCAAAAACACGGCAAGATTTGCCGGCCTGCTATATCTTATCTGGATCATCACCGGCCTCTTTGCCATGTTTTATATACCGTCACAAATAAAAACGAAGGGTGACGCCGTTACGGTGGCGCAGAATATTTTATCCAATGAATTCCTGTTTCGAACCGGCATAGTGAATGATATTTTCAGTGGCACTTTATGGATCATCATGGTATTGGTCTTTTATCGACTGTTCAAACAAGTCAATGAAAGGCAAGCTAAACTTTTAGTCGCATTGGTCATGGTACAAATTCCAAACATTTTTTTTATGGAGGCATTTAATATCGCTTCGCTCATGGCTTTTAAGGGTGAGATATTAAAAACATTTGAACTCGCACAGAGACAAGACCTGGCCATGTTTTTTCTTAAGGTCAACGATTACGGTGTTATCATTTTAGAAGCATTCTGGGGGCTGTGGCTGATCCCATTAGCGATCCTTGTTTACAAGTCCCGTTTTCTTCCGCGTTTTCTTGGGGTGTGGTTAGCGCTCACCGGGTTGTTTTATCTGGCCTTGAGCTTTACGGACATCATGATGCCTCAATACCGGGATATGGTTTTAAACAGCCCGATCGCTTTGCCGCTCGAACTTGGAGAGGTCGGGTTCATGTTATGGCTGTTGATCATGGGCGCAAAGGAGCAAACGGTGACCGGTGCTTCCGTTCAATGAGAACGAGGGCGTCTGATGCTCAACCATTTTTAGACAAGAAACAATATTCGTATGAAATTAAGTGCTAAAAAGACAATAATTCTTAGGTGAAAACTATCATGAATTGGAGAATAACTTATGAAGCATTTTTTAATGTTGTTAATGTTTTATATTTTTATAGCCGGTTGCGCACACACTGTCAATAATGGTATTGCCGCTTTACATCTAACGTTCTCTGAACACTCAGCCGGTGTTTGGTCGGTTATGTTCAGCCCTAAAGGAGAGATACTTGCCAGCGGCAGCATTGATGGTACCGTTAAGATCTGGCGAAAGGAAGATGGCAAAGTTATCCATGATCTGAAACACCCGATGGGCGTAACTACTTTAGCCTTTAGCCCGGACGGAGATTATTTGGCTACCGGTAGTTATGACTCAAACGTGAGAATTTGGCGAGTGTCCGATGGCGCGCTGATAAAGACTTTTTCCGGGCACTTTAACACAGTTTGGTCCGTTGCATTTAGCCCTGACGGAAATACGCTTGCAAGCAGCGGTGAGGATAAAACGATCAAATTATGGAATACAAGTGAAGGTAAATTGCTAAAAACCCTTGAAGGGCATTCTCTCAATATTTGGTCAGTGATGTTTAGCCCGGATGGGAACAAATTAGCCAGCGGCAGTTTTGACAAAACTGTAAACATTTGGGATGTAAATACAGGAAAGATAGATAGAACAATCAGAGGCCACTCAGAGGCAATAGTTGAGTTGGCCTTTAGTCCGGACGGACAAATTCTGGCCAGCGGCAGTGATGACAAAACAGTAAAACTATGGAATACAAATGACTGGCATTTACTTCGCACCTTAACAGGAGGGTCTGAATGTGTCTATTCCGTTGCTTTTAGTCCAAACGGTAAGCAATTACTGAGCGGCAGCAGAGATAAATCAGTCTTCGGCGAGATACTACAAAATGTTCTTGGCGATTCAGAGAAAAATAAGGGTATCACGGTTCGTCTCTGGAATTTGGAAGATGGCAACTTGATTCAAACCTTTGCCCAACATGGTAATGATGTGCACTCGGTTGCCTTTAGTCCGGATGGCAAATGGATAGCAAGTGCCGGTATGGATAAGCGTGTTTGTATTTGGCGCTTGTCTGAATAATTGCAGGCGGAAGGAACGCCGGATTGCAAACATTACTACGACCGCGCAAGACTTAGATGACTTAAATTTCCGGATATTGAAGCCGATCGCGTTGCCGGTCGAACCCGGAGAGGCCAGGTTCATGTTATGGCTCTTGATCAAAGGGGCAAAGGAACGGGCCGTGGCGGCACAAGGTTCATGATGGTATAGCTTATGCGTTCTTATCCTTCCTAGCAAACTTCTGCCTTGAGTTCCGAGAGTTGGGAACTAAGCACCAAAACTTGCGCGCTTAATGCCAAACTTTGGCATTGAGTTCCCGAGGTCGGGAACTAAGGACTAA
>CAZHUW010000170.1:0-7461 GCA_964535295.1 uncultured Bacteroidota bacterium
GGGTACACGGTGTTTACCTATTCGATAGGGAATTTTCCTACTTTGAGATGCATGGAGCAGATCCGCTATGACGTTTGTTATCACGAAGCGAACGTCAAAATCATAGCAGTTGGAGGAGGTTTTGCCTATGGCCCTCTGGGCACTTCTCATCATGCCACCGAAGATTTGGGCATGTTAAGAGTTATTCCGAACCTGACCGTCTGCGCTGCTGGCGATCCGGTGGAGGCCAAACTTATCACATCCATGTTTGTTCACAAAACAGGTCCTTGTTATTTACGATTAGGAAAGTCCGTTGAAGCTGTGGTCCACCAGAGTCTTCAAAGCTTTGAGTGGGGCAAGATGATATGCGTTCAAAAAGGGGAAAAGACCGCCCTTCTGGCATCAGGATCCATCCTGAAATATGCTTACGATTGGATATCTGCTGCGCGAAATGGCTGGGGATTGTACAGTGCGCCGTTCATAAAACCGATGGATTTTGATGCGTTAACGCATATTGCCAATCATTTTGACAGAATCATCACGATCGAAGAGCACCAAAAGAGCGGAGGATTTGGTTCGGCCGTTCTGGAAGGCCTAAGTGACCTGGTGGAACAAAAGAAAATAGAAAAAATACCAAATCTAAAACGTATTGCGATACCCGACCGATTTTATAATGTTGCCGGCAACCAGGAGTATCTTCGAAACCTATCCAACCTCGTTATTGAGAGTTAAATCCAACAAACGTCTTCAATATAGTCTGAGACTATTACGATCTTGTGAAAAAAATAAAACAAATACTTATTAATTATTTCAGAGTTGATGAATCCGTTGGATGGGTACTCGTCAATAAAATTTTCCTCATGATCCGCGGCCCTGTTTCAATCGTTTTTATTATACAATTCTTAACACCCGAACAACAAGGGCTTTGGGTCACATTCTTGAGTTTAAGCGCATTAACGATTTTTGCCGAACTGGGTTTCACCACGATCATCACGCAATTTGTAAGCCATGAATATGCTAAGCTCGCAATAGAAAACGGAGTCATTGTCGGAGATCCGCATTATCGGAACCGCCTTTTCGGTTTGATTCAATACGCCCTTAAACTTTATGTTATAGTAGTTCCAATTGCCATGATCATTTTGGGGGTCGTCGGGTATTTTTTTTTTTATGGATCGATCATCTGAGGTGGTTACAGCCTGGATATTGTTCTCGGTCATAAGTGGTCTAAATCTTTTCATCTCCCTTCTGCAGTCGATTTATCAAGGATTTGACAAAGTTTCAGACGTTCAAAAGACTATATTTGCCGGAATGGTCCTTTTGCAGTTATCAAGCTGGCTGTTCCTGTTCCTCGGACTCCACTTATGGGCTTTGGTCTTAAGTAATTTATTTAGTGTAATTTTGGTTGCATCATTGCTGTATCATCTCGCGCCTGTATTCTGGCGCCAGGTAATGACCTACAAATCGATAGAGAAAATAGGTTGGTTCCATGAAATCGCTTCTCTTCAATGGCGTTATGCCGTAAGCTGGAGCAGCGGGTATCTCATGTTTAATTTATTTATTCCGGTTGTTTACAAATTTGAAGGAGCTGTGGTTGCCGGTCAACTCGGTCTTACGACAAATGTTATACGATCATTAATGGATAGCTCTATGTCGTGGCTGACGTCTCGTATTCCAAAATTTAATATCTTAGTCGCTAAAGGCCAACGTCAAGACCTCAGAAGGCTCTTTAGAAAGTCGTTTATCCAAGGTTATTTCTTTTACATTGCCGGCGGCGTATGTTTTGTCGGCTTGCTTGCGCTTCTTTCGGGTTTTGATATTATAGCAACCAGGTTTTTAAGCGTAAATTTCGTTGTATTGATTCTATTTTCAGAACTGGCTGAGGTTAAGATATGGTATCTCGCGGTTTATTTGAGATCGCATAAAAAAGAACCGTTCTACTGGCTTTCCGTCCTCAGCTCCGTACTAATAACGGGCGTCATCTTTACGGTTTTACCGGCCTTTGGCATTTTTGGGGTTTTAATCGGGCTTTTCGCGATTAAATGGGGCATTGGTCTGCCCACGGCGGTTTTGTTATATTTTAATTTTAATAAGAAACTATTAATACTTGATTCCTATTCGAAGAAGTAAAATTTCTTCATTTAGACAAAAGACGGGTTTGATCGTGGCTTCTCAAAAACTGTTAACCATTGCCATACCAACATACAACCGGGCGCGTTATCTGGATTTGTGTTTGAGCCAACTCTTAAAACAAATTGGCGGAAATGAGCATTTAGTGGAACTGATCGTGTCGGATAATCATTCCACGGACGATACCGGGAAAATAGTACAAAATTACATTTCAAAATCCTTACCGATCAGATATCTATTAAATGAAGCCAATATAGGAGCGGAGAGAAATGTGGTACAATGTTTTAGAGAAGCGTCCGGCCGATATGTTCTCATCCTGAGTGATGATGACTTGTTGCTGGACGGCGCCTTGGGGCGTCTATTGGATCATCTCAAACGGGATTCTTACGGCATTGTACATATATGCGCATGCAGTTATAACAATGATTTCTTAAGAGAAATACCGAAAAACCTTAATATCGGCCGCTCCGTCGAATATACCAGCATGGAGGACTACATAAAGAAGGTTAATTACTTTTTCACATTTATCTCGGGTAACATAGTTGACAAATCGTTGATACCGAATGATTTCGATATTGACCGGTTTCTTGGGACCAATATTCCGCAATTAGGGTGGACCATATGTGCGCTTTTGCGATCCAAAAAAAATCTGTTTGTTGAAGAGATAATGATTGCGGCGAAATCGAATAATAGCGGCGGGTATCCGGTTGCAAGGGTCTTTGGAACAAACATGAACGCGGTTTTTAATTTTTTTGAAATGAACGGCGTCCCGGCTTATTATTTTAAGATAATAAAGGCTGCGTTGGTCAAATATTTTTTCCCCTGGCATATTTTACAGGCTCGGCTTAGAAAAGATTATTTTCAGCATGAAGACTATTACCGTGAACTGTTTCCGGTATTTAAAACCTATTGGGGTTTCTGGGTTTATACGGTACCGAATATTTTTCTTCCGGTACTATTGCTTCGCATATTCAAATCTTTGAAACATCCTTTTGTGGTATGGTTTGAAAGATTAAAGAACTTACGCCGGGTGAGTTCATGATTGTTTGTGGAATTTGCGATAATAGCAGTAATAATGAAACGTACACAATCCGCGAAATGCATTTCGGAACGAAAGAGGTGTTTGAGTATTTTTTATGCTCGCGTTGTGGCTGCCTGCAAATTGCCGATCCGCCAAAAGAATTAAGTAAATATTATTCGGACACGTATTACTCTTTTCTTTCGGATCCGGATAAACAAGATCATGATCTGTCCGTCCTTCGCAGAATAAAGGAGCGTGCAGCTATGGAGCGAAACCGCTATGAACTCTTCAGAAAGCCCGGATGGGGTATGGTGTTGGAGATGATAAAACCCAAACCGCTGTCGCTTTTCGAATTGCTTCATCATTGTCAGGTTTCCCTGCACTCTTCAATTTTAGATGTGGGATGCGGGACGGGGATTTTTCTTCATGAACTCACACAGATGGGAATGAAGAATCTTTTAGGTGTGGACCCTTACATTTCCCGTGATGTAACGTATGCTAACGGATTAAAAATCATCAGAACCGATTTGACCGGACTCAAAAGCAAATGGAAAAATAGATTTGATGTGGTCATGTTTAACCATTCGTTTGAACACTTACCAGATCCTTATGAGATACTTTTTACAACGGGGGATTTGTTAAAACCGGACGGTATTCTTATGATACGTATTCCGACCGTGAGCTCTTATGCATGGCAGCAATATAAGACAGACTGGGTCCAGATCGATGCCCCGCGTCATTTTCATATTCATTCAGTGGAATCGTTAAAGATACTTGCAAAAAAAGCCCGGTTTGAAATATTCAAAATTGTTGATGATTCTACTTCATTCCAGTTTTGGGGAAGCGAACAATACCGGCAGGATATACCGCTGAGCTCAGAACGTTCATATTCAAAAAACCCGCGTGCGTCAATTTTTTCGACTGCCGATATGGCCAGATATGAAAATATAACCAAGACATTAAATCAAAACCGGCAAGGCGATCAGGCGGCTTTCTACTTAAAAAAGATCTAATTGCTATGGACGTAAGTATCATTATCGTTAACTACAATACGCGTGAATATACGCTCAATTGCCTTCGATCCGTTTTTGAGCAAACAAAAGATGTCCAGTTCGAAGTTATTCTCATCGACAACGCTTCCACCGACGATTCAGGAACTGCAGTGACCCGTGAGTTCCCACAGGTTCAATTCATAACCAATGCTGTAAACATCGGCTTTGGTTCGGCCAATAATATCGGTATCCGCCGATCACGCGGGAGATATGTTTTTTTGTTGAATTCCGATACCGTGTTGCTTAATAATGCGGTGAAGTTTTTTCTCGATTTCATGGAGGATGGTAATAACGGTAAGATCGGATGCTGCGGGGCGGTTTTGTTGAATGAAGACCGATCGATCCAGGCTTCATACGGTCATTTTCCGAGTGTTCGCCAGGTCATTTTTGATCAATTTGAGCTCCGAAGGATATTTCGGAAATATTATCAGGAAAACCTGGCTGTTGCCAGCGTTGGCAGTCATCCGGCATTCAAAGTCGTGCCCTATGTTTCCGGGGCAGCTATGTTTTTTCGAAGATCCGCTTTAGAATCCGCGGGGGTATTTGACGAAGATTTCTTTTTGTATTTTGAAGAAACAGAACTATGTTTTCGAATGAAAAGGGCAGAGATCCCGATAGCCGTAATAGCTGAACCGAAGATCGTTCATTATTTTGGAAAGTCATCATCCGGTTATTCAATACGCCGGCAACAGATGTACAAAAGGAGTGAACTTTTATTTTTTGAAAAATGCTACGGTTCTGCAATAAAATATATCGTTGTGAGTATCTACATAGTTGGTTCTTTAATTCGTTTATTGCTAACTTGGGATCGAAAACATCTGGAAACATTAAAAATCATACTTCGTGAAACCCACTAAAAAAATATTATTCATTTTTGGCACACGCCCGGAAGCCATCAAAATGGCTCCGTTGATCAAAGAATTTCAAAAACACACGGACATCCTTGACACCAAGGTGTGCGTAACGGCACAGCATCGTCAGATGCTTGATCAGGTTCTGGATGTATTTGACATCAAGCCGGACTTTGATCTGGATCTCATGGAGGAAGACCAGTCCCTGCTGCAATTGACCGCCCGTGTGTTTTCCGGATTGGAAAAAATATTTTCAGAGGTTAAACCCGATTGGGTATTGGTTCAAGGCGATACGTCGACGGTGATGGCGGCCAGCGTTGCCGCGTTTTATTCTGGAATTAAAGTTGGACATGTGGAGGCCGGACTGAGATCCGGAAACCGATATGCGCCGTTTCCGGAAGAGATCAACCGCCGCATTGCTTCGGTCACTGCGGACCTGCATTTCGCACCAACGGAGACAGCCCGCCGGGCGCTGCTGGCGGAAGGCATTGATGATAAAACAATACACGTTACAGGCAATACCGTGATTGATGCGCTTTTGTGGGTAAGAGAAAAGGTCAGACAAAAGCAGCCCGACATAGCCGATAGACTGAAAAAAAAGCTCGGCGATAAAAGCATGATATTGGTGACCGGCCACCGTCGTGAAAGTTTTGGCGAGGGGTTTGAAAAGATCTGTCTTGCGCTACGGGATATTGCAGAACTTCACAAAGACACGTTTATCATCTATCCGGTTCATTTAAATCCGAATGTTCAGGAACCTGTTAACCGAATTCTAAATGGTCATGAAAATATCCTTCTGATCGAGCCGCTTTCGTATACCGATTTTGTGTGGTTGATGGATCGCTCATATCTGATTCTCACCGATTCCGGCGGCGTGCAGGAAGAGGCGCCGTCGCTCGGAAAACCGATTCTGGTCATGCGCGACGTAACGGAACGTACGGAAGGTATTGAAGCCGGAACGGCCAAATTGGTGGGTACCGATCGTCAGAAGATCCTATTTGAAACATGCCGCTTATTGACCGATAGGTCTGAATATGACAGAATGGCTCAAGCGAGTAATCCTTATGGGGATGGGAAAGCGAGTGAGAGGATAAGAAAAGTTTTATTTGAATGAAGGCTCAGGACAAGAAAATATATGATTGTGTGTGATGAGATTATGCTTGAATTGAATAATCATTGACAGAGTTTAAGATTAATCGGAAAAAGGAACTTTTATGAAACGGATTGCATTGATAACTGGAATTACCGGTCAGGATGGCTCTTACCTTGCTGAATTATTATTGCGGAAAGGCTATCAAGTACATGGAGTTGTAAGAAGAGTAGCATTAGAAGATCCTGATCATCACATGTGGAGAATTCGACATATCATTCGAGAAATTACGTTGCATTCAGGTTCTTTGGAAAGTTACCCTAGTATTTTTAAGATCATCAATAGTATAAAACCAACGGAGTGTTATCATTTGGCTGCGCAAAGTTTTGTCAGCTATTCGTTTGAGGATGAGTTCTCTACTTTGAACACGAATATCAACGGCACACATCATATATTAGCCGCAGTAAAAGAAGCATCACCTTCTACGCGATTTTATTTTGCTGGCTCCAGCGAGATGTTTGGTAAAGTACGTGAAGTTCCTCAAAAAGAAACAACACCTTTTCACCCTCGGTCACCATACGGTATATCGAAAGTCGCGGGATTTGATCTTACGCGAAATTATCGGGAGGGTTATGGTCTATTTGCATCCAACGGCATACTTTTTAATCACGAATCTCCTCGCCGGGGGTTTGAATTTGTAACAAGAAAAATAACGCGTGGGATATGCAACTTACTTCAAGATGCGGATTTTGTGATTGAATTAGGAAACTTAGATGCAAAAAGAGATTGGGGTTATGCGGAAGATTACGTTGAAGCAATGTGGTTGATGCTTCAGCATTCAATTCCTGATGATTTTGTAATTTCCACGGGTGAAACACATTCTGTGAGGGATTTCATCAATCTTGCTTTCTCTCATGCGAATTTCAAAGTTGAATGGAGAGGAACCGGTGAATCGGAAACAGCTATTGAACTGCTGACCGGGCGTACACTGGTTAAAGTAAACCCAAGATATTATAGGCCATCTGAAGTGGAACTATTAATTGGAGACCCTACAAAGGCGCAACATGAATTAGGATGGAAGAACAAAACAAGTTTCAATGAACTTGTTAGCCTGATGGTCAAGAATGAATTAAGAGAGAAATTGACAAAACCTTGACCCGAATCGATTCCGGAGGCGTGCAGAAAGAGGGGGCCGTCGCTGGCAAAGCCGATCTTGATCATGTGCGACGTGATCGAGAGTATAGAGGATATTGAAGCCGGAACAGCAAGTTGGTACGAACCAATCCTAGCAAGATCTTAATGAAACTGCCCGACTGTTGAATGATGAAACGGAGTGGTATA
>CAZHUW010000171.1:0-7431 GCA_964535295.1 uncultured Bacteroidota bacterium
AGAAAGGACACAGAAAATGAACATCAAATTGGTAATCATACTGAGTATGATATTTATGCACCAGAATGTGTTCAGCCAATCCGGTGAATTGTCAAAGACCGGCACAGACAAAACGGCTGAGACCTATTTGAATCCCGTTCTTAATCTTGTCAGAACCAATCTTCATTATGGAAGCTCAGAAAGCTCTTTGGCGGATTATAAAAAACCGCTCATGGGACTGCAGGTAGGCCTATCCATGCAAGCCGGAATTACGCCTGATTTTTCTCTGGTGTCAGAACTGTATTTCATAATGAGGGGAGGCAAATTGGGATCGAATAACCCAATGACTCTTGGCAAAACGACTTTACGTGTCCATTCCCTGGAATCACCTTTGCTGGCTCGTTTCCACTTCCATAATTTTCATGTAAACGCGGGTCCCTCGGTTGCCTATAATTTTGATGGTAACATCAAAGTCAAAGGCGCTTCGAATGGATCGGCCAATGATTATAAACATTGGGAGGCGGGAGCGCAATTCGGCGGCGGTTACAGCTTTCGGATCAAAGGCAGGCGGCTTGCTTTGGATTTGCGATACAACTATGGTCTGACAAACATTTCCAAGACGAACAAAATGTACAACAGGAGTTTGATCCTGAGCGTGCTGTTTTCCAAACCATGGAAAACCAATCCTCTGGCTGGGAAAGAGAACTAATATCATAACTCATTAGTAATTTGCGAGAGAGGAAAATAATGGGTTCAAGCTTCAAATCAATATCTGACATTCAAAGCAATTGACTCAACTTTCAAATCCATTAAAATAGGGGAATACACTATGAAATCGATAAACGCAACGGAACATAAGCGCAATGCAATTATCACGGGCTTCTTTTTTATAGCCGCTACGGTAACGGCAATAATCGGTCTTAAATTATACGACCCTATTCTACAGGACCCTAACTACCTGATTACGGGTGTAAAGAATTCGTACCAAGTTATCTTAGGCACCATCTTTGAATCCATACTCGCTATTTCTGCAGCCGGAACGGCCATCATGATGTATCCTTACTTAAAAAGATTCAATGAAAGCTGGGGTTTAGGTTATGTTTGCTTTCGTATGTTTGAGGTCGTGTTTATTCTTATTGGTATTCTGAGTATGCTCACTATCGTAACCTTTAGTGAGGAATATGTGAACCTAGCGCCATCTGAAACGCATTCATTTCAGATCACAGCAAGACTTTTAAAAACGACGCGCGATTGGACTTTCGTTTTAGGGCCTCATTTCATGTTGGGAATAAACACATTTATTTACAGCACAATATTCTTTAAGTCACAGCTTGTTCCCAAGCAACTTTCTATACTGGGAATTACAGGCGCTGTATTGATTTTTATTGGATCCGTTTTAGAAATGTTTGGAGTAATCTCTTCTTCTACATCAGGTATTATCATAGTAATTGCACTGCCTATCGCTCTCTATGAAATGATCCTTGCGGTCTGGTTGATACGTAAAGGATTTAACCTGAACGCTGTTATAAATGAGCAATAAAAAAACAATTGGATAAAAAATAGTTCTTGTATAATGAGTATCGACGGGTGAAGCAAAAAACTTCACCCGTTTTTATTACTTACTGACTTGTAATTAATCAGTAAAAGAACAATCTTTCTGAATAATAACACTTCAAGCATCAAATAACACTCAATGACAAGAACACGAAACTTTGAAATGCAACGGATGTTTCGGTCATTTTGTCTTTTGAGATTTGTCCGTATATGAATCTTCTTTCCGCAGAGAACATATCGAAATCGTTCGGCGTCAAAACGCTTTTCAACAATCTTTCTTTCGGGATCGAGGAAGGCCAGAAAATCGCATTGATCGCGCTTAACGGAGCGGGCAAATCGACACTCCTCAAAATGCTGACCGGAAAAGATACCCCGGATACGGGAAAGATCATTCTTCGCAATCAAATGACGCTCGGTTACCTGGAACAGAATCCTCAGTTCGATGAACGATCAACGGTTCTGGAATCGATATTTCAGGCCGATCATCCGAAACTCCGTATCATCAAAGCTTACGAAGCCGCTCTGGAGGAATCGGAGACCGTTTCAGCCGCCGAACACCAGAAGACTCTGGCCGACGCGATGGAAGCGATGGAACACGAAAAACTATGGGATTACGACTATAAGATCAAAGAGATCTTATCGCATCTCAGGATCACCAATCTTCATCAGGTCGTAAACACATTATCCGGCGGCCAGCGAAAGCGCGTTGCGCTGGCACGTGTTTTGGTGGAAGAACCGGACCTTCTCATTCTGGACGAACCCACCAACCATCTCGATCTGGATATGATCGAATGGCTTGAGGAATATCTGTCGCGTCCCAGTCTCACTCTATTCCTGGTAACGCATGACCGTTATCTGCTGGATAATGTATGCGATGAGATCCTGGAACTGGATCAGGGCACCCTTTACCGCTATTCGGGGAACTATTCCTATTTTCTCGAAAAAAAGGCGGAGCGCGAGGATATTATCGGAAGGGAATTGGATCATTTACGTAACCGCCTGCGTCACGAACTCGAATGGATCAAACGTCAGCCTAAAGCGCGCACGACCAAATCCAAATCGCGTGTGGATGCGTTCTACGATCTGCAGGATAGGGCCGCCGGCAAAGTAGCGGAAGAGAAGCTCAAACTCGACGTGCAGATGAATCGGATCGGCGGCAAGATACTCGAACTGAAAAAGATCCGTAAATCTTACGGTGATATCAATATATTGGATGGCTTCGATTATACATTTAAAAAAGGCGAGCGGATCGGTATCGTTGGCAGTAACGGGACAGGGAAATCGACGTTTCTTAACGTCATCACCGGTGCGGAAACCTCCGATTCCGGCAAGATCGATATCGGAGAAACGATCCAGTTCGGATACTATTCACAAAAAGGACTCTCCGTCAACGAAAACAACCGCGTCATCGATGTCGTACGTGAATTTGCAGAAGTGATTCCGATAGCGGACGGAGTAAAATTAACCGCTTCGCAATTTTTGAACTTGTTTCAGTTCCCTCCTGCGGCCCAGCATACACCGGTTTCCAAACTCAGCGGCGGTGAAAAGCGGCGGCTGTATCTATTGACCGTCCTAATTAAGAATCCTAATTTCCTCATCCTGGACGAACCGACGAACGATCTCGATCTGACGACACTAAACATTCTTGAAGAGTTCCTGATGAATTTTCAGGGCTGCCTGCTGGTCGTTTCCCATGACCGTTACTTCATGAATCGCCTCGTCGACCATCTTTTTGTTTTCGAGGGCAACGGCGTCATCAAGGATTTCAACGGCAATTATGCGGAATACAGAGAAAGCCAAAAAGTTGATGCACCCAAAGAACCCGTTGTGGTTAAACATAAGAAAGAAGAGGTCGCGCCCAAAACCAAACTGTCCTACAAAGAAAGACAAGAATTCCAAAAATTAGAGACCGCCATTGCCGAACTCGAATTAGAAAAGGACAGGCTCACAAAATTACTCGAGACCGGCGGTTCCGATTACCAGGAACTGCAGAAACACTCACTGCGTTTGGCGGAAGTTACTCATCTTCTCGACGAAAAATCCACCCGCTGGCTCGAATTGTCTGAATTTGCATAGATCAAATCGAAACCTTTACTTTAACTTCTCCAGCATTTGTTTCGCATTTTCATTCTCCGGATCCATTTCCAGAACTTTTTGGTAATTTTGTATAGCCAGATCCTTTACCCCTTTCAACATGTAAGCCTCACCCAGACTGTCATAGCCGTTAGGATTATTGGGAAAAAGCCTGATATTCAATTTGAATATTTCAACCGCCCAATCAAGTTTTTTCTCATTAATCAGATCATAGCCGAACCGATTCAGCATCATCGGCCCGCGGATCCCGTACTTGTTTTCTTTGAGAAGCGCATCGGAATTCTTCACGAAATCATCAATACCGTTTTTGGAAACATACTGATAGATGAATTGAGGCAAAGACAATTTCAGCGGTTCATAAGGCTTGCCTAAGACGATAGTTTCGATTCTCTCCCCGATCTGTTCTGCCGGCTGCCCGGCTTCATCGTAATTTGCCAAAACTATGATCGTATATTGCAAAGCCGGTATCTGCGTCACACAACTGTTCCACCCATTAAGGCCGCCGGCAAGAGAACTGATGAATTTGGGATCGGCCATCATTTCATGCCAGGTTCTTTTTGGCTGATCCTCATAATGTGTGAAAAGTTTTAGCTTAAGATCGTCGTTGAGCAATTTGTCCGTGAACATCTCGGCTTCATAAAATTTGAAAAGATCCGACGCTGACGCATACATGCCTCCGGCCGAAGTGGGAACAAGTCCCGGGTTGATCCTTTTTTCGCTTCGTTTGGAACCTGAAAGAGATTTTTCTGTTCCGGTTGCTTTATTCCCGACGTCTTTAGAATCCGGATAAATGAACGCTGAATGCAGCATTCCCAGAGGTTTCAAAATGCGCTCCCGAACGTTTTCCTCATAGGTTTTGCCTGTGATCTTTTCGATAACGCCGCCAAGTACCACATACCCTGAATTAGAATACGCGCGGCCGGTTCCGGGCTCAAAAAGAAGGGGTTCATCATTAATAAAATCGAGAAGGCCGGAGATCGTTCTTATTTGTCCGAATCGAAATCGCGGACTCTGCATATAATCACCCATGCCGGATTGCATGGTCAGCAAATGTTTGATGGTGATCTTATCCGCAATAGACTTAGGGAACCTGTCCAGATGTTTACTGAGAGGATCATTGAAAGCTAATTTATTTTCCTGAACCAATTGGCATATGATCGCCTGGGTAAAATCCTTCCCGTTGGATCCGATATTGAACATGGTGGAATCATTCAACGGAAATTGTTTTTCCCAATCAGCATAACCGAAAGATCTCTGATAAACGACCTTGCCCTCATGTGCTATAAGCACATTACCGGAAAAAACATCCAGCTGTACCGCCTGCTGCATGAGCGCATCAATTTGTGCGATCATTTGTTTGTAGGATTGGCTATTAACATTCATGGTTATCAAAAAAAACGCTGCAGTTGCGCGCATCAAAGTTCTCATCGCTAACTCCTTATATGATGATTTAAACATGTTATTCATTATGCAAAACCTCTTTTAACCCAAACCGCGCCGCGTCAAATACGGCTGGATCATGCTCGAGATATTTCTCTTCCACAAATGTCAATTCCATACGTTCTATCTCGCGATTATTTTGCCTGACTGAATGAATGATCTGGTGAATTTTGTTCGCCTTACTATCGATCTTAATGGTTTCGCGTATATCCGCTTTTTCAGATAATGGCGTTTCATTTCGCTCGATCTGATCAAGTAGTTTTGGAATTGTTTCATTCACTTTTTGGTCGGCATTGAATTTGAATAGATACAGATCTCGGTTGTACAGAACCTCAAGTATTTCATAGGCATCACCCTCCGCTGTAGTTTCTCTTCCGGCATATGTAACCAATGAATCGGACTTCAATGATTCAATAATTTCCATCGGCGTTCGTTTTGCAAACATTTCCGGGACCCATGCATCATTGAAAATATAGACCTGTAATGTTTTTGAATCCTCCGACATCGGGATCACCATCACACGTAAATCCTTGACCTCGCGTTTGATCATCCGGCCTTGACCGTTAGGAGATGCCGGTTTTTCCACGATATCAAACTTGAATTTGAATAGACCGTCCGATTGCGAAAAGGTCTTACCCTCTTTGATAATGGTGTGTCCTAATATTTCGCCGGTAACCGCATTACGCGTTATGGCGCTGAACTGACGAAGAGGGCTGTACGTCCATACTTCTTCTTCCAATGGGATCTGGCCGGACATCCTTTTGAAAAGTGTCCGGAGGTACTGCATCCGGCCGTCGTCAACTTTCCGGTAAGCGGATTCAATATGGTCCAGAAGTTCCTTTGCGGAAGAAAATGTAGGAGGCATCATCATATAGAGAACGATCGTTGCGGTTGCGGCGGCGGTAATGGCTGCGCTTGTTATATATTTTATCATGCTTCGTCTGGCTGAAACTCGCTGAAAGTGATCAGAATTCAGCAATTGCCTTCGCAAACCGTTCTTAAAAGTTAACGGAACGCGCTCTGGCAATTCAGCCTTTTGTAATTTGTCGATGAGTTTATCGGTATCCATATACTGACTTTCTATTCATTCGGGTCGTTCATTCTTTGGCGTAATTGTTCAAGCGCCCTATGAACCAATGATTTCACTGTACCTTGCGGTTTACCCAATATCTCTGCTATATCGTCCAGCGTTTTCTCTTCAAAGAACCGCAGGGTGATCACCGTTTGATATTTCGGTTTCAGTGAACTGATTGATCCGTGCAGTTTGATAAAATCGGCTTTTTGTTGCAATTCCTTTTCTGATTGGAGCAGATCAAAATCTGCCGAACTTGATTCGTCCGCCAAATGATCAACGAAATCTTCAATTCGCGCGGTTTTATAATTCTTATGCTTTCGATAATAGCCGTTCACTTCATTCGTTGCGATCCTGAAAAGCCACGCAGAAAAAGGCACGTGTTGCCAGCGGAACATCCAGAGCTTTCTTAAAGCAATATGAAATGTATCCGACGTAAGATCGCGTGCCAGCTCCACATTGGCCGTACGATGAAGCAGATAACGGTATACGTCGTCGTAGTAACGGTCAAACAACTCCCCGAAAGCCAACGGAAAGGATTTCGCGCGTTCGATCAATCGCCGCTCATCTTCTAAAAGAGTCTCTTTAGCCGCTTCTGTCTGTCTAGCCGGTTGAATCATCTTTATTAATAATGCATGTAATCAAAAAAGGTTGCAAAATAAGATCAAAAAACATCATATTTTCAACAGACCACTCCCTTTTGATATTCCAAAGACCGGAAAGATCGCGGTCAAAATGATCAACCATTACGTGGATGAAGTGTTGAAAATATTTGAAGTGATATAAATTTTTCCCGCAGATACCGCTAATTATCACAGATCAAAGCTTCTGCGTAAATCTGCGAAATCTGCGGGAGACCAAGCTACAATAATATGAAATCGACTCATCCGCATTCAGGCTCGTTTCTGATCGGGCAATTGGAACGTTTCGGTTCCGATCTCGATGCAAAACACGAGATAACATTCTGGTTGTATTTTCAAACTGAGCAACTCGCCTATCAAGCTGAACAAAAGGCGATAAAGGCAGGTTTGACCGTAGAGATTTCGCCTTCTCAGAACGGTCAATGGTTATGTTTGATTGCCTGCCCGCATGTGCCGGATGAACCGCTAATCGACGGCGTGATGGAATTTTGTATCGCTCTCACATCGGAGTTTGGCGGAGAATTTGACGGATGGGAAAGCCCATTACATATAAAATAAGCAGCCGCAAACTTGAGGTTAAAGCCTGCGGCTGCCATCATATCACATTTAAATTCTTATTCGCTAATTCTTCTTCCACTCCGGAAGCCGCCC
>CAZHUW010000172.1:0-7383 GCA_964535295.1 uncultured Bacteroidota bacterium
CCGGTTTCAACAGCAATCGAAGCTGCGGAAGCGGCCAAAACGATGAAAGCGCGCGGCATCAATGCGTGGGTGGTCAAAGCGCAGATACATGCCGGCGGACGCGGAAAAGGCACGATCTATCATCATAAAGAACGCAATGAAGTTCTGCTTCACGGCGGCGTGAAATTCACAACCGACCTTGACAAGCTGAAAGAATACTCCGAGAAAATGCTCGGAAACGTGCTCGTCACGCATCAGACGGGCGATACCGGCAAAGTGATCAAAAAAGTCCTTGTGGCCGAGGGACTCGACATTGAAAAGGAATATTACGTTGGCGTCGTGCTCGACCGCGCGCGTTCGCAATATGTGATCATGGCGTCCACCGAAGGCGGCGTAGAAATTGAAAAAGTTGCAGCCGAACATCCGGAAAAAATTTTAAAAGAATATGTCGATCCGGCGATCGGTTTCCGCCCGTATCAGGCAACGCGGCTTGCGTTGGCATTGGGTTTGGAAGGCGACATTTTGAAGAATTTTGTGAAATTCTCCGTTGCGCTGTATAAGGCTTTTGTAGGAACGGATGCCTCGCTGTTTGAGATCAACCCCCTCGTAATCACGAAAGATAAACGCGTCGTCGCCCTGGATGCGAAGATCAATCTCGATGACAATGCGCTCGACCGGCATGCCGATCTGGCCGCGCTGCGCGATAAAGACGAGGAAGACCCGCTGGAAGTGGAAGCGGCGAAATATAATCTGAATTATGTGAAGCTCGACGGCAACGTCGGCTGTATGGTCAACGGCGCCGGACTTGCGATGGCGACGATGGACATCATCAAATTGGCCGGCGCGGAACCTGCGAATTTCCTCGATGTCGGGGGCGGAGCTAATCCGCAGACGGTAGAGAACGGTTTCAAGATCATTCTGTCCGATCCGAATGTCAAAGCGATCCTTATCAATATTTTTGGCGGCATCGTTCGCTGCGACCGTATTGCGACGGGCGTCGTGCAGGCCGCGAAGAATGTGAAGATCCATGTACCGCTGATCGTGCGTTTACAGGGAACCAATGCCATCGAGGCGAAGGAAATCCTGCGTCATTCGGGTATTCCGATGAAAGTGGCGGACGAATTATCCGATGCGGCACAGATGGTCGTGGAGTCGATAAAGAAGTAGATTTTTGTTGCAAAATAGTAAGTCACTTCGAGTGTAACGAGAAGTGAACGTCAAATCAGGAATACTTCTCGTTTCGCTACACTCGAAGCGACAGTTAATTTAACACAAGCAGAAATATATGCCCGATAAACAAGTGAAAAAAAATTTCAGTTCCGTTCAGATCACGGAAGAACTGATCCACAAACTCCCCAAGACCGAACTTCATTGTCATCTTGACGGGAGCTGCCGCGTGCAGACCCTGATCGAACTGGCCGAAGAACAAAAGGTCCGGCTGCCTTTCCACGATTTGGAAAAACTCCGCGAACATCTGGAAGTCGGCGATAAAGCCAAAAATCTGGGCGATTACCTCAAAGGATTTGCCGTGACCCTGTCGGTCATGCAGGAGCCCAAAGCCATTGAACGCATCGCCTTCGAACTCGCCGAAGATGCGGCCATGGAGAATGTGCGTTATCTGGAAGTACGTTATTCACCGATCCTGCATATCAATAAAGGCATGCGCCTGACGGAGATCAATGACGCAGTGATCCGCGGTTTGTCGAAGGCGGAAGCAAAATATAATATCAAGACCGGCATCATCGTATGCGGTATGCGCAGTATCAATCCGGAAACATCTCTGCGTCTCGCACAGATGACGGTGGCATACAAGACACGTAAACATATGGCGTTCGACCTTGCAGGACAGGAAGACGGTTATCCCGCGAAGGACCATCAGGAAGCGTTTGCGCTGATCCTCAAAAATAATGTTAATGTGACGGCGCATGCAGGCGAGGCGTACGGCCCGGAAAGTATCAAACAGGCTATCCATGACTGCGGGGCGCACCGAATTGGACACGGCACCCGGCTGATCGAGGACGGGGATCTGCTGAATTATGTCAATGACCATCGCATTCCGATCGAGATCTGTTTATCGAGTAACGTTCAAACGAAAGCGGTAAAAGATTTTCAGTCGCATCCCCTGCGTATTTATTATGATTATGGACTGCGGGTCACGATCAATACGGATAACCGGCTCATGTCCGCCACCACGGTCTCAAAGGAGATCTTTCTTGCGGCGAAAACGTTCAATTTCACTTTTGACGATATCTGCAATATCATTATCAACGGGTTCAAGAGTGCATTTCTTCCATACCGCGACCGGGTCGTACTGCTTAACGATGCGCTGGCGGAATTACAGTCGTACGGATTTGAATCCACCTACATTGACGATAAAGCTGCCGCGATGTAAATGACAGGATGCGCGTGAAGCATTTGCTTGAACAATTCCTCGATTATCTCTCCATCGAACAAAATCTGTCATTCAATACGATCGATTCCTACCGCAACGATCTGAGGCGGTATCTGGAATTCGTCACCTCCGAAAGAAAATTCTCCGATCTCAATCAGATCACTTCCAAAGACGTATCCGCTTTTATCCATTTATTGAACAGCCTCGGCCTTTCTCCGAAAAGCATTTCACGTAATCTTTCCGCCATACGGACTTTTCATAAGTATCTGATGAATGAAGACATTCTTGAGGACGATCCGGCTGAAAATATCGATATGCCTAAACTGCCTAAAACACTTCCGTCCGTTCTGGAGATCGCCGAGGTCGAGAAGATCCTTGAACAGCCGGATACGCTGGAACATTTGGGTATTCGCGACCGCACGATGCTGGAACTTATTTACGCCTGCGGCCTGCGCATTTCAGAGCTTCTTTCATTAAAACAAAATGATATCCGTACGGACGCCGGTTTTCTGCGCGTTTTTGGTAAAGGTTCTAAAGAGCGGATGATTCCGGTCGGCGAGGTAGCGATGAACTGGATCCTGGTTTATCAGGAAAAAGTTCGTCCGCATCTTTTAGGAAAACAGGCTTCCGATGATGTGTTATTTCTCAATTCCCGCGGAAAAAAAATGAGCCGCATGGGATTTTGGAAGATATTGAAGCGTTATACGGACATGGCCGGAATTAAAAAAGAAGTCACGCCGCATACATTCCGTCATTCATTCGCCACCCATTTGCTGGAAGGCGGCGCCGACCTGCGTGTGGTGCAGGAACTGCTCGGCCATTCGGACATTTCGACCACGCAGATATACACGCATATTGACCGCGAATACCTGAAAGAGGTGCATAAGACATTTCACCCGCGGGGATAGAATACCATTAACCGCGAAGGATGCAAAGTTCGTAAAAGAAATAACTACTCATGGAATTGACTTAGCGTCCTTGGAGGACTTTGCGGTAAAGACGTATTAGGACTTTGTGTCAAAGGACATTTTAATTGCTAATCACCGGCCAATCCGATACATTATGGCCGGCTTTTAACTTCAGATCTTTTGCATGCTGCGACGAATCACATCGAAAATACAGAATAAACTCATCATCCTTTTTGGTTTTTTTTGCCTTACCATCTTCAGCGTCAGCGGCGTCGTGCATTATTGGTATACCGAAAGCAGTTTGGACGAAGAACTCGGTAAGAAATTACTCGCCGTGGCTCAGGCCGCAAGTTTGCAGATCAATAATGATCTTGTTGCCCGTTTGAAACCGGGCGATGAAAAAGGCCGGACCTACCGCAATTCAAAGAAAAAACTTGGCGATCTGCGTGATGCGACCGATGTAGAACGAATCTATATTATCGACACAACGGGCGCCAGTTTACTTGACACCGAAGAGGGCGTTTCAGTGGGTTATCCGTATCCGTTTTTGAAATTCAATCAATTTGAATATGAACGCAGCCTGAAGGGTCTTCCGTCGCACTCGATCTTATTTGAGACGTTTGACGGCAAATTATATAAAACGGCTTTTGTTCCTTTTATCGCCAATAATGAGATCGCCGGAGTGATAGCGGTTGACGGAAGCGCAACCTTCCTGTATCTGATCAAACGCATCGAATGGCATCTGATCACCGTTGGTATTATCGGCGTGATCGTTTCTATTATGTTGGGCTATTATTTTTCGCGAACGATCAGTAATCCTGTAAAACAACTGATGGAAGAAGCGGAAAAGATCGGTTCAGGGAAATTAGAAGGCGCCATTTCGATCAAAAGCCGTGATGAGATCGGTTTTTTAGGGAAAACAATGGAAAAAATGCGGCAGAATATTCTTAAACGCGATCAGTATCTCAAGACCATGCTGGCCGGCGTGGCGCATGAACTAAGGAACCCCTTGGGCGGCGTGGAGATCTTTGCTCATTTGCTCAATAAAGAGATACCCGAATCCGACAACAAATCCAATTATTCAAAGAAGATCATTCGTGAAGTAGACGTAATGAAAAAGATCCTCACGGATTTTCTTGAATTTGCCCGCCCTATGGATCCGATGCCGGAGTTATGCAGTATTCAAAAGCTTGTGGAGGAAATACGCACTATTTTCGGGCAGAGAATTGAAGAAAAGAAGATCCAATTCAAGATCAGCGTTTCCGACAAAAAAGTATATGCCGATCCGGGTCATATGCGGCAGATCCTGATGAACCTGATCGAGAATTCCATTCAATCGGTCAACGAAGGCGGCTGGATTCGGATTGAATCAAAGATCTTGGACGGCGAAGTTCAACTCATGATCGAAGATAACGGGCACGGCATCGACGAAGCGATCAAAGAAAAGATATTTGATCCTTTCTTTACGACCAAAGAAAAGGGTTCCGGTCTCGGGCTTGCGATCGTGAAAAAATTGCTTGATGAGAATAATGGAGATATTATTCTTACGTCAGAACAGAATAAAGGCACCCGTTTTCAGCTGACACTGCCCGGAGTTCCTGTTGAAAGAGAGACCAACGAAAGTAAAGGATAGATATGCGGGAAATATTCCTGATTTGTTTTTCGGCAATGATCCTGATACAGCCGCTGGCGGCAGGGGATGGCGTGAGGAAATTCGAAAAACATAAATTTCACAAAACGGGAATTTCTACCAAAAGTTCTACCATGCAGGACGGATCAGCGGTTGTAACCGTCAAGTCAAAAAAGAAAACGTTCTTTTTTTCCTTGCTTGTCCCGGGATTGGGTGAGCTGTATCAGAACGACTGGAAATTCGCCGGATGGGGATCGGGTTTGTACTACTTCACAGCCGAAGCCGCGTTGTGGTCGGGGCATTTTTATTTGAAAAGCTACGGCAACTGGCTGAGAGAAGATTCGCGTTCGCTTGCGGCCCGTAGCGCGGGGGTAGACCTTAATTCAAAAAAACCGGATCAATATTACGTCAATATCGGCAAATTTTCAGATATCTATTCTTACAATGACTATCAGCGCCGTACGGCTGGAACGTCCACCGTTTACGCAGAGAATGACGCAAATTTCTGGTTATGGAATTCGGATCAGAACCGGCGGAAATATGACCGGTTACGCATACGCAGCGATAATTACAGAAATTTTTCACAATACATGTTTTGGGGGGTATTCACCAACCATGTGTTGAGCGCGGTGAATTCATTGCGAATCTTCAGAAAACTCCACCCGCAGAGTGAAGCCAGGCTTCATTTTAAAGTGATACCGGGTTCCAATGGAAACCGTTCATTCGACGCTTTTGCAGGATTATCCGTGAAATTTTAAAAATATGGAATTTGTTTGCATACAAAAATTTTACTTTTTATATTGCCTCGTTTTAAAATTGAAAGAAGCTGAAAAATGACAGAAAATTATACGTATGTGCTGATGTTCCTGATCGGGGGAGCCGCTATGGTTCTGGTTGCGATGGTGGCGTCTTGGGCGCTGCGTCCGAGCAAGCCTTCCAAAGCGAAATTAACGCCGTATGAGTGCGGCGAAATACCTGCGCAATCCGATTCGTATTTTCAATTTAATATCCGTTATTATTTGTTCGGACTTTTATTCGTCATTTTTGACGTTGAAGTCATTTTATTCGTACCGCTGGTGAAAGTGTTCAATAATTTTCCGGCAGTGGCTTTTGTCGAGTTAACATTTTTTACCGTGATCTTGTGTGTCGGGCTTTATTATGCATGGAAGAAGGGAGCGTTGGAATGGGAGTAGTCAACGATGACATGTTTCCGAAGATCGAGAAATTTCCCGGCGGGGAAATTATCATCACTTCATTAGATAAGTTTTTTACCTGGGGCACTAAAAATTCATTGTGGCCTCTGGGTTTCGGCCTGGCCTGCTGCGCGATCGAGATGATGGCGACGCTGATGTCCAAGTTTGATCTTTCCCGTTTCGGCGCCGAGGTTATGCGGGCATCGCCGCGCCAGGCGGATCTGATGATCGTTGCCGGAACGGTGACCGAAAAAATGGCGCCGCGCGTAAAACAATTATACGATCAGATGCCCGAACCGAAATATGTGATCGCGATGGGTTCCTGCGCGATCGGCGGCGGGCCTTTCTATTATGATTCATATACCGTAGTCAAAGGCGTCGATCAGATCATTCCTGTGGACGTTTATTTGCCGGGCTGCCCTCCGCGACCGGAAACGTTGATTGACGGAATTTTACAATTACAGAAAAAAATTGAAGAAGAAGGCGTGCTGAGAAAAAAGCCAACCACGGTGGACGAGGCTTAGCGCGTTTTCATTGATGGCTAAAGAAGAAATGAAAAAGGATTATGGAATTTCAAGCGATTGTTGCACTGGTCAAAAACAAATTTCCGAAAACGGAAGTTGAATTAGAAAAAAATCTGGTTGTTACCAAAGAAGATCTCATCCCGTTCGTTGAATTTATTCGCACCTCACCCGAGCTTCAGATTGATGTTCTGGATATGTTGACCTCGACCGATCATCCGGCTGAAAACCAGATCCATATGGTCTATGGTTTTCACTCGTACCGTCAAAGACACTATTTCATCGTTAAAGTCAAATTGGACCGCAAAAACCCCTCGGTGGCCACCCTGACCCGCTGGTGGGAGTCGGCAAATTGGACGGAACGTGAAGTCTTTGATCTGATGGGGGTTCATTTTGAAGGTCATCCTGACCAACGGCGCATCCTTACGCCGCCTGATTTTGTCGGACACGGTTTGCGAAAAGATTACGAACGGCCGGGATTCTTCGTGAAAAAGCCGGATTTCAAATAACGATCATACCCGTCAGTCGGCGGGGAATACGGAAAGATAATATTTTATATGTCTCACGATACGAACACATCAAAAGAACCTGCGAATCTGTTATCCAAACAATTCAGCACCGATAAGCCGATGATCGATCAGATCCCCGGCCGGAAGAAACAAATATTACGCGAAAGTCCGGAGAGCGAACTCAAGATGGAGGAATTCCTCCTTAATGTTGGTCCTCAGCATCCGAGTACGCACGGCGTGCTGCGCCTGGT
>CAZHUW010000173.1:0-7382 GCA_964535295.1 uncultured Bacteroidota bacterium
CACCGAATTCGCACAAATTCGTGAAGGCCATACGGTCGTCGATCTCGGATCCGGCGCCGGCAATGATGCTTTCGTCGCGCGTAAATTGGTTGGCCCGTCCGGAAAAGTGATCGGGATCGACATGACCGAAGCCATGATCGAAAAAGCGAAGATCAATAACAACAAACTGGGTTATACCAATATTGATTTCCGTCTCGGCGATATTGAGAATATGCCGGTGGAAGACAACTCGACGGATGTCGTAATCAGTAATTGCGTACTCAACCTGGTTCCGGATAAGGTCAAAGCTTTCCTCGAAATATACCGGATACTCAAACCGGGTGCTCATTTCAGTATTTCGGATGTGGTTCTGGAAGGGAAACTGCCGCCGGCCATTGAATCAGCCGCCGTCATGTACGCCGGATGCATCTCGGGCGCTTTGCAGAAAAAGGATTATATGGAGATCATTCGCAGAACAGGATTTACAGAAGCGTCCATCCAAAAGGAGAAGCGTATCCATGTACCGGACAGCATATTGCGCCAATATCTGAACGAAACTGAATTAACGGACTACAAAAAATCCGGCGCCGCGATCATCAGCGTGACGGTCTACGGGAAAAAGCCGGCTCGATAGATCAAAGGCAGTATGCAGAGCTTTAGAACTAAAAAAGTTTTAAAGCTCTGCTAATATTTTTTGCATGGTAGCTTTGCGCCTGGAATCGCTCGCCATCTGGATCGGTAATGAATTCGCAAGTTGTAATTCTTTTTTTGCCTCTTCTTTTCTTCCCGCTTCATAATACATCATGCCGAGTTCAAAATGATGACGCAGTACATTAGGCGATAGCTGAATGGCTTTTTTGAAGGCCGTTTCTCCATCTGCATAACCGCCCTGAGGCAACCCGCCAAGCAACAGGTCGGCGAGCTGACGCTCGACCCAATTGATCCCGCCAAGCGCGCGGTAAAAAGATCCCATGATCGTATACGCAACTTCATCTTTTGGATTAAGCTGAACGGCGCGGTCCAGTTCGGTTTTTATCTCGCGGCAGAGCTCCACTTTTCGCCGGCTGCCTTCATACATGGCAATACTGCCAAGACTGGCTGCAAGCCACGAGTGCCCTTCGGATCTTGTTTCGTTAGCGGCAATACTTTGGCGCGCGTACTCTACCGCCTTGCGGTAATAGATCTCGCACTGATGGCTGCTTTCCGCAACGTCGCCCATGCAGACGTATACGCGGGATAGCCGCCACAACACATCGGCGTTCTGCGGGGATTGCGCCAAAATCGACTGATAAATATCTTCCGCGGACGCATAATTCATGCGGACAAATTCGTGATCGCCGTCCGCAACCGTTCCTGCAAATGAAGATCGAGAGAATAACATCAACGCCAAAACAAGAGACTTCAACATGCCATGTTCCTTCGTATTTTCTGTTCTAAACGCGGCCTAATTTAATATTTATTCAAAATAATACAAGTATAAAATTATCCATCGAATGCAACGTTACTTTCATACGACGGGGTACCGATCTTTGTTGCGTGAAATCCTCAGCAAAATCCCCGTATTAATCTTCACCTGCATTGAGGCATGAGCGGCAAGGAAAAGCTGAAAGTGGAACCCATTCCTTTCTGACTTTCTACGCGAACAGATCCTCCATGCTTTTCGACGATCTTTTTTACGATCAGCAGCCCGAGCCCCGTACTTGATTCGCCCCCCGTTGGCCTCGCACTTAATTTTTTGAATCCGTGAAAGACTTGCTTCAGATCGTTCTCGTCCAATCCCAGTCCGGAATCCTCAATATGCATCCACACACGATCCGTTGAAATGGAAAAGCCAATCTTTACGATACCCCCCGGCATCGTGTATTTTATCGCATTACTGAGCAGGTTGTCTATCACTTCCGTAATCCGCATCCGGTCCATGACAAGTTGAGCAACGGGCGTATTTTGATCGACGACAAGCTGAATATCCTTGCGCTCTGCATTTCTTCGGTGAAGCTCCACGCAGCCGGCCAGTAATTCCTGCAGATCGGAAGGTTCCGGATTCAAACGTATATTCCCGGATTCAATCGCGGCAATATCCAGAAGTTCATGAATCATGCGGTTCATTGCTTCCATGGAAGCTCTCACACGTTCCATGTCGTCAATAGCACGTTCCCTGTCTAATCGGTTCTGTTTGAGATCGTCCGTTAACAAGCTCAGATAGGCCGTCATTCCCTGCAAAGGATTCCGCAAATCGTGCGCGGCCATACCGAGAAATTCGTTCTTTTTTTCGTCGAGTTCTTTGAGTTCCTCAAGCATGCGGATCTTTATCAGTGCGGAATGAATATGCGTTTTGAGCAGCGCCAGCAGATAGATATCCTGATGATCGAATGCATGGGGGTCGTGCATATTGTTGAATATGAGATATCCCTCTACTTCATTCTGAATCCGAATGCGCATGACCAAAAGAGCAGCGGGAAGTCCGAGATGGACGAATTTATGCTCCGCGCAACGCCCTCGTATCTGCGAAACAACAAATATGTCTTCGTAAACTTCCTTGTTGCCCTGCACGTAGCGCTGATAACATTCCTCCTGTGTAAGTTCAATATGCACCTCTTTGCTTATCTCCTTGTCCGTACTGGCGGTAAGCCGGAACGTGCCGGTATCTTTGTCGTAAAGAATTGCCGTCGTTTTTTCCACTCCTTGAATGCATTTCGTTTGTTCCAATACGGATTGAAGAAGAGCTTTTACATTGAGTTCCGTATTGATAGCCGTGGTGATCGCATTAACCTTTTCCAGATGCTCCTTTTTTTTCCTCAGAGCAGCTTCTGAAAGTTGATAATATTCTATTTGCTCATTCAGTTTTTTCTCATTCATCCTCCTGCGCATCTCCGTTCCGGCGCGGAGAGCAAATATCTTCAAAACCTTTATGATAAATTCACCGTCTTTCATCGTGTGGTCATCGAGAACGGCCAAATGCCCTATGACTGAACCTGAATGATCCAAAATAGGAACGCCTGCATAACTTTGGGCTTCCCACTCCACCAGCACCTGGTCCAACGGAAATTGATTCTGGACACCGTTCGGGTAAAAGGCCGGTTGCCCTTGGATCACCGTTTCACAAGGAGTATGCAGGGTTGAATATTCAAAATTCTTACCGAAATTTTTTCCGCTCCATAACGCGATAGTTTGTACTGTGAAAGGGTCACCCGCAGAACATTCCGAGACATAAGCATAACGTACCCCCAAGGCCTCGGCCAATCGGCAGACTAGGGTTTTGATGAATCGGCTTCCGGCAACACCCGATGTGGATTCAATAAGATCACATAGAATTCTTTCACGGTACGAAAGAATGTCCTGCTCCGGTTTTAAATCTTGTAAGATCATTCCCTCGATAAAAGTTTTATCACTTATTGCCTCATTCATTAAATGTCCTTTACTCGGTTCAGTAAACAGACCATAATAACCGCATGAAATACATTTTATTCCCAAAAATTATGTGATAACAAGTGGAATGTAAAAAGGGATTAGTGTGAAATACTTTGAGCGATGCTAAGCATATATACACCGCCGAAATTCATTCCTGCATAAATTCGGTCAGTCGTTATCATGATTGAATTGACATCAGGCAAGCCTTGCGGATATAGGCCATTGTCGGCGGCAAACCAGGTGGAGCCATGATTGGTAGACGCCTGTAACCCGCCGAATCCACCGGCAAAAAGTACCGCCCCGCTTTCGTCCAATACAGATATCGAACGGTCATTTAGACTAAGACGCTGCCATTCATCACCACCTTTAGGCAACGCAAAAACGCCGCCGCTGTCGCCGTCCGCGCTGACGAGAATGTCGTTCTTTCGGATAAGTAAGGATGTGAAATCGGCATGATCCGGAGGAAGACCCCGGCTGATATTGTGCCAGCTCGATCCCCGATCCATCGACAGATAAACACTGCCGGTATCGCTGTTGATGCAGGCAATGATCATCGGCCCATCGGCAGCCAAGGCCGTAACATCGCCAAACGTTGAAGGCAGGCCTTTATTGATGGGACGCCATTGCTTCCCGTTATCCTCAGAAGTAAAAATTCCGTACGCAAATGTTCCGGCATAAATATTCTTACCGCTGACAGAAAGAGAACTGACCGAAGTATTCGGCAAGCCCGATTTTGAATCCGCCCAGGTTTTTCCCACGTCATGTGAACCAGATACGCCCCCTTCCAGAATTCCTCCGGCAGCAAAAATAATTCCGTCCTTTACCACCATGGCGCGGACAGTTGTGATCGTTAATCCGCTATTTGTGATCGCCCAGGTCCGGCCGCTGTCCAAAGAACGATATAGCCCGTTGTAAGTGCCTGCAAACAAAACCGCACCGGAATTTAGTAAACAATATACGCGGTGATTGATCTCACCGGCCGGTTCCCATAATATTTCGTATTCGATAGGAATTTCTGATGATGTCGTTGAAGAAGAACTTGCGCAACTTTTGAAGAATAACAATAAAGATAAACCAATTTTAAAAACCATAGATAACATACAAAACTAATTTTTTGTAATGATACCAACTATTAATTTAAGTTAAAAAGGATTTTAAACAAAAAAACTCAATTTGGCAAAAAAATTCAAAATTCGGTCAATACACGAAATTTTAAAAAAAAACAATATTCCCTTTGAAAATTTCATTTTTCATTGTTATTTATACCTACACACATACTTTTTAACTAAACTTGAGGGAAATGAACCATGGCAAAAAAGAAACCTGCCAAAAAGAAAGCGGCCAAGAAGGCCACGAAAAAAAACGTAAAAAAGGCCGCAAAAAAAACCGCAAAACCGGCGAAAAAGAAATCGGCGCGTAAACCCAATGCCGCTTTCATGGCCAAACTGACGCCGAGCGCAACGCTTGCAGCGGTCATCGGCAGCCAGCCGAGACCAAGAACCGATATGATCAAGAAGATCTGGGATTATATCAAAAAGAACGGCCTGCAGGACAAGACCAATCGCCGTATGATCAATGCGGACGATAATCTTCGCGCGTTGTTCGGAGGCAAAAGCCAGGTATCCATGTTCGATCTTGCGAAACTGGTGTCAAAGAACGTCAGTTAGTTCTTTTACAAGACTACGTAAAAAACCCGCTCTTGCAGCGGGTTTTTTGTTTTTGACTCCCTTTCATTCGTATCGCAGAAATTGCACGGGATTCGTCAGCGCAGCTTTCGTCGTGTGATATCCAATAGTGAGAAACGCGATCAGCAGCATGACCATAGTGGAAATGAAGAAAACATCCCATCCTATCGTGATGCGGTATGCAAACCGCGACAGCCATTGTATCATGATATAATACATCAGCGGCCATGACAATGCGCTTGCCGTAAGGACCAGTAAAGCAAAATCTTTGGAAAGATGCCCGAACAATCGCGGAAAGGATGCGCCGCAAATCTTTCGGATCGCGATCTCTTTGATACGCCGTGAAACGGTGAACGACGACAGCCCGAATAACCCAAGACAGCCGATGAGTATGGCAAGCAGTGCAAATAAACCGAATACGCGGCCAAAGGTTTGATCCGCCTGGTACTGGCGATCAAAAAATTCGTCGAGAAAAAAATAGTCGAACGGGTTTCCCGGAAATACCCTATCCCACGTTTCTTTGACATACCCAACGGTTTCCGGCAGGTCTTCCGTATTTGTTTTTATCATGAAATATTCTGCGCCGCCGAGATTACATACAAACATGACCGGCTGAGTTTCAACCTCAAGCGATTCATGATGATAGTCAGCCATTACTCCAACCACGATCGGATTCCATCGGAAGGCATCCACAGCCAGCACTTTTCCGATCGCGTCATCAGGTTTATCAAATCCCAATGCCTTGGAAGCTGAAGCCGTAAGAATAACGGACGTGTCCTGATCCTGCGGATGATCCGGGGAAAAATTCCGTCCTGCAAGTAACTTCATACCAAACGTTTTCATAAAATTATAATCCATTCCTCCGTATGCGATCGGCACTGCCTGAGACTGCGCCTGCGACATTTGCCTGATGTCCGCTTTGAAACGTAGCTTTTTTCCGGGAAGAATAAATGAACCGGTCACACCGAGGATATTGGGACGATTTTTCAATTCTGACTTGAATGTTTCAACGCTTTCTACTCGCGCGTTTCGTTCGATCACGCCGGGGCGTTCCACCACCAGCGTTTGTGTGATATTCATACCCAGATCATAATTTCGCATAAATGCGGTCTGCCTGTAAACCGTGATCGTCCCGATGATTAGTGCGGACGATGCGGCAAACTGGAACACGACCAGGCCTTTACGCAACCACACGCCGCGGGAAGTACTGATGAAACGTCCTTTCAAAACCGTGATCGGATCGAACGATGATAATACCATCGCCGGATATAGTCCCGATAATATCGACCCGAAGATCAGAATAACGACGACCAAAAAATAGAACCAGGGTTCCGAGCCTAAAGTGAACTCAATCGGTGTGCCGGTCAACTCCATGAAGTAAGGCCATATCCATGCGACCAGGCCGAACGATATAAGCACCGCGAAAAAATTGGTCACAAACGACTCGGTAAGGAACTGTATCCTCAGAAGATTTTTTTCTGCGCCCACAATCTTACGTACGCCGACTTCTTTCGCTCTATCCATGGAACGTGCCGTGGCCAGGTTCACATAGTTGATCCACGCGATCAAAACGATAAGGATGGCTATGATCGTCAAAAAATAAACGGAATCTCCGTTGCCGTTGGGCTCCGGTTCGTCGGTCAGTTTTGAATAGAGATGAATGTCCCGGAGCGGCTGCAGAATAAGTTCATCCCGACGGAATTGCTTTTCAAGATCGGGATTGTAACGTTTCATAAAATCGGGTAATTGCTCCGCAAGCGCCGTGATATCCGTTCCCGGGCGAACAAGGATGTACGTATACATATCCTTGCGCGACCAGTTCTGATCATAGCGTAAACGGGCCTTTTCCCAACGGGTATACAGGGTCTTGTAAGAAATTAACACGTCAAACTTTAAATGCGTATTTTCCGGAGGGTCTTGCACCACTCCGGTTACTCTGCAGAGTTCATCGTTAAAATCGTCGTCCTTCATGTGGAGAAATTTTCCGATCGGATTTTCGTCGCCAAAATATTTTTTCGCGTACGATTCCGAAACGACCATCGAAAAGGGTTCATTCAGCGCCGTCGCTGCATCGCCCTGCTTCATTTGATATGAGAACATCGGCAAAAAGGACGAATCCGCATAGAGAAAACGGCGATGCTTGAAGCGCACTGCTTCCCCCGCCCCTTTCTCGTACGTGATCACAACGTTATTTTTCGAGCCAAGATTATATAAACGCGCATATGAAATTACATCCGGAAAATCCTTTTGCAGGGCGGGTCCGACCGCGGGATAGTTTTCGGAACTCTTGAACATCAACTCATTGTTCTT
>CAZHUW010000174.1:0-7354 GCA_964535295.1 uncultured Bacteroidota bacterium
CATTCGTGTGCGCGAGTTCGTCAACCAGAACGAGCTTGGGCCGGCGTTCCAGGACGGTGTCAATGTCAAACTCCTCAAGCATCGTGCCGCGATATTCAACTTTCTTGCGCGGCAGCACAGAAAGCCCTTCGAGAAGCGCTTCGGTTTCCCTCCGTTGGTGGGTTTCTACGTACCCGATGATCACATCGGTGCCCTTGGACTTCGCGTCATGGGCCGCTTTGAGCATATCGTAAGTTTTACCCGCACCGGCGCACATGCCAAAAAAAATCTTGAGTTTGGCCTTCCTGGATTTTTCCTCTTCCTTTTTCAGGTTGTTGAGCAGCGTGTCCGGATCGGGACGGTTTTCTTCAGGCGTTTTCATCGCATGCCAATGTACGTTAAGTAACGATCACATTCAATTTGGAGAAAAAAATTCAAGAGCAATCGTTTGGATTTCAAACATCAAAATAATAATTTATTCGAATGCTACGGCCAATGAGGTAGTCCAGGCCATATTAGATTTTGTTACGGAGTTTCCTTTGATAAAAATTTTATCACGGCTGATCAAATCGCGAATTTCAGTTCGGATCCAGGCCCGCTCTGCAACTAGATAATCAAGATTGAACGAAAATCCCCACGTTTGGAAACCGTGCGGGGTGCCGCTAGCAATGATCACGCCTTTCTTATCGACGTATTGTTCGATCCTTCCCGCCGTGGCAAATCGATCGTTCCATTGGTATTTTGCGATCACAGCCCATGTGTACCATGGGTTGAAACTGGATGAACCTTTGGCTTTTTGCTCAAGTCCGTAATCAAATCCGGCTGTCAGGCTCACTTCTTTGGACCATTGATAAATAATATACGCATCGTTAAAGAATCGCCAGGCTTTTGCTCTGTCCATACGATCGTTGCCAAGGAAGTTACTGTAATTGATAGTCAATTTTTCAGTGGGTTTAAAGACGACCTGCGCGCCGAAGGCCGGGGTGGAATTCGAATCGATGCGTTTGATGCGCTGCCATCCGTTGAACACAAGGACATTGGCGCTCCACTGTGAATTGGCCGCATAAGACAATTTGATCGCGGAAAGATAATAAGGTGAATTCTCTGCGGCCAGAGAACGCGTCAAGGTCGGATTATCTTTGGAGATCGCGCTTTCCCATCCTATGTGCGAACTCATGATACCGGCGTCCAACCAAATTTTTTCCGATAATTTCAGCCCGGCGTTGGCCTCATAAATATTTTGAATCAGATTTTGTTCGGCTGAAAGATTGTATTGACCATACGTGCCCGCCATAAGGCCCAAATTAGCGCGAACTCTCCCATCGTCATAAGATACTTTTAGAAGGCCGAGATTCACGTTGATCTCATTGTGGCGTGTATAATTATATAAGAAAGACGGTCTTTCGTGCGCGGCCGGTTTGTTGAAATCATAAGCAAAATACGTATCGAGAAAACCTGAGAGTTTAATCGTTTTTTCATCTTGTGCAAAAATCACCGAATGGGGTAACAAGCATAGGATAAAAAGTTTGATTACTGTTTTCATTTTTTTATGAATCCTCCTTGTGATTGATTATCCTTATAATGTATCCAATGCAAGGTTCAATCTCAAGACATTGACTCTCGGTTCTCCCAGAAATCCCCATTGACGTTCTTCGATCAGGGTTTCGACCAATTTCTTAACCAGAGCTTCATTCAAACCGCGAGCGCGGGCGATACGTGGAACCTGATAAAAAGCCGCCGCCGGAGTAATATGCGGATCAAGTCCGCTTCCTGATGTAGTTACCAGATCGAACGGAACAGCCTGCGTGTTGGTCGAATCTGCTTTCCGCAAAGCGTCGAGCCGGCCTTGAACCGCGGCAATTAAAGCCTGATTGGTTGGGCCCAAGTTAGAGCCGGAAGAGGATGCCGCGTTGTAAGGATGCGGCCCCGTTGCCGACAAACGTCCCCAAAAATATTTCGGATCATCGAACGGCTGACCGATCAATTCGGACCCAACCGCTTTCCCGTCCTTCAGGATCACACTGCCTTTGGCTTCTTTCGCAAAAAACACTTGTGAAATTCCCGTGACCAAAAGAGGGTAGATGATCCCTGTGATCACCGTGAGAATAAGAAGCATCAACAGCGCGGGTTTTATTTGACTAAACATTTTTTTTCACCTTTCTTATTTTTGATTCCTTATGCCAATCCCAGCGCTACCAGGATCATGTCAATGATCTTGATCCCGATGAACGGCACGATCATGCCGCCAAGTCCGTAAATGAGCAAATTGTTTCTGAGAACTATCGCGGCGCCAACCGGTCGGTATTTGATTCCACGCAAAGCGAGCGGAATGAGGAATATGATGATCAGCGCATTGAAAATGACCGCCGATAAGATGGCGCTCGCCGGTGTCGCAAGCTTCATAACGTTAAGCACACCCAGCACCGGATAAATAGTGACAAAGGCCGCTGGAATGATCGCAAAGTATTTTGCCACGTCGTTGGCGATGCTGAATGTGGTTAGGGCGCCGCGCGTCATCAAAAGCTGTTTACCGATCTCAACGATCTCGATCAGTTTGGTCGGATTGGAATCAAGGTCAACCATATTACCCGCCTCTTTGGCCGCCTGCGTACCGGTATTCATGGATACCGCTACGTCGGCTTGCGCCAGAGCAGGAGCGTCATTCGTTCCGTCGCCCGTCATCGCCACAAGCCTTCCGCCGGCTTGATGTTCCCGAATGAGTTTTAACTTGGCTTCGGGTGTTGCCTGCGCAAGAAAATCGTCCACGCCTGCTTCGGCTGCAATGGTTGCGGCCGTCAGCGGATTATCGCCGGTGATCATGATGGTCTTGATCCCCATTTGCCGCAGTTCTGCAAATCGTTCTTTGATACCGCGTTTGACGATATCTTTTAATTCGATCACGCCCAGAACTTTTTCATTCTCCGCAACGACCAAAGGTGTTCCTCCGTTTTTTGCAATGGTTTCTACGTTGGCTCCTATTTCTGCCGGAACATGACCGCCCAGAGATCGGACATATTCCGCAATCGCGTCGGTAGAACCTTTTCGGATATGTCGTCCGTCAAGATTGACTCCGCTCATACGTGTTTGCGCGGTAAACGGGATAAACGTAGCGCCGATCTCGTGTATATTCCGTCCCCTTAACTGGTATTTCTCTTTGGCGAGGACGACGATAGAGCGTCCCTCCGGTGTTTCGTCGGACAAAGATGCGAGTTGCGCGGCATCGGCAAGGGTCTTTATATTGATGCCTAGAGCAGGTATGAAGGCGGTGGCGTGACGATTGCCGAGCGTGATCGTCCCGGTTTTGTCCAAAAGCAATACGTCGACATCACCGGCTGCTTCCACCGCACGTCCGGAAGTTGCGATCACATTAGCCTGGATCATGCGGTCCATTCCGGCAATACCTATCGCCGACAATAAACCGCCGATGGTCGTGGGAATAAGGCAAACAAGAAGTGCAATTAATACGGTTACCGTAATCGGGGACCCCTGTCCCGCGGCGGAAACGCTGTATATCGAGAAAGGAAGCAGCGTTACGGTTGCCAGCAGGAATATGATGGTTAAAGCAGAAAGAAGAATGCTAAGCGCGATCTCATTCGGTGTTTTCTGGCGTTTGGCGCCTTCGACCATCGCGATCATGCGATCGATAAATGCATCCCCGGGATTGGTAGAAATGCGTACTACCAGCCAGTCGGAAAGGACGCGTGTCCCTCCTGTGACGGCGCTGTGATCGCCGCCGCTTTCGCGGATTACGGGCGCGCTTTCACCCGTGATGGCGCTTTCATCTACCGACGCAATGCCTTCGATTGCTTCACCGTCTCCGGGAATAATATCGCCCGCTTCGACCAGCACCATATCGCCTTTTCTAAGTGTCGAGGCCGATACTATCATGTATTCTGCGCTGTGTTCCGACTTGTGAAGTTTTTTTGCGCTAGTTTCCCGTCTTGCACGGCGCAGCGAATCCGCCTGAGCTTTTCCGCGGCCTTCAGCCATGGCTTCGGCGAAATTGGCGAATAACACCGTGAACCACAGCCACATTGAAATCGCAAATATAAATCCTGCAGGCGCTTCGCCCTGACCGAGCCAGGATTGAAAAAATAATATCGTTGTTATGATACTGCCGATCAGAACTACAAACATGACCGGGTTGCGAATTTGTAATCGCGGATCCAGTTTTTTTAATGAATCTATGATCGCCTGACGAACGATCGGGCCGTCAAACAACGGACGGGCTTTTGGTTTATCTGACATAAATAAGAAAGACTCCTATTAAAAAGTTTTACATCATCAAATGTTCAACGATCGGTCCGAGCGCCAATGCTGGAATGAACGTAAGCGCCCCAACGATGATCACGACGCCAATGATCAGCGTTACAAACAACGGCGAGTACGTCACAAGCGTTCCGGGTCCGGCCGGTACATGTTTCTTACGCGCCAGAGAACCCGCAATGGCCAATGTCGGAATAGCTAACCAGTAACGCGCGAACAACATGGCCAATCCACCGGTTAAATTATAAAAAGGATTATTTGCGCCAAGACCTGCAAAAGCGCTTCCGTTATTATTGCCCTGAGAAGAAAACGCGTACAAGACTTCGCTGAAACCGTGCGCGCCCGGATTGTAAATCGTGGCCTTTCCCCATTCGGTGACAACGGCCAGCGCCGTGAAACCAAGGACCACCATCGGCGGGATCAGAATGACCAGCGAAGCCATTTTCATTTCGTACGCTTCGATTTTTTTACCTAGATATTCCGGTGTTCGCCCGACCATCAGGCCGGCGACGAAAACCGCGATGATCGCAAAAACCAGCATGCCGTAGAGCCCCGATCCCACACCGCCGTAAATCACTTCACCCAACTGCATAAGCCACATCGGAACAAGTCCTCCTAAAGGAGTGAAAGAATCATGCATGGAGTTTACAGAGCCGTTGGAGGCAGCCGTGGTTGCCGTTGCCCACAAAGCTGAATTTATGATACCGAAACGTACTTCTTTGCCTTCCATATTTCCACCTGCCTGCATAGAACCGGCAGTTTGATCGATACCCATGTTTTCAAACGCAGGATTACCGGCTTGTTCCGATCCGATGCACAAGGCGAGCAGGAGGACAAAGATAACAGTCATTGCGGCAAGAATGGCCCAGCCCTGGCGTGTATCGCCCACCATTTTACCGAAGGTGTAACAAAGCGCAGCCGCTATGAGAAGAATGGCTAACATTTCGAAAAAATTAGACAGCGGTGTAGGATTCTCGAAAGGGTGGGCCGAATTGACATTAAAAAAACCTCCGCCGTTTGTGCCGAGCTGTTTAATGGCGATCTGCGATGCGGCGGGTCCCATGGGTAACACCTGTTCTGTAACCGCGTTGCCATTGGCGTCCACCCTCGGCTGGAGTAAAGTTACCTTTTGAAAAGCGTCAAAATTTTGAACTACTCCCTGTGATACCTGGATCAGAGCCAATATCAGAGCCAGAGGCAAGAGGATATACAGCGTGGTACGAACCATATCTACCCAGAAATTGCCGATGGTCTCGGAAGTGTGCCGCGCAAAACCACGTATCAAAGCAATGAGTGTGGCCATCCCGGAAGCCGCTGAGACGAAATTTTGAACGGCAAGTCCGAGCATTTGCGTCAAGTAACTCATCGTCGTTTCTCCGCCGTATCCCTGCCAGTTAGTATTACTCGCAAAACTGACCGCGGTATTGAATGCGGAGTCGGGCGTAATGGACGCAAATCCCTGCGGATTGAGCGGCAAAAGATCCTGCCATCGCTGTAATGCATAAACGACCATGAGGCCGAAAAAATTAAATAAAAGCATCGCAACGGTATACACCTTCCAATTCATTTCCTGGTTTTGCTGAATGCCGCTAAGGCGGTAGATCAGTTTTTCGATCGGGCCCAATAAACGATCCAGACCGAACGATTTTCCTTCGTAAACTCTCGCCATGTATGAACCCAAAGGTTTGGCGAGAGCCAGCAGAACAATCATGTAGATTGCCAGCTGAAGATAGGCATTGAAAGTCATGATAATTTCTCCGGTTTTAAAAGAGCCCAAAACAGGTAAACAAATAGGATCAAGGCAATTGCACCGCTGATCAGGTAAAGCATATCCATATTCAAATCCTCATGTATTGTGGTTTTTATAATTTTTCACAAAATTTTACAAGGCCCCAGCTGAGGGCAAAAAAAAGAATAACCACTCCGATATAAATGATTTCCATTGTATCTCCGCGTTTTGTTCCATCCACTATTAAACTATAAAGATTATATAAAGGGAACGTGTTCATCCTTGCTTTGGATGTTGTAATATTGCTTCTGTTCTTCGGTCAAACGAAGTCCGTTTTTCGGCCTGAATTTGAATAGATTTTTCAAAAACACAAGCAGACGGTTAAGTAATTGAATCATAGTTTTCTCTTTTGTTGAAATTTTCATCACGGGTATTTGAATTGGTTTGTTTTATATAAAGTTTGTCCAAATGAATCATACAAAATGATCGTTTTGCGAGCTTATTTGATTAACGGGGTTATCTGTTTTTGATGGAACGGATAAATACCATGAAATAAACGGCCGTTACCAAGATGATGAATGAAGTGATGATTACGGATTCCATACTATTGCTCCTTAAAAGTGAACAATACAAGTTACTGCTGGAATTCACCTGGCGCAATCAAAGGAGCATAAAATGAGGTGGCAATTATATAAGAAAATTGTAAAGAAAAATCAGAATGAATGCAGGGTTATAAAATCAGATACGGGTTTAATAATCCACATCCATCAAGGTCGCTTTATCCTTTTCAAATTCGACCGGAATGACCTCTTTCATTATTTTCGATTGGCTTTGAAGTCCGAAATAACGGTAGGAAGGATTGGATAATCGCAGGAAAAGACGGAACATTTTTACGCGGAAATCGAGCCATTTTGAACTTTTGTCGGAGAAAATCTCATGGTCTCCGACGACGATATTTCCCCGGAGCCCCTGCTGATCCAGAATTTCCATGATCTGCGGATCCTCCATGTAGCCGTAATTGAATATCAGGGAAGAAATACCTTTACCCAGGTCTTTTTTCTCAAAGCGGCCGTTTTCTGAAAATGGGATGTTCAAAATGCGGACGGTCACGAACGTCAGTTCCGTCGGCAAAACGTGAATACGGGAAAAAAAGGTCTGCAGCGTCAGCGGGATCCGGCTGTTCAAAGAAATGACCGGACTGGGCGAAAAGAAACTGATGCGGCGGGGGATCGCGACCTTCCATTCGATATCTTTGAGATCCAGAAGTTCCTGCACGGTTAACCCCTCCGGTGAATATACGAACGCCAGTCTCTTTTTTCCCCATTCCCAGACCTTCATGATGAGATAGAGAAAAATGGCGAGGATGACAGGCACGTATCC
>CAZHUW010000175.1:0-7325 GCA_964535295.1 uncultured Bacteroidota bacterium
CGGCTGCGAACGAGATCGGGAAATCTGCGCCGAATTCTTTCCGCCATTCATTCACCAGCGACAGATGCAGTATATGCAGCGGCTGACCTGACAGGTATTGCAATTTGTCTTTCAGGAAGCTCCCTTTATTGAAGACTTCAAGCGTGTTGCCGAATTTTACGCCGAGGGTCTTTCCGTTTTTTTCGGCAACTTTCTGCAGACGTTTCACCACCGCAACCGCATTATCAAACGAAATTGAGAGTTCATACGCTTTCGGGTTCACGGCAACATCTTTGTAGCCGAGTTTTTCATGCAGTAAATGCTCCAGTCGGGCCCTGCCCAGCATCGGAGGGTTCATTTTTATGACAACGTGAAAGCCCATATCACTCAGCAGGAATTCACAAATACGCTCGATCTCATCTGCCGGCGTGCCGTGAAAAGTTGACAGCGTGATGCTGTCTGAAATTTTTGGATTGAACGAGAGATCACGATATGGTCTAAATTCATCCGGAATTTCGTTTCTCAATTCCTCTATAAGGAATGATGCATCGGTCATCTTGTTCAACCAGGAACGGATCTGAGGAGACTGAATTCCGGCAAGATCGTAACCCACACTCAGATCGAAGATCGTATCGAATTGAGATGGGCGGTATCTTGAACCCGGCACGTCGAGAAAGAGCCACCGCTTCAGAATTTCCACGATCATGCTTGCTTTAACATATTCCAGCGCGGATTCTTCCAGCAGCAATTCTTGGGACCATTCCGTGTTATAACCGATCGTTGCCGCATCGATACAGGGACGGGTAAGTTCCAGCCGGTCCTTGATCTGCACGGTCTTTAATTCGACAATGCGCGAGCCGGCAAGCCATGCGAGAATGATATTCTGAGTGAGTTGCGTATGCGGGCCTGCAGCGGGACCAACCGGATTTGCCGCCGTATGACCGCACCGCGTTACGGCAAGGTTTTCTTCAGCAGTAGGAGAGTAGAATTTGCGTGAAGGCAGATCGAAGATCGCATTCGTCTTCGTGTATTCGTGATACATTCTCCGCAAAAGCTTTTTGAAGGGTATGGGTACGAGTTCCGCCATTATGTTTTATTTCCTCCCCCGTTGTTTACTCACGGGACTGTCTCCATCATTTTGATCCACATCTTTTTTGATTTTTCCTGCGCGGCGGAATAGACATCTTCGACATCGACTCCCGGGATACGGCGTTCTCTCATGACCCATTTCCCGCCGACCATGACGGATTCAACGTTTGCGGAACGCATGCCGAACAAATAATGCCCGAAGGTATTTTCTTTCGATATAGGTGTCGGCGAAGGATAATCCATCACCACAAGATCGGCAACCGTATTTTTGGCCAACGTTCCAAACGTTTCACCGAAGATCTCAGAAATACATTGCTGGCCGCCGGATATGAGCTGTAAAAAATCAATTTTTTGTTTGTATCCTGAATCCTGGCGTTTGAAAAACGCGATCTTTGCTTCTTCGATCATGTCCGAAGGAAAACCGTCCGTCCCGATCATTCCGCGGCTCTTAAATTGATGGATCGGCGCAACGCCGACTTTATTGTTCATATTCGAACGCGGATTGTGCGCAAGCCACGTTTTTGATCTGTTGAGCCTGGAATAATCTTTTTCCGAAAGATGGATACAATGGGCAAGAATGGATTTGTTCGTAATGATATTCTTGCCGAAAAGCCGATCCACAACGCTGCGGCGATATTTCTTTTTAGCATCGTCCACATCGCACAGATCTTCCGCTACGTGAACATGAACGCCAACGTCCAAAGCGGCGGCCAATTCGCTGCACAATGAAAGCGATGTATCGCTCAGTGTGAACGATGCATGGGCGCCGACAAGACCGCGGAAAAATGAGTTGTTGGCGTTAGAGCGGATAAAATGTTCATTCTCTGCAATTCCTTCATCGCGTTGTTTTTTACCGCCGCGGTCCGTTACTTCATAACATAAAACGCCGCGCAGCCCCACTTTTGAAAGCGCTTCTTTAATGATATCGAGTGAACCTTTGATGGCATTCGGCGAAGCGTGATGATCGATCATAGCTGTCGTTCCGCACTGAACGGCCTCTATCGCACCCACCAGAGCGCTATAATAGATCGTTTCTTCATCCAGCGCACGGTCCAATTTCCACCAGATCTTTTTCAGGACCTCGAGGAAATTTTTAGGAGGTGTCTTCGGCATCGGCATACCGCGGGCAAGCGCAGAATACAGATGCGTATGGGCATTCACGAAACCGGGCAAAATGAGTTTCCCTCGCAGGTCAATGACTTCTTCATTATTTTGCGGAAGAAGTTTCTTTGCGAGCGAAGTTATCCTCCCGTCTTCAATTTGTAAGTCTTTTTTTTCAATTGAGGAAGGAGAAAGAGTTACACATGTCGCATTTATTAACAACATATTTTAACAATTTAAATTCTAAGTTGTTTTTTTTAAAATCCATTACAGTTAGCTTTAGCCAACTGTAAAAAAAGATTAATACAAAAGGGCTTTAGCCGCATTATAGTTTCATTTATTTTGTTTTCCCTCTGTTACATACTCCCATCCATATTTCTCCATAAACACATCTACCTCTTTCTTAAAAGTGGTTTTACGATGATGTTCTTCCTGATTAATTATGTATTTTCTCGTTTGTCTTAAATGGCTTTCACTAACACTAACAGCCCAATAATCGTCTTGCCAAACAAATTTTCCATCAACAAGTTTGTTTTGGTTTATCCAAAAAGATGATTCTCCTTTTATAAGTTGCGCGACTTTGCTGATAGATTGTTCCTTATTTGTGCGTGGTCGGCATATCCGTTCACACAATCCAGCCAAATGTCCTTAGTTTCTGTATTTTGTTTGATGTGTTGGAAAACTTGTTTTCTTATTTTTGGATGTAAAAACGCTTCTCTGTTTTTAGTAGAGAAAACTAAATGAACCCATATTCTTACCCAACTCATAGTTTTTTATGCGGCTAAAGCCGGATTTGTATTGTCTTTCTAGGCAGTCAGATAAATCTGACTGGAATTGATTTTTATTTTTTATGTATTTCAGTTTGCTTTAGCAAACTGAAAGAAATAGTATCAAAAAAGAAATGGCTTTAGCCACATTTTCACTCAATATTATTTTATTCCCTGGGATGAAAGAACTGCTGTTAATGCGTCGATGGTCGGCGCCAGACTGATCGGATCACCCACTGCCTTTTTCGCGGATTGAATATCTTTTAATCCGTTTCCGGTCACCATAACAAGTGCCGACTCACCGGGTTTGATAATTTGTTTTTCCAATGCACGTTTTAAACCTGCGGAAGCCGTGACGCCGGCCGGTTCGCCAAAAACCCCGCCCAAACGCGCGGTGGTTCTCATGGCTTCTAGAATCTCCTCATCGGAAACGGTGATCATATCCCCGTGCGATAGTTTGATCTGCTGAATCGCCCGTCGCCAGTTGCGCGGAGTTCCGACGGCAATGCTGTCTGCAATCGTGTTTGTTCCGGTGGGAACGAGATCCTTACCAGAAATGAAAGCATTGACCATCGCCCTGGCGCCCTCCGCCTGAACGCCCAGCAAACGCGGCACCCGATCGATGAACCCAAGGCGTTTCATTTCCTGCAGTCCTTTTCCAATTCCCCCGATAGTGCACCCATCCCCGACGGACACTATCACCCAATCCGGCAGATCCTTAGCGCATTGTTCGGCTATCTCTAACCCGGCGGTTTTTTTCCCTTCTACTAAGAACGGATTCGTTCCGCTGTTTCGATTATACCAACCGAATTTCTTACAACCTTCCCGGCAGAGATCGAACGCGTTTTCATATGTGCCTTGCACTTTCAAAACCGTTGCGCCAAAAATGAGAAGCTGGGTTATTTTTGGTTCGGGCGCTCTCTCCGGAACAAAAATATAACTCTTCAATCCAACCGCTGCGGATAGCCCGGCAAGCGACGATGCCGCATTACCGGTGGATGCGCAGGCAACGGTATGGTATCCGAATTCAATGGCCTTTAAGACACCAACCGAACTTGCGCGATCTTTGAATGAGTTGGTCGGATTCCGTCCGTCATCTTTCACCAGCAGTTTTTTTATCCCAATATGCGATGCAAGCCTCGGAACATCATACACCGGTGTCCAGCCCACGTGTAAATGCGGAAACGGTATGCCTTCGGGTATCGGAAGAAGTTCTTTGTAGCGCCAATGATCGAATGGTCGTGATTGAAGAATAGCCCGTGTTAAATGTTTTCTTACGGCATCATAATCGTATTGAACTTCGAGAATGCCTTCCTGGCCGCACTGAGGACAGGTCTGGACATCCCCATAACCGGATGCGGATCCGCAGATAAAACATTTTTGTCCGGTAATGTATGGAGGAGAGAAATTATTTTTCATAGGACTCCGTAACTTTCTATGAAAAAATGTAAGGATATTTTTCGCCTAGTTCAAAGCGATAATATGTTATGAATACATGATGCGAAGATCCGTTCAGTTCCTGTGATCGTCAAGGAGCGTCTTGATCTTGGCCATAAGGATATCTACGCCGACGTTATTTTCTACGCCCAAGGGGATGATGATATCGGCATAACGTTTCGAAGGCTCAACGAACTGCAGATGCATGGGCATGACGAAACGTTCGAATTGTTCAAGCACCGACTCCAGGGTACGCGCGCGTTCTTTGATATCACGTTTAAGTCTTCGGATCAGGCGCGCATCCGCCTCGGTATCAATATACACTTTGATATCCATCAGTTGCCGTAACCGCTGATCCTCAAGTATGAGAATCCCTTCAAGGAGGATAACCTTATGCGGTTCGATCCTGAGCGTTTCTTTTGATCGCGTGTGGACTTTATGATCGTATTTGGGAATGTCCACTGCGTTACCTTTAAGCGCCTGTTTCAAATGTTCTATCAGCAGATCGTTGTCAAAAGCGTCCGGGTGGTCGAAATTAAAATCGATGCGTTTTTCGAACGGCACATGCGAAAGGTCCTTATAGTAAGCATCCTGGGCAATGATGACAACTTGATTGTGGCCTCCAAAAACATTGAATATTTCTTTGGCAACGGAAGTTTTCCCGGAAGCGGTTCCGCCTGCGATTCCGATGAGAATGGGTTTCTGAGTCATACTGGTTCTGTTCAGTTAGAATTCTGTGAGTATTGCGTGATCTTTAAGTTTTCTTATTTGTTCGATAGCGAGAAGAATGACTTCATTGGTAGCCGGAAGAGAGAAATTCGGTTCAACGGAATGTCCCCCAACAGCGGAAACGGCATCTTTAATAGCCAGCCAACATGATAATCCAAGCATGAACGGCGGTTCTGCCACGGCCTTGCTGGAATGGATCGTGTTTTGATTGGGCACATTTTGCAGGAGTTTTACCCGAAAATCTTTCGGAATATCCTGCACATTAGGGATCTTGTACGTGTCCGGCGAGTGGGTGAGCAGATTTCCTTTGGGATCCCATTTGATCTCTTCCGTCGTACACCAGCCTACGCCTTGTATATACCCGCCTTCGATCTGCCCTATATCGATCCCTTCATTGATCGAGTCACCCACATCATGCAGAATATCCGTTCGCAGGATCTTATGCGAGCCGGTCAATGTATCAACCATCACCTCGGTCACGCACATACCAAACGCATAATAATGGAACGGCCGTCCTTGTCCTTTTTCCCGGTCAAACCAAACATTCGGCGTTCGGTAAAATCCCGTTGCGCTCAAACTAACTTGCCGCAGAACCGCGACCGGCATGAGTTCACCAAACCCGATCTTTCGCTTCAGATGACGCATATCGTAGACCGTATCGTCTTCGAACACGATATCTTCAGGCGCGGTCTTTACTTCCAGCGCCTGTTCATTAAAATGATCGGATGCAACTTTAGCCAAACGGTATTTCAATTGATCGATCGCATTTTTCACCGCCATACCGTTGAGGTCCGTTCCTGCGGAAGCTGCTGTGGCCGATGTATTTGGCACTTTCGAGGTGTTGGTGGCATTAACTTTCACACGGTCAGGAGAGATACCCAGTTCTTTCGCTGCGATCTGTTGAATTTTTGTATGTAATCCCTGCCCCATTTCCGTACCGCCGTGATTAACCAGTACCGTTCCGTCTTTATAAATATTCACCAAAGCGCCGGCCTGATTTAAAAAAGACGTAGTAAACGATATGCCAAATTTCACTGGCGTGATCGCAATTCCTTTTTTGTAGAATTCATTCTCTGAATTAAATGCGTCGGCTTCCTGACGCCGTTTTTTGTATTCGGACGACTGGACCAACTGATCATAGATCATGAATAGATGATTTTTTTCAACCTCTTCGCCGTAATGGGTAGTATTATTCTTTTGCATCCCATAAAAATTCAGATAACGGATATCCGCCGCATCTTTTTTAAGGTAACGTGCGATCCGGTCAACGATCGATTCGATGCCTGCCATCCCTTGAGGTCCGCCGAAGCCCCGAAACGCGGTATTGGACGGTAAATTTGTTTTCCAGGCTTTTCCGATCACCTGCATATTCGGAATATAATACGCATTGTCGGCATGCAGCATGGCGCGTTCCAATATGGCAAAAGAAAGATCCGTCGCCGCGCCGCCGTCGGAATTTAAATCAAGCTTCACCGCGTGTAATTTGCCTTCATTATCAAAACCCGCTTCATAGCGAATCAAAAACCGATGCCGCTTCCCGGTCATGATTTGGTCATCGTCCCGGAATAATTTTATTTTGACCGGTCGCTTGGTCGCATGACAAAGGAGTGCGGTCCACACGGCGGTATGATTGGCCTGGGTTTCTTTCCCGCCGAAAGCTCCGCCCATGCGGCGAACTTCCACCACCACTTCATTCTTGGGAATACCCAAAACCTCGGCGATGATCGCCTGCGTTTCAGATGGGTGCTGAGTGGAACTGAACACATTCATTTCTTTGTCTTCGCCGGGAACGCAAAGACACGCCTGCGTTTCAAGATACCAATGTTCTTGAGCTCCGGTTCGCAATTCGCCTCTGATCACATGCGGAGATTCTTTCAACGCTTTTTCAACGTCTCCCCGTTCAATTTTTCGCGGCGGACCAAGTAAGCTGTTTTTTTCTACTGCGGTTTCAATATCCAAAATGGCTGCAAGCGGTTCATATTCGATCTTGATCAATTTCTCCGCTGCGATGCATGATTCTTCCGTTTCACCGGCGATCAGGAACACAGCCTGGCCGATGAAAGTCACTTCGTCAATTGCCAGAACAGGTTCGTCATGAACAACCGGACCCATCTGGTTATGTCCCGGAATATCCTTGGAGCACAAAACTGCATAAATACCCGGAACCTGTTTTGCTTCGCTCAGATCAAAAGACTTGATCTTCGCATGCGCATGAGAGCTGTA
>CAZHUW010000176.1:0-7315 GCA_964535295.1 uncultured Bacteroidota bacterium
ACTACACTAATCTGGATCAGGGCGAGTATGTGTTTCATGTAAAAGGTTCGAATAACGACGGGATTTGGAACGAAACAGGTGTGTCGCTGAAAATAGTCATACTCCCTCCTTTTTGGAAAACATGGTGGTTCCGGATCATTTCCTTTCTCGCATTGGTCGGCCTGGCTGTGACATGGTTCCGTTGGCGTGTTCGCCATATTCAAAAAGAAAAGGACAGGCTGGAGATCGAGGTTGCGGAACGGACCAAAGAGATCCTGAGACAGCGGGACGATCTCAAGAATATCAATTACAAACTTGAAAACACGCTGCAGACGCTTCAGGCCACGCAAACCCAGCTCGTGCATGCGGAAAAAATGTCGGCCTTGGGCCAAATGGTAGCCGGCATCGCGCACGAGATCAATAACCCCTTAACGTTTGTGGACGGTAATCTGTACATACTTGAAGATCATCTCGGACGCTGGGACAGTATCATTTCCGATTATGAGGAAGTGATCGAATCGAACGATGTTGAAAGAATGAAATCCGGAATGGAATCGATCAAGAAAAAACATGAATACGATTTTGTCAAACGCGACACGCTGGCGATCATTCAGTCGTGTAAAAAAGGATCCCAGCGCATTAAAGGCATTGTCGAAGAGCTGCGCAAGTTCTCGCGCGTCGACGCCAGCGGCATGATCCCGTACAATGTTCATGAAGGCATAGAATCCACATTGGCCATATTACGTCCGTACTACGAAGGCCGGATTGAGATCGTCAAGGAATTCGGCAAGATTCCTTTGGTCGACGCGTTGCCGGGCCTGCTCAACCAAGTATTTCTCAGTATCTTGACAAACGCTACGGAAGCCATTCATGATAAAGGGAAGATCACGATCTCTTCCACTACGGAAGAAGGCCGCGTGGTTCTTCGTTTCCGCGATGACGGCGTCGGCATGAGCCCCGCGGTCGTGCGCAGTATATTCGATCCGTTCTTTACGACGAAAGATATCGGCAAAGGCATGGGCCTTGGATTGTCCGTCAGCTACGGTATCGTTAAGAAACATAACGGCGATATCGAGGTCGAAAGCCATGAAGGATCGGGATCGGAATTCAAGATCATTTTACCGGTCAGCTCCAAATAAGTTTCTATATGATGCTGAAGAGATTATTTACATCGGTTGTTTTTTCTACGTGCTTCTTCAGTATTTCGGTTAAGCCGCAGCAGAATCAGATCAAATTTGAACGCATTTCGATCGAGCAGGGATTATCCCAAAGCAAAGTATTTGCGTTGTTGCAGGATCATAAAGGATTTGTTTGGGTCGGAACGCAGGACGGTCTGAATAAGTACGATGCCTACTCATTTACCGTTTATCGCCACCGCATCGAGGATACTACCTCCCTCTCGGATAATTATGTCTGGTCGTTATGCGAGGACCATACCGGCGCCCTTTGGATAGGTACCAACGGCGGCGGCCTCAATCTCTTTGACCGTGCCACGGAGCAATTCATCCGCTTTACCCATGACCCCAATGATTCGACCAGCCTTAGCGATAATTATGTCTGGACTATTTTTGAGGACCGCGCAGGAACCTTGTGGATCGGGACACGGTTTGGAGGGCTGAACCGCTTCGATCGAACGACAAGGAAGTTCACCCGCTATATGCATGATCCGAAAGACCCGGCCAGCTTGAGTTTCAATTACATCATGGCCATTCATGAGGATCGGAAAAATAATTTATGGATCGGCACCAACGGAGGCGGATTGGATAAATTTGACCGAACGACTGAAAAGTTTCGTCATTACCGGGTGGATCCGAAAACCCCCGGCAGTCTCGCAGAGAATCGGGTATGGGCGGTGTATGAAGACCTTTACGGTATGCTGTGGGTTGGAACCAATAATGCCGGCCTGCAACGATATATACCTTCCGAAGATAAATTCATTCAATACAAGAATGACCCTAAAGATCCGTATTCCGTCAGCAGTAACTGGATCAAACTCATATTCGAAGATTCCTCAGGAAGATTGTGGATCGGAACCAACAACGGGTTGGATTTATATAATCGCGAAGATGATCATTTCACCGTATTCCGTAATGACCCTCTTGACGAAAAAAGTCTGAGCAATAATGCCGTTAACGCGTCGACCGTTGATCAGACCGGGATTATTTGGCTCGGCACATACGGAGGCGGGCTTAATAAGCATGATCCGAACAAAGAAAAATTCAGACACTACGACCGCAGCGTATCGGATCCGAATAGTATCGGAGGAAATCAGATCGTGTCCATATTCGAAGATCACGAAGGTTTGATCTGGATCGGTACGGATGAGAACGGGCTCGATCGTCTCGATCGAAAGACGAATAAATTCACCCATTACCTCCATCGCGAAGGTGATCCGGCGAGCCTCGGTCATAACCGGGTGCTGGCAATCTATGAGGACCGTGAAAACACGTTGTGGATCGGAACCCGCGGGGGCGGATTAAGCCGGTTCAACCGCTCAACCAATACTTTTACTAATTTTAAACTCGACAAGGAAAATCCGAATAGTCCCGTTAACAACATCATCTATCTCATTCTAGAGGATAAAAAAGGAAATTTATGGGTTGCCACACGCGGGAAGGGGTTGAATCGTTTTGACAGAAAAACCGGCGAATTCATTCCATACCGTTACGATCCGCAAAGCTTGACGGATAACATCATCTACACGTTATATGAAACGACCTCGGGCGATTTATGGGTGGGCACTAATGGCGGCGGATTGGTCCGTATCCATACGGATTCAAATCTTCATAAGCGTTATACGCATGACAAAACAAACCCCGCAAGTATCAGCCATAATATTGTTTTATCCATGTATGAGGACCGGTTCGGCTCTCTTTGGGTCGGGACCAGCGGAGGGCTCAATCGTTTTGATTTACGGACGGAATCGTTCACGCGGTTTACGCAGGCGGATGGACTGCCAAATGACGCGGTATTCGGCATCCTGGAGGACCGGCAGGGACATTTATGGCTGAGTACCAATAAAGGTTTGTCCCGTTTTGACCCTTCAGGAGCCGGTTTTGCCGACAACGGAAAATCCAAAGGCGCTTTTCGTAACTATGATGTAAGCGACGGCCTTCAAAGTAATGAATTTAATCAGGGCGCTTATTTGCGCGCAAGGGACGGTTACATGTTCTTTGGAGGCATCAACGGATTCAACGTATTTCATCCCGACAGCATTCGGGAAAACCGTCATGTTCCTCCGATCGTATTGACGGGTTTCAAAAAATTCAACAAAGACGTCAGACTGGAGAAAAATATTTCGGAGACGGATCGGATCGAACTCAGTTACAAGGACTATGTGTTTTCGTTTGAATTTGCCGCGTTGAATTTCAGTTCCACGGAAAAAAATACCTATGCCTATTTGATGGAGGGCTTCGATAAGGATTGGAATTATGTCGGCAATCGCCGTTTTGCGAGTTACACCAACCTCAATCCCGGAGAGTATGTGTTTCGCGTGAAAGGCGCCAACAGCGACGGCGTTTGGAATGAACACGGCGCGTCGGTTCGCATCATTATTTCGCCGCCGTTCTGGCAGACGTGGTGGTTCCGGATTATTATGGCGGTATTTATTTTCGGTGTCGCCTTTGGGATATATTCATTACGGATCGCAAATATTGAAAAGCAGAAGAACCTTCTTGAAGTGCAGGTGCAGGAACGTACAAAAGAGATATCGGAGAAAAATAAGATCCTTGACCAGCAAAATACCGAGCTTGCAGACAAGAATCAGCAGATCCGGCTTCAGCAGGCGCAGATCATCCAGTCGCGAAAAATGACCGCACTCGGTCAAATGGTGGCGGGTATCGCTCATGAGATTAATAATCCGCTTACTTTTGTCAAGGGCAATCTCGATCATTTCAGGCAGACGCTTCACGAATTCGTCAAAAGCCGCGAGTACGAGACGCTGCCGAACGATATGAAAGAGATGGTACGAAACGATCTGATCCCCGCCGTACACAGTTCACTCGTCGGCAGCAACCGTATCAAAGACATCGTTGAAAACCTTAAACGCTTTAGCGCGATCAATGAATCGGAATGGAAAGAAGCCGATGTGAATGCTCATATTGAGATCATCATTGATCTTTTTATCCGTAAACATGAGGACATTACGGTCATAAAAGATTACGGGGATATTCCAATGTTATGGTGTTTTGTCAGTGATCTCAATCAGTGTTTTGTCAATATTCTGAATAATTCCGTTCTGGCGATCCGGGATGCGGAAAGCCATCGGATCATTGAAAAAGGCGGCGGGATTATAAGTGTCAAAACGGAAAAGGAGTTTTCCGAAGCCGGCGATTTCATCCGTGTCCGTTTTATTGACAACGGCATCGGTATTCCCTCCGATATTCAGGAAAAAATATTTGATCCATTTTTTACGACACGCGAGACGGGTTCCGGGAAAGGACTCGGCCTTACCGAGACGTTTGGCATCATCCAGAAGCATCAGGGGCGGATCGAAGTAAAAAGCGAAGAAAAGAAAGGTTCTGAATTCATACTCACGCTGCCGTTGAAGACATCGGGCGGCGTGGCCGATCCGGTTACAGAGACCAAAGGGTAAATAACCCTTGACCCTTCGGTTTAATTTCGATAAAATTAAACCGTCCAATCTTCTTCTAACAGCAAATATCCGGCAAAAATTTATATAATACCTTTTTATTCATTCGGAGGGATTTATGAAGACGCAAACGAATCAGCCGATCAAACTCAAAAATGCGCAGCGGCCGCTGGTTCTCGCCATTGACATCGGTACATCTTCGACACGGGCATTGATATATGATGCGCTGGGAAGGCCTGTTAAGAATCTTATGCACCAGGTCGGATATTTCTTTACTACAAGTCAGGACGGCGGCGTCTATGCCGATCCCAAATTTATTGTCGACAGTACGGCCGAGTGCATCGACAAAGTGATGGAGGAACTGGGAAAACATGCCGGCGAAGTCAAAGCGGTCGGGTTTGATACGTTCTGGCATAATCTCATGGGTGTGGATAAAAGCGGTAAACCGACTACAGCTTTGATCAGTTGGGCTGATACGCGCCCGAGGGTTGTAGTCGATGCCTTGCGGCAAAAACTGAATCCGGAAGAGATACACAGCCGCACCGGCTGCGTGATTCATCCAAGTTACCTGCCGGCCAAACTGATGTGGTTCAATGAGGAACATAATGAGACGTTCATTAAAACAGACAAATGGATGTCAATAGGCGAGTATTTGTATTATGTGTTTTTTGAAAAAGCCGTTTGCAGTATTTCAATGGCCTCCGGCACAGGATTATTGAATCAGAATACATGCAAATGGGATGAAAAAGTGTTTGCCGTTCTGCCGGTGACACCGCAAAATCTATCCGAATTGGGAGATATGGATACACCGCTACAGGGGCTCAAATCGGTTTATGCGAAACGCTGGCCGACGCTGGCCGATATTCCGTGGTTCCCGGCCGTGGGCGACGGCGCCAGTTCCAACGTCGGAACGGGTTGCGTGGCAAAAGATCAGCTTTGCATTGTTATGGGAACCTCCGGCGCGTTACGCGTATGCTGGGAAGCCGACTCAGTGATCATTCCGCCGGAACTGTGGGTTTACCGGGTTGACAAAAAGAGATTTTTGATGGGCGGAGCGTTAAGCGACGGAGGGAATCTGCGTAAATGGATCGTATCGCATCTGGCGGTCGAAGGCGGTAAAAAAGGGGTAGACAAAGCCATGAACTCGGTCAAACCGGACGGACATGGTCTGACTGTCCTGCCTTTCTGGGCCGGCGAGAGAAGCACCGGTTGGCATGAAAATGCGCGCGGAATGATCTATGGATTGAATCTTAATACATCGAGAGAGGATATGGTGCGTGCGACGATGGAAGCGATGTGTTTCAGGTATGCGGCGGTTCAGGATATTTTCAGCAGGCAGAATATGCCTATCAAAAAGATCATTGCTTCCGGCGGCGGATTTATTGACTCTGAAGTTCTTACGCAGATCATGTCCGATGTTATCGGACTTGCAATCACGCAATCCGGTGAGCCGGAGGGTTCTGCGCGCGGAGCAGCTATACTGGCATTGGAGGGCATCGGATCGATCCGAAATGCGGCCGAGATCCCCATGCCGCTGGGGCGCACATTCAATCCCAACCTTCAAAATCATGAGATCTACAAGGCCGCGCGCGAGCGTCAGAATAATATGTATAACCTGATTGCTCAGCGGTGGTGGGAAAAAGGACTGTAAGAGCAAAATTAGTTTTAGATAGAGATCCCCGGTTCGACTGAATCGGGGATCTTGCTTTATGGCTAAAAATAATTAATCTTTTTTGTAAGTTTTAAGTGCTGCGTCATACTATTATCCTATAACCAAGAGGAGGATAATATGAAATTAACGATTTGTTTTTTGATCATGTTATGCTTTCCGCTTTTTCTGGAAGCCTGCATAAGCAGTGAGGATGATAATGATCCCATTAGGCTAGGGGGCTCAAGCGTTCCTGCGCGAGTGGTTACTAATAAGCCGTCTTATCCTATGAATGAAGGGACCGTAATTACGCTCATTAATGATTCTGATAGCCCGATTTCTGTCAAGATTTGCAACGGGGACCTTTTTTATTATCGAGACAAGTTAGTCGGAGATCAATGGGTAACATGGACCAGTTCGCCATGTACATTTGAGACAATGGACATATACTTTGTCAAACCTCATGAATCCATCTCTGATACGATAGTTGTTCGAAAACCGGGTGAGTACCGTTTTTGGTATCCTATCCAATTTGAGAATGATACACCGGTTCCCGATACAATTTATTCGAACAGTTTTATAATTTATTAATACTCTAAACGGGTCTACTAAGTATAACTTTATTATTTATAAATTCCTTCACTCATCTTCCGCGGGTAAATCCGACTCAAAAATATCGAATATGACCCATCTGGGTTATTGTACCAGCCAATAAGTCCTTCATTTCACCCTTTTAGGTAATAGCTAATTCTGTATTTGAAGCTTAGCTTAAGTTAGTTTCAAAGGCGAAGTGCAGCTAAGTCATAGTTTTTTCTGGATATTTCGGTTTTTAGTCATTCATTCAAACGAAGGAGGTACTAAATGAGAAGAATTGTACGATTTCTTAAATTCACCAGTATTTAAAATCATGAAAGGAATTGACATGAGAAAACGACTTCAAGGTATCGTAGCGGCGGGATTATTCCTGATCGCATTGATTTCGGTGTCATCTTATGGAGGCAACACGGGTAAAATTACCGGTGTGGTCAAGGACAAAGAGACAGGCGACGCTCTTCCCGGTGTGAACGTGATTCTGGAAGGAACCACGATGGGAGCCG
>CAZHUW010000177.1:0-7281 GCA_964535295.1 uncultured Bacteroidota bacterium
CCGGTAAAGTCACAACGTCCGAATAAGTTCCAAGGCTGTCCTGAGGGGAGTAAGTAAACGTCTGCGAAGCCGCGCCGATATTGGGTTCAATGTCCTCGAAAGTGAACCTGTTGTCATTTAGAAAAAGAAAATTCAAATTCGTAAAGGACGTAAGGTCCGGCAATTCTGTAAACCGATTATGCGAAAGATCCAATCGATAAAGGTTTAACATGTTGGTCAGTGAACCGGGAACGATTCCTGTAAGTTGATTGCCACTCAGGTCTAGTCGCACCAAATTCGTTAAGCCCCCGATTTCTGATGGAATTGCGCCGCTGAGCTGATTGTTATTCAAAAACAATATTTGCAAACCTACCAAGTTTCCGATTTGCGTTGGAATTGTTCCCATCATCTGGTTATCAAATAGATGTATTTCACGCACATTTGTCAAGTTTCCAATTTGAGCCGGAATCGCGCCGCTGAGTTTGTTGTTCTGCAGATATAGTAATTGCAAATTTGTCAAATTTCCAATTTGAGTTGGAAACGTTCCCGTGAGCTGATTGTCATTCAAAGACAGATACAATAAACTTGTTAAGTTTCCAATTTCCGCAGGAATTGCTCCCACCAACGAGTCACCGGAAAGATAAAGATTAACGAGTGACGTCATATTGGAAATAGAAGCTGGAATTGACCACGGCGAAAATTTGTTGCGAGCCAAATACAAATTAGTGATCGATCTCATATTCCAAATCTGGGCCGGAACTATTCCGGTCAATTGATTGTTGGTAAAATCAAGATAGTCAAGCGAATCCAAATTGCATATCGCGGACGGTATGAAGCCGGTTAGATTGTTTAACCCTAATTGTATCGATACCACTCTCCCCCCGCTCACCGTCACGCCATGCCACGTATCGATCGGATTCGTGGATTTCCAATTCGTTTTATTCGTCCAGTTATCACCGCCGGTGCTGTCGTAGAGAGCAACGAGGGCGAGGGAGTCGCTCGAACGCAACGATGGAATGACGTGCAGTTTAAAAGTTCGGCTGTAGAGCGTTAGGTCGGTCGCCACGGTGTTGGCAATCTGGCAGTGGTAGGTGCCGGAATCCAAATAGGTTACGGACGGAATTGCGTATGATGCCGACGTCGCCCCACCGATGATATTTCCGTTCTTGTACCACTGATATTGATTGCTTGCACCACCAACAAAAACCGTAAACTCTTTGGTTGATCCGGCTTCTGCCGTCGTGTCTTTGTATTCACCCACGCTATCCTGAGGGGAGTATATAAAACTGGAACTGGAAACTCCGATATTCGGTTCAATATCCTCAAATGTAAACTGGTTACCCTCTATGCTAAGGTCAATCAAGTTGGACAGGATATTGAGATCAGCTAATCCCGATAACTGATTTGAGCTTACATCTAATCTCTGTAAATTTACGAGGCCGTTAATACCCGGAACATCTCCAGATAACATATTATTGCAAAGACGTAATTCACGCAATTGTGTCAGATTTCCAAGCTGAAGTGGGATAGGTCCGGACAACTGATTATAGTGCAGTTCAAGTCCTGTCAGGAGGCTCAGGTTTCCGATTTGTGAAGGAATGGGACCTGAAAAGCTATTCATGTAAAGCCCCAAATAGGTTAGAGCGGTGAGGTTACCTATCTGAGCCGGAATACTACCTGAAAGCTGGTTTCTTGAAAGATTAAGATTCTGCAAATGCGTCAAATTGCCAATCTCCGTTGGAAATTGACCGGCAAGCTCATTTTGGTAAAGATCAAGAACCGTAAGTTGTGTGAGCAAACCAATAGAATGAGGAATCAAACCAACCAGATGATTGCTGCCGATCGACAACCCGGTTACCCGGTCCCCGGTCACGACAACACCGAACCATGTAGTAATAGGGTTCGACGATTTCCAGTTCGTCTTAATCGTCCAGTTGTCTCCGCCGGTGCTATCATAAAGTGTAACGAGGGTAAGGGAATCTACGGTCCTCAAGGAAGGGCTATTATTACGTAGTATTGAAACGGTACCGTTGGTATTAGCGGTTATCAAATCCGGATTCCCATCACCATCTATATCCCCGGCGGCAATACTGTATGGTCCAAGACCTGATGCAAAATCAAAATTGGAGTTAAAGGACCCCGCCTCAATAGTTCCAACGACGCTTACATTTTTCAATACGGAGATGGACTGTGAACTGTTATTTGAGACCGCGAGATCCGGTCTTCCGTCTCCATCCAAATCACAAATTGAAATGCTTGTAGGGTTTGTACCGGTAGCAAAAGAAACCTTGGGATCAAGAGAACTTGTGTTAATTGTATCTGTACTAGTTGTGTTTTTAAAAACAGAAACTGAATTGTAGCCTGTAACGACTACATCCGGTTTCCCATCCCCATCCAGATCTCCCGCTGCAATATTATAATATGCACCGCTTGCCGCAAAATTGACTTTGGCTGCAAGTGAACCTGAAGTTATTGAACCCTGTACGCTTGTGTTCTTAAATAATGAAAGAGAGCTGCTTCCCGGAGTTGCGACAACTACATCCGCTTTTTTGTCTGCATCAATATCGCTGAAAGTAATGGCGCATGGATTTGTTTCTGCTGCGAAGTCAACTTTAGATGCAAAAGAACCCGTTGAAATGATACCTTTCATGCTCGTGTTTTTAAACACAGAAATCTTGCTCAAAGCCGGTTCCCAATTCGCCGCGGCCAGATCCGGCTTACCGTCGCCATCAAGGTCGCCGATAGCGACGCTAATAGGGTCTGCATAGCATGTAAAATCAACTTTAGGCGCAAAGGAGCTTCCCGTGATCGACCCCGGGATACAGGTATTCCTATAAACCGAAATCGATCCGCTTCCTGCATTTGCTACGGCTAAGTCCGGTTTGCCGTCTCCGTCAAGATCACCTACTGCCACGCAACGGGGATTTATGCCTGTTACAAAATCCACCTTGTCGGCTAGGGAACTTGCTGAAATGATTCCTGCTGTACTGGTATTTCTAAAAACTGAAATGGTATTATCATCCGTATTTGCGATGACAAGGTCTGCTTTCCCATCTCCGTCCAGATCGCCGATTGCTACAAAACGAGGGGTAGCGCCTGCGAGAAAATCGACCCTATCCTCAAACGATGTTGCGTCTATGGTTTGTGTACCTGGAAAGGTCACAATAAACTGTGCGCCCGAGTACGCCGTCAATCCCGTCGTCGTATCTGTCACGGTGATGGACGCATATGTCGCGCTGACGGGAACAGTCACGGTCAGTTCGGTTGAATTAGAATTGATAACATTGGCTTTTACCGCGCCAAAATACACAACGTTATTAGTAGCCGTAGCATTAAAATTATTTCCTGTGATCGTGACGCTAGTACCGATGGGACCGGAGGTTGGCGAAAAGGAACTGATTGTCGGCGGCGGGATCAAACCCACATGCAATTTGAATGTCCTGCTGTACAACGTCAGTGCGGTCGCAACTGTATTTGTGATCCGGCAGTGATAGGTGCCGGAATCCAAATAGGTTACGGATGGAATAGTATAGGATGCCGACGTTGCTCCGCCGATAATGATACCGTTCTTATACCACTGATATTGATTACTTGCGCCGCCAACCAAAATAGTAAATTCTTTGATTGATCCGGCTTCTACCGTCGTGTCTATATATGCGCCCACGCTGTCTTGCGGGGAGTAAGTGAAAGTGGAACTTGGTGCGCCGATATTGGGCTCAATATCTTCAAATGTGAACATGTTATGATCTACTATCAGATCCGTCAGGCTTGAGATCGAACTAAGATCCGGCAATCCGCTGAAACGATTGGCATGGAGTCTTAACTCTTCCAGGTTGGTAAGGCCGCTGAGATCGGGTACGTCACCAACAAAATTATTATGATCTAAAAAAAGTTGAGTCAAATGTGTCAGGTTTCCTATTTGTGATGGAATTGAACCCGATAGATGATTACTTGCAAGCCAAAGCCACTGTAGTTGCGTCAGTGCACCCAGTTCCGTAGGAATCGAGCCGGTCAGTTGATTGTCGCTTAAAGTTAAGTACTGCAATCCGGTTAAATTGCCCAGCGTAGTAGGTATCGTACCGGAAAATTGATTGCCGTTTAAATATAAGGCGGTTAAGCTTGTGAGATTCCCGATTTCTGACGGAATGGAATCGGATAAATCATTTCCGCTCACTGTAATTAATTGAACCTGCAAAAGATTTCCAATTTCATGAGGAATGGAGCCCGTCAGATAATTCAATTGAAGATAGAGTATCCGGAGATTCGACAGATTACCCAAGGATGATGGAATAGACCCGGTAAACTGATTTCCATGAATATATAGTTCCTCAAGAGCCGTTAGATTACCGATGGATACAGGAATTGTTCCCGTTATAATGTTTGAACCCAGTTTTAGATTTACGAGCGCAGAGAGATCGCCAATTGCTGACGGCAATCTCCCGGTCAAATGGTTGTCTGTGAGGTCAAGATAATTTACTCGGCCATTGGAGATATTTACGCCATACCATGAGTCTATCGGATTCGACGTTTTCCAGTTCGTTTTATTCGTCCAATTGGGTCCGCCAGTGCTGTCGAAGAGAGCCACGAGCGCGAGGGAGTCAAGAGTACGAGGCTCATTTATCGTACTGGCAGAGATTGGATTTAACTCTGCAGTACTGGTCAGATAGTTTGCTTCGTTAGACGTCAAATTGATGTTTGCAAGAGGATCATTGAGTGCAAATGATCGAATGTAATAAAGGACCCCAGCTTCCAGCCCTCCAATAGACCATGACCAATCGGGGCCACCGATTCCAACAACAAAATTCCCAGTGCCAAGCTCGCTTCCCGTACCGAACACAAACGTTCCTTGATAAGATACACCATCCACGGGTAAAACATCAACCGGCGAATTCTTTTTCATAACGATCATTTGATGGGTCCCGTTACCAGCAGTCACTGTAAAACTAATGCTAGAAGTAGTTAAGTTTGTAACAACTATATTGCTCGTCTGAACGGTCGGCTCCGAAGCCAGAGGGCGCAGAATAAATGATTTTTCCGAAGCGGCCAGCTTCCAACGGCCAATCGGACACAATACCCCCAGGATTGATATAACGAATAAAAGTTTTTTCATATCATCTCCTTCTTCAGCAAAAGGATGTTGCATTTGTATTTGAACTTTAGGGATTCGGCGGCAATTGCGGATTGTAGATCTTCAGATCCTTGGTACCTTCCCCGCCGCCTCCGGACAGTAGCACCGCAGCGCCACCGCCAAGCACGGCCGCGCCGCCGATGATATACCAGAGTTTCATATTCCCACCCTTGGGTTGAACTTTCATCATTTCTTTTTCTCGCTCAGCTTTTTCTTTAGCCGCTAACTGCTGCGCGGCTTTTAGTTTCGCCGCCTCTTCGGCTAAACGTTTGGTATAACTCTCAGAATATTCCAGTTTCGCTGTGACAGCCTGGTCTTTTTTAAGATCGATCTCCTGACGGAATTCAGTATAGTCCGGGGAATCGGTTCTAACGAGCAGAGAGTGTCGCCCCTCGGCCATAGACAAAGTCACTTTGTTTTGTCCAACACTTTGTCCATCTATAAATATGCTTGCATCACGGCCTTTGCTATTTTTCGGAAGCGCCGCGGTGATGCTGAGATTGAATTTTTTCAAGCCGACGCGCGTCTCGACCAAGCCCGCGATCGCATTGGCCATGGCTTGCATCACGGCCAACAGACCGTCAACTTTTCCCTGGTAATCCTGTGTCTGTGTCTGCAATATCTTCCCGCTTTCCACTGAGATCAAACGCAGGTCGATCGTGTACGTATCCCCGATCTTCCCGAGGTCGCCCGCGATCATACCTTCCACACCGAGCAACTGACCAACCTGAACAGCACACTCGGCCGTATTGCACGCATCGGACATGTTAAAATCCTGAGCCCTTAAAACCTCATTCATTTTCTCGCGCTCAATGACTTCAAATGCCTTCGTTTTAACAAGAATACCCCGAAAACGATTACTCAGCGCAGATACTTCGCTTTTCTCCAAACCGCCGCTGGTTTGAAATTCAAGTACGGCAACCGTCATCTTCTTTTCCTGAGCCGTTGCAATGGATGTTGTGAGCAGGACCGCAATGACAATTATGAGGATCTTCATAACCGCTCTCCTTTATGTGAATATCCGGATGATGCTTTTTGATCTATAGTATTTTGAAATACCCGTTCAACCCTTGTCCGCGATTCAAGGCATCTTGATGGGCGAACCGGCAGCAGAAGGAACAAAATACCGTTGGAACAGGCTTCGTAAGGCGGGTGGCGCCATCGCACGGAGCGATATACAGGCAAAGCGCAGAAATCTCTTTCCCCTTTTTCTGAGGGGTTTGCTTCCAGAGACGCCTTGACTGACTTTTTCATCGCACCCTCGATGAGGGATAGGCGTGGGAAACTCGTTATTTTAGAGTAACATAAAGGCGGAACAGTGGGACATGCCGAAGAAGAAATGGTATGTTAAAAAGAAATGACTATCAATCTGTTTGAAATCCTAATCACCAACGATTTTATTAGAGCATGACGTTTCGGCCTTTCCGCTGTGTCCGGTCCATCATTGATCATGATGCCGTAATGTACTACATCGTGAATGATTTATCAAATAAAAACATACAAAAAAAATAGCCCCGTTGAATTTGCAACGGGGCTATGTCTGACTGCTTACAGATAACTCTCTTTATTTCACAAAAAGCATCTTCTTCGTTTTGGAGACTTTGCCTGCTTCGAGGCGATACATATAAACGCCGCTGGCTACCTGACGTCCTAAGGCATCTTTACCGTTCCACATTACATCATGTTTTCCGGTCTCGAAATATCCGTCTACTAACGTGGTTACTTCCTGTCCAAGCACATTATAGACCTTTAGCCGTACGTTGCCGGACCTGGCTACATCAAAGTTGATGTGCGTCGTCGGATTGAACGGATTAGGATAATTCTGCCCCAGTGCGAATTCCTTCGGCAGTTCTTCTCTGATCTTCTGAACCGCCTGATCAACAAATTCGTTCTTCCCTACCACCACCTTGAACTTGTTGTCTTTTCTGGCACGGAACGTATACATCTGCAGTTCGCCCATATTGATGAATTCGTTGTTATTGACATCGATGATCATCATTTTGTAATTCGACGGCATCGACGTCGGTTCCCACTTCAACGTAAGCGTCTTCTCATTGACATTATTAGCTACGTTCATCTCCCAGATATTTCCGTCTACCGTATTTGAACGGACGTCGCTGGCCAGTTTCTCCGGCTGGTCCAGCTCGTTCTTCGCCGTGAAATACAAACTCACA
>CAZHUW010000178.1:0-7102 GCA_964535295.1 uncultured Bacteroidota bacterium
TGGTCTATTGCCGATGCGTCAACTTCAAAGACTATAAAACCGGGACCTCTTAATTTTTATTCACATCAATACCTGGTACTGACCGGTGACAGCGTGTTCTTGGATAAGTTCCCCATGGTTCCTGACAGCCAGGTAATTGTCATCGCGTCCATGCCCAGCCTTAACAATACGGACGATAAAGTAATCATCAAAGATGACGTAGGTAATCGTATCGACAGCCTTCATTACTTCAGTTCCTGGGGCGGAACCAACGGCAAGAGCCTTGAACGGCGAAACGTCGATCTGAATTCGAACGAACCGTCAAACTGGGTCACGTGTGTTTCCTCAGAAAGAGCCACACCCGGTGCGGATAACAGCATTCTTCTTGTGCAAGCCTCTGCGCGAAACACGCTGATCATTAATGAGATCATGTACAGCCCGTTCGTTAATGAACCGGAATATATTGAATTGTATAATCCGGCTGATACGGCGGTCAATCTTCTGAATTGGCAAATACAAGTTGGCGATGATAAGACCCTCATCGTATCGGATAATTACAATATTCCGCCGAAAGATTTTGCAGTACTTGCCCAGCACGGCTCCTTCTCTGACCGATTTCAAATTCCTGACGGAAAGATATTGCTAACAGAGTCCGGGCTGCCTACCCTATCCAATTCCGGTAATGTGATCTTACTGCAGGATATTACAGGAGGGACGATCGACAGTGTGAATTATTCCCCTGATTGGGGAGGCGGAGAAGGAATTTCAATCGAGCGAATTCGAGCAGACAACGATGCCAACTCAGGGAACAACTGGGGTTCGTGCGTATTTATAGAAGGCGGCACTCCGGGTTCGGTCAACAGCAACATTGCCGGGTCATTGAGAAGGAATATAAAGATCAGCGCATCTCCGAACCCATTCCTGGTAGATCAGGGTGAAGAAACGAGGATCACTGTCGAAATCCCGGTTACCCAGGCGCGTATGACCGTTAAGATATATGATAATCAGGGACGTTTGATCAATACTCTATTGAATCACTCTTTGACGGGAAGTCATCGCGAGATCCTGTGGGACGGAAAAGATAAGAACAGAAGTTTTGCGAGAATGGGAATTTATATCATTTATGTCGAAGTCATCGATGACGCAACCGGTTTCAGCAAGAGCGCTAAAAAAACCGTGGTATTAGGCCGGAAGCTTTAGGAGAGTTAGTACTTTAACGAACTCAGGCTTTTTCTAAGATTTTTTTCAATACCGCCGCACACCAAGTCGCATAATTTGAATATCGATTCATCGGCAATACTGTAGAAACTGTTAAGTCCTTCTTTGCGCCGTTTCAGTATACCCGCATCAAACATGATCCCCAAATGTTTTGAAACATTCGCTTGATTGGCCCCGGTCATTTCAACGATCTGCTGTACGTTCATTTCGTTATCATGGAGGCTGTGCAGAATTTTAAGGCGCATCGGTTCTGATAATATCTTAAACCTCCCGGCCATAAGATCCAAAGTTTCGTCCGTCATGTTTTTCATGCTCATACCCTTCTGATTAATTTCACTGGAATAAAATAGAAAGAAATTTTCTGAATATCAAAAACATTTATCCTAAAAATACCTACTCAATCCCTTCTTTCATAAAAAAGAATGAATTCGTAAAAAAACGTATCCGAAGGAATTTTTCTCTTGCTTTAATGTTATATATCTACTATATTGCTATATGGTCATGTAATTAAGTTTATTTAAATCAATGTATATTATAATAATACGGAAGGATTTATGAATTACTATCTCACTATTTTTCTGATCTTCATAGGTTTAAATACCGGCTATGCCGGATCATCGGATGACGGAACGCTTAGCCTGGCAGAGGCGTTGAAAAGGGCCGATGAACAGAATTTTGATATTCGTCTATCCGAATCCGAAGTAGAGATCTCGAGAGCCGATCATAATAGAACCTATTCTTTGTTCCTTCCCCAAATTACTTTGTCAGAAACCTTTGTTACAACCAATGACCCGCTCAACGTCTTTGGTCTTAAGCTGAAACAAGAAATCGTAGCCGCCAGTGATTTTAATCCGGCATTGCTGAACGATCCCAAACGTATCCGGAATTATACAACGAAAATCGAAGTTCAACAACCCCTGATCAATTTAGACGGTTTTTTTGGCAGAAGCGCCGCATCCGCGGGACTGAAAGCTTCTCAAGAAAAAAGAAACAGAACCATCGAATATATTCATTTTGAAGTAAAAAGAAATTATTACCAGCTCGTATTGGCCAATGCAAGCCTGCAAGTGATAGACCAGTCCCTGAAGGCCGTTGGATCATTCCGTGATCAGGCGAAACATTATTTCGAACAGGGCCTCATTCACCGCTCGGACCTTTTAATGGCCGAAGTGCAGGTTCTGGATGTCGAAAGCAAAAAACTTGAATCCGAAAACATGCTGAAAGATGCCTCAGACCGTCTTCAATTTCTTATGGGTATGCACGGAACGGCTGACATAGTTCCGACGGATACTCTAACCCTATCCGTAGATGCTGAAGCTTTTCCTGATAAAAACGCCTCCATTGATAACCGCTCCGACATGAAGGCTATGCGTTACGGCATTTCGGCAACCGAAAAAATCCATGCTATGAACTTGTGGAAGCTTGCCCCGACACTTAATGCCTTCGGCAGTTATGAAACGAATGAGAATAAGATTTTTGGAACCCAAGGAAAGAACTGGATGGCCGGGATCATGTTGAAATGGGAAATATTTAAAGGATGGGATCATTTCGGCGGTATTCAGAAAAGCGCCGCCCAGCTACGCCACATCAAAACCGATTACGATAAAGCCCGGCAAAAGAGTATGACCGAGATCGAATCAGCGGCCCGAAACCTGGCTGTGATGCGGAAAAAAACCGAACTGACCCAAGAAGCGGTTCAACAGGCAGAAGAAAGTTTGCGCATCATAACGGATCGATATGCGAAAGAACTTGAAAAAACGTCCGACCTTCTCATGGCCGAAACAACGTATTCAAAAGCGCGCCTCAATTACTTGCAGACCTTGTATGGATATAACGTAAACCTCTTTATGCTCCAATTGCTTTACGGCCACAAGGGATTTTAAATAATTACCAAACGTAACCACATTTAAAATAATCATAAAATAAAAAAGGAAAAACGAACCGTTATGAAAACAAGCATCCTATTATCCCTTGTCTCGGCCGGTATATTATTATCAGCGTGCGGAGACTCGAAAACAAAAGGTGAAGCGGAACAGGCGCCTGCAAAAGTCACACTGCAAACCGTATCCCTCAGCACTTATGCCGACGAAGTCACTTTTACCGGTAATGTTGAAGGTGACCGCCGGGTCAGTCTGAGCACCAAGATCATGGGCCCGATACTCAGCATGCCATTCGACGAAGGCGCTCAGGTATCCGCAGGCCAAACCGTTGCAAGAATCAAAAGCGACGATGTTTCTGCCAAACGCGCCCAGGTCAAAGCCAATCTGATCGAAGCGCAAGCGGCATTGAAGAACGTCGAAATCAACTACGTTCGCGTAAAATCACTTTATGATAACAAGACCGCGACCAAAAAAGAGATGGATGACATTGAGATGGCATATAATATGGCAAAGGCGCGCGTGTCGGCCGTCGAGGAAATGGAAAAAGAAGTAACTGACGTGATCGGATATGGCGAGATCATTTCTCCTATTCACGGATTCGTCGTTAAAAAGATGGCACAGGAAGGCGATATGGCCGTTCCCGGTATGCCGCTGATGATCATTGAGGATTTGAGTTTATTAAAGATCAACGCACGGGTTCCGGAGACAGAAATCCACCTGTTCAAGAAGAATGATAAGGTAAAAGTGCGAATTGATGCTTTGCCGGATGTGATTCTTAATGGAATAGTTGAACAGATCAATCCGGGCGGTAATCCTGCGAGCAGACAATTTGAAGTAAAAGTAATGTTGACCGATATCATACCCGAATATCGCGCGATGATCAAATCCGGTATGTATGCCAAGGTGATGCTGGGAAAAGAGTCGAAACAATCCGTTCTGATTCCTGAGAATTCATTGATCAAACGCGGACAGTTAGAAGGCCTTTTTGTTGTTTCTGATAACAACACTGCACTTCTGCGCTGGGTCAAAACAGGCCAGCGGAACGGCGACCGGATCGAGATATTATCCGGATTACAGGAAAATGAAAGGATCGTCATGTCGAGCGATGTCAAATTGAAAGACGGACAAAAAGTTGAGGTGGCACAATGAATCGAGGATTAGCAGGAAAAATCGCTTACGCATTTATCAATTCAAAACTAACGCCCCTTCTGATGGCGGCATTTCTCGCCATCGGGGTGTATAGCGCATACCTGACGCCGAGCGAAGAAGAACCGCAGATCAGCGTGCCGATCGCAGATGTATTCGTTCAATTCCCCGGCGCCAGCCCGGAAGAAATTGAAAGCCGGGTGACCAAACCGCTGGAAAAACTTATATCGAATATCCACGGCGTCGAATATGTCTATTCCATTTCGAATCCCGGAATGGCCATGCTCGTCGTTCGATTCTACGTCGGCGAAGATGTCGAACGAAGTCTGGTTAAATTATATAATGAAATAGCCAAGAACATGGATAAAATGCCGCAAGGCGCTTCCATGCCGCTGATCAAATCAAAATCCATCGATGATGTACCGGTTGTTGCCTTGACCGTCTGGAGCAAAACCTATGACGATTATCAGCTGCGCCGTGTGGCCATGGAACTTTCTGCCGAGATCAAAAAGATCGACCATGTTGCCGAGACCCAGCTGATCGGCGGCCGATCACGGCAGATCCGCGTGATCCTGGATAAATCCAAAATGGCCGCGCATCACGTTGACCCGCTGATGATCACCGGACAAATCCAATATGCCAATAAACAGTCGGCATCCGGAAAATTCAATTCACAGGACCGGGAATTTCTCGTCGAGGCGGGCAATTTTCTGGAATCCGCTGAAGATGTAGGTAAGATCGTGATCGGCGTATACGGCGGCAGCCCGGTGTATCTTAAAAATGTGGCTGAGATCGTTGACGGGCCGGAGGAACCCAAGGATTATGTCAGTTTCGGATTCGGCGATGCGGCCGTTCCGGATGCATTCAGCAATGATGATCGGGAATTTACGGCTATTACGCTATCCGTGTCCAAATCCAAGGGATCCGACGCGATGAAGATCGCTGAAAGTATCATGCGAAAAGTTGAAGGCCTCAAAGGTAATCTTATTCCTTCGGACATTACGGTAACAGCCACGCGCAATTACGGCGAAACCGCTTCCGAAAAGGTCGGTGAATTGCTCAAACACCTTTCTGCCGCTATTCTTGCAGTCACCCTACTGGTTGCCCTAGCCATGGGCTGGCGCAGCGGGCTTGTGATATTCATGACCGTTCCGGTCACTTTCGCTCTGACTCTGTTTGTCTATTATATGTTCGGATATACACTTAATCGAATCACGCTTTTCGCTTTGGTATTTGTTACAGGACTCGTTGTGGACGATGCCATTATTGTAGTAGAAAATATGCACCGCCATTTCAAAATGAAGCAATTGCCTTTCTTGCAGGCAGCCATTGCCGCCATAGACGAAGTAGGAAATCCGACGATCCTGGCAACTTTTACCGTGATCGCATCCGTTCTTCCGATGGCCTTCGTATCGGGCCTGATGGGGCCGTATATGAGCCCCATGCCCATCGGTGCATCGCTTGCTATGCTCTTTTCTCTACTCATCGCATTGATCATTACGCCTTGGCTCGTGCTCCGTTTATTCAAGAATGAAGGCCACGGCCATGAAGAAAAGCACTATCAACTGGAAGAAACGACTATCTATAAATGGTATGCCGCCGCCATTTCGCCGCTGATCGAGAATTCAAGGAAACGCTGGCTGTTCCTTGGCGCTACCGTAGTTCTTCTTCTTGCGTCCATGTCTTTGCTGTATTTCAAAATGGTTGCCGTTAAAATGCTTCCTTTCGATAATAAAAACGAGATACAGGTGATCATTGACATGCCGGAAGGAACAACCCTGGAGCGCACCGCAGCCGTAACCAAAGAGATCGCGGCTTACATTCGAACACAGCCTGAAGTAGTGAATTACCAGAGTTATGTCGGCACATCCGCCCCTATCAATTTTAACGGGCTCGTCCGGCATTATGACCTGAGACGCGGCTCCAATGTTGCGGACATACAACTTAATCTGTTATCCAAACATGAACGCGACGCGCAAAGCCATGACATTGCCAAGCGTATCCGGCCGGATATACAGAACATAGCGAAAAAATTCGACGCCAATGTCAAGATCGCCGAAGTTCCTCCCGGCCCTCCGGTGCTGTCGACGATGGTGGCAGAAATATACGGGCCGGATTATCACCGGCAGGTAGAGATCGCTAAACAGATCCGGTCGATCTTCGAAACCACCGAGAGCGTTGTGGATGTCGATTGGTTCGTTGAGGATGATCAGACTGAATATAAGTTTGAGATCAATAAAGAAAAAGCCATGCTCGCCGGCGTTAATTCACAACAGATCGTACATGCCCTGGGTATTGCGCTCAATGGCGCGAGCGTAGCGACGCTTTACCAACCGAAAGAATTGGAACCGGTCGGGATCCATCTGAAGCTCGATGAAAAGGAACGTTCCAGCATTCGTGATCTGAAAAGTATTCAGATCCAGTCGATGTCAGGAGCCATGGTTCCAATTTCCGAACTGGTCACCGTCACTCAGCGAATCCAGGACAAGACCATTTACCGCAAAAATCAGCAACGGGTTGTTTATGTCACAGCGGACGTTGCAGGAAAACTTGAAAGCCCGGTCTACGCGATCATGGATATGGAAAAGCGCATCGCGGAACTGAAACTGCCTGAAGGTTATGCCATCGACCAGCTTTTTACTAAACAACCGTTCATGGAAGAACGCATATCCATGAAATGGGACGGGGAATGGCATATTACGTTTGAAGTATTCAGGGATCTCGGCGCCGCCTTCGCCGTTGTATTGGTCATTATCTATCTGCTGATCATCGGGTGGTTCCAGTCGTTTAAAGTTCCACTGGTCATGATGGTGGCAATCGCCTTTTCGCTGATCGGTATTCTGATCGGTCATTTGATTTTCGGCGCTTTTTTAACAGCA
>CAZHUW010000179.1:0-7098 GCA_964535295.1 uncultured Bacteroidota bacterium
CCTTTATGCGAAAGGTGAATTATTACTCAATATGGGCAAAAGGAAAGCAGGTTACGAAGCATTTCTTGCGGTTTTACGTGATTTCAAAGGACAAGCGTACCTTGAGCGCATCGGATCACGCTTTTCAAGTCCGTACAAGATAACGCAGATCACCAATAACAAGTTCAACGATATCATGCCGGCATTCTCCCCGGACGGGAACACGGTCGTATTTCAATCGGACCGCAACGGGAATTGGGATATCTATACGATGAACCTTACGCAAGGCGAAAGTTCGCTCAAACGTCTTACCGATGACGTCGAAGCGGATGAGAACGCATCGTATTCACCGGAAGGAAGATTCATCGTTTTTACTTCCACACGCGATGATAAAAGCCTGAAAAAATATAAATCCCGCGAGATCTATTACATGGACAGAAACGGAAAAAATCTGAAAAAAGTGACCAGCAGTTACGGCAGCGATAACTGGAGTCCTTCTTTCATCGATACCGTAACGGTCATGTTTGCCAGTGATCGGGCGGATTTTTCAAGCAACCCGTTCTGGAATAAATCTTCATCGCTTTTCACGATCGAGAAGTCCGGAACATTTTTATTCAAAGTTTACGGGGATGAGACTTCCGCTCTGACCGATCCGTCAATGAAGCCGGGTATCGAGAACCACATCGTGTTTGCCGAAAAGAAAGGCAATAATTACGAGATTATGATGGGAAGTCTGGACGGTAAGGACGCACCGACCAATCTGACCAATGACGGTAAGAACGATCTTCAGCCAAATGTGTCCAAAAATGGAATGTTTATTACGTTTGTCTCGGACCGTGACGGGAACTACGAAATCTATAAGATGCAGACCGACGGCAAAGACCAAACGCGTATCACTTATGACGACGGCGATGATGTGTTTCCGAGATTTTCTGCAGACGGAAATAAGATTATTTTCTGTTCGAACCGCACCGGAAAATATCAGCTGTTCATGGCTTCAACCGAGGAATTATCACAGACCACCGTCAATACTCTGATACCGATCCTGGAAAAGAAGATCTCGACAGCAACAAACGACTAAGCTTTTTTGACGATGACAGAAACTTCTGCATAATTACCTAGAACTGCATTCAATTTATCCCCCGTCTGCACCGGGCCCACGCCTTTGGGCGTTCCTGTGTATATCACATCTCCTCTGCAAAGCGTGAAGAATCTGGAAAGATAAGCGATAATATCGCCGACTTTGAAGATCATGTTCGATGTATGACCTTCTTGCCGCGTTTTGTCATTGATTGCCAGCTTCAAAGGCAGATCATGCACATCGCCGATTTCATTTTTTAAGATTATTTCCGACAAAACAGCGGACGTATCAAAGCCTTTTGCGATCGTCCAGGGACGTCCTTTTTTCTTTGCTTCGGCCTGAACGTCCCGCAAGGTCATGTCCAGCCCTACCCCATAACCCAAAACATATGGGTCGGCATTCTCGGCTTTAATATTCTTGCCGTCTTTACCGATCACGACGATAAGCTCGATTTCGTGATGAAGCTCGCTCTGAACATCCGGATAAATAATTGAATCCCCGTCATGAATGATCGCCGAAGGAGGCTTCATGAAGATCACCGGCTCTTTAGGTAGTTCGAGCGGTTTCCCGGGATTCATTTCTGCAATATGATCGCTGTAATTGGCTCCGACACATAAGATTTTTGAGACTGCGATTTTTTCTCTGGATGATTTGATAATGACATAGGACATACCGGACTCCATGGTTGAAAATTTTATTTAGTCGATACCGGTAATGTACTAAATTTCTTCAAAGCATCAACGGGACATTTTTTAATTCATCGGAACATCCATGATCAGAATTTCGGAAGATGTCAGCGCTTTAAGTTGTATGCTATCCGTTTCGGTAATGCCGATCGCATCGCGGCGATCCAACACTTCGTCGTCGATTTCAATTTTTCCTTCAATGACAAAAAGATAAATGCCGTTTCCTTTTTTGGAAACCGGGTAACTTGTTTGTTGCCCAGCATCAAAACGACCCAATGAAAAATATGCATCCTGATTGATCCACAATTCGCCATTCGCTTTCTCCGGCGATACGACCGTTAGAAATCGGTTGTGCCGCTCGCTCACAGGGAATGTCTTTTGTTCGTACCTGGGTTGGATGTTCCTTTCTTTCGGAAACACCCATATCTGAAGAAAATTGACTTCCTCGGTTTCCGAATGATTGTATTCCGAATGCGCGATACCCGAACCCGCCGACATGATCTGTACATCGCCTGTTTTGATAACCTGATGGTGGCCCGCGCTGTCACGGTGAGCCAACGCGCCTTTTAGCGGGATCGAAACGATCTCCATATTGTCATGCGGATGCGTACCGAAACCCATCCCTCCTTCAACTATATCATCATTTAAAACACGAAGAAGTCCGAAATGGTTCCGCTTGGGGTCATAATAATTGGCAAAACTGAAAGTATGGCGGCTTTTGAGCCAGCCGTGATCGGCATACCCGCGTGTGTTTGCTTTGTGAATGACTTTTTTCAATGATACTCCTTTGACGTTCAATTAAAAATAAGTTCTATCGTATTTTGATCCTGATCGTCTGTAAATATTTGATCGCCCTGATAACGTATCTGGTGATTATTATCCTCCAACTGCTTTATCAGAACGTCTTTCTGGAATGTATCGGGAACCTGTAAACCGAAGGCAGTTAATCCCAAGGCATTCTTTCCCGCAGGAGCCGCGCCGTTGCTGGACCAGATATTCACACCGATATGATGATGATACCCTCCCGCAGCGAGGAACAACGCGCCCTGAAACGAATCCTGCATGATATCCATACCGATTGAACTCTGATAAAAGTTTTTGGCAGCTGACAGACCCGATACCTGCAGATGTATATGACCGATATTTGTTTGAGGATGTAGACCATTCCATTTATATCCGTCATTCAGTTCTTTTATCAATCCATTGATATCCAGCGGATCCGTCACCATTTCCAGTCGCCCCTCCTTTCTCGGCCACTGATCGCGCGGACGGTCAACGTATATTTCAACCCCGTTTCCCTCCGGATCGGCCATGTAAAGAGCTTCGCTCACGCCGTGATCGGCAAAACCCTGGAACTGATATTTATTTTCACATAATCGTAAAAACATTTTTGCCAACTCCAGCCGGTTCGGCACACGGATCGCAAGATGAAAGAGCCCTGTTGTAAATCGTGCGCGCGGCGATGCATTAGCGCTCTCCGACAAAATGATGTGATAAGGCTTTTTCCCATCTGCGGATAAATACACGGTTTCACCGTTACGATCCGCTTCTTGAAAACCAAGAATTTCCTTGTAGAACCCCAGCTCTTCTTTCAGACTGTGGACCCTGAGATGAACATACCCGATATGGGCGTCTTTAGGTAAAGTGTATGTATTCATTTTGTCCTTTGTGATTAACGGCTATTTCTGCAATGCCAAACCTAATTTCTTCAACAAACCTGACAATTCTTGTTGTTCCGCTTTTGTCAATACGCCGGCCAAACTCTTTATATGAGCTGCGTGCTGCACAAAGATTTCATCAAAAAGTTTTTTTCCTTTTCCGGACAACTGCACCCGGATGGAGCGGCGGTCATCTCTGCTTCGGATCCGCTCAACGAGCGATTCTTTTTCCAAATTATCGATCACCACGGTCATATTCCCCCCGCTGACCAGCATTTTCTGGCATAATTCGCCCGTGGTGAGCGGCCCCAGATGACCAAGACATTCCAAAACAGCGAATTGCGGTTCCGTCAAGCCGAAGGTACGTATGTTCTCAACGCTCCGCCTGTTGAACGTTTCATACGCTCTGGCGAGCTTCACCCACATGTTTAAGGCGAGATCGGTATCTTTTCCGTATTTTTTATTTGATGACATAATTATTTTGAATTCGTAATATTCGAATTTGAAGTATTAACGCGAAACAACGAACGAATATTCCCTATTTAAGAGAAAATTTATTGTGCTGTTGATTCGAAGACATCGTCATGGTATATTTTTATATAACTTATCTCATGGTACATCCTTATGCCTGTTAAAGAGATATTATTACTCGGAAATCCAAAACTTCACGAGTTCTGCACGTCCGTTCTTCCTGAAGAATGGCCTTCATTAAAGCCGGTTGTGCAAGACCTGCACGATACCCTGATGGACTTCCGTTCCAAATATAAAGCCGGACGCGCCATTGCCGCCCCGCAGATAGGCTTGATGAAACGGCTGGTTTATATGCATATCGATCATCCGGTTGTTTTTATCAATCCAGAATTGGATCAAAAAAGCGCAGATATGTTCGAACTCTGGGATGATTGTATGAGTTTTTCGGATCTGTTTGTGAAAGTAAGACGCCACACGCGATGTCGTATACGTTTTCGTGATTCCGATTGGAAGGAAAATACGATGCAGCTTGAAAACGATTTGTCCGAATTACTGCAGCACGAGGTCGATCACCTTGACGGTATATTGGCCGTCTCCAGAGCCGTTGATGAAAGATCGTTCGCACTTAGAAGTCAAAAAGAATTCTTAACTAAAAAGGTACCATGAAAATCATATACTTTTTTCTAGCTGCCATGTTGATAACTTATGCGGATGAAACCACTGCTCAGAGAAAACTCGGCGCCAAGCCAACGGATACAGGCGGCGTGTTGATGCCGGAGCAAGCCTGTTATGACGTAAAGTGGTACGATCTCTCCCTTGAGGTTTTCCCGGAACAACAATCCATTCAGAGTAAACTGACTTTGCATGCGATGATAGTTCAACCGTCTGAATTCATTGTTCTCGATCTCGACACTTTATTATCCATCGATTCCGTCTACCTGACCGCATCTCTCAAATCCCTTCCTTATGAGCGACGCGGCTGGAAAGTTTGGGTAAAGCTTGGGACCACTTATCAGCCCGGGAAATCCGTGACGATAACGGTTGCTTATGGCGGAATACCAAGAAAAGCTCAACGCCCGCCATGGGTCGGCGGATTTGTCTGGTCTAAAACCTTTGACGGACAGCCGTGGATCGGCGTGGCGTGCCAGAATGACGGCGCTGATGTATGGTGGCCGTGCAAAGATCATCCTTCGGACGAACCGGATTCCGTACGGATCCACGTAACTGTTCCGAACTCTCTAACATGCGCTTCTAACGGCCGCCTGCGGGGTATTACGCAAAACACCACCAAGACGCATACTTTTCATTGGTTTGTCTCCACACCGATAAACAATTACGGTTTGTCGATAAACATCGCGCCTTACAAAACCATCGAAGCGAATTATACCAGCGTATCAGGCGATATCATTCCTGTCACGTATTGGGTTCTGCCGGAAAATTATGAGAAGGGAAAAATATTATTTACTCAAATCATCGATCACCTGCGTTTTCATGAGGAATTGTTAGGCCCTTACCCCTTTAGAGCGGACAAATACGGCGTGGCGGAAACACCATACCTCGGCATGGAACATCAGACCGTGATCGCATACGGAAATAATTATAAAAACAATGAATGGGGTTTTGATTTTCTGCATCATCATGAACTCTCTCACGAGTGGTGGGGTAATCTTGTAACGGCGGTGGACTGGACGGATATCTGGATCCATGAAGGATTCGGCGCCTACATGCAGCAACTATACATAGAAAAACTACACGGAGAGAAAACCTATCATCAATCGATGTCGGTTTCTCGTCCGAAGATCCGCAATGCCAAGGCCGTGGCCGAACGCCGCGCGCGCAGTCTTGCTGAAAGTTATCTTGTTGCGCCCGACTATATTGAAAGCGATGGAGACAACTATAACAAAGGTACCTGGATCCTTCAATCATTACGTTACCTGATCGGTGATAAAGATTTTTTTACTTCTCTCAGGCGGATGACCTACCCCGATCCTGCAACCGAGAAGATCACCGACGGACGCCAATGTCGTTTCGCTTCTACAGATGATTATCTCACAACGGTTGAATCCATCACCGGCAAGGAACTCGACTGGTTCTTTGACATCTATCTGCGGCAGCCGGCATTGCCGAAGCTGCTCTCAAAGATCGAAAATAATAAATTGTTACTCCTTTGGGAGACGCCCAAAGGCTTGCCTTTTCCGATGCCGATAACCGTGCGGATCGGAAATGAATTAAAACGGATCGACATGTCGACAGGCCGGGCAGAAATTCACATTCCAAAGAATATTCAACCCGTTATCGATCCCGACAAATGGATATTAATGGATGAAATAATCCAATAAAATAACCGGAGATTTACTATGAAAAAAATATTCTCAATACTGTTTCTAATGACTATTACGTCCCCGATGGTCCGGGCCCAAATCGATGCTCAGGACCGTCTTGTTCACACTTATTCGATCGTCGCACGAGATCCGCAAACGGGAGAAATGGGCGTGGCGGTTCAATCCAACTGGTTTTCCGTCGGCTCGCTCGTTTCCTGGGCCGAAGCCGGCGTAGGCGCCATTGCCACTCAGTCTTTTGTGAATCCTTCATTTGGTCCGCACGGATTGGAATTACTCAGATCCGGAAAAACAGCGCAGGAAGTACTGAAAGAACTGCTCGACGCCGATGAAGGCCGTGAAGTGCGCCAGTTAGCGATTGTCGATGCCAAAGGCAACGTAGCCGCGCACACCGGAAAGAAATGTATTCCCGCAGCAGGACATTACGTTGGCGATAATTTTTCAGTCGAAGCCAACCTGATGCTCAACGATAAAGTCTGGCCGGCGATGGCTAAAGCTTTTCAGGAATCAACGGGCCCGTTGGCCGAAAGAATGGTAACGGCTTTGGAAGCCGCTCAATCCGTTGGCGGGGATATTCGCGGCAAACAATCCGCAGCGATCCTTGTTGTACGCGCGCAGCCAACGGGAAAGATCTGGGAAGACCGCGCAATAGACTTGCGAATCGAAGATCATGCGGAACCGGTCAAAGAGATCCGCCGTCTGCTCAAACTCTACCGCGCGTATGAATTCATGAATAAAGGCGACTACGCGGTTGAAAAAAATGATATGAAAAGCGCTTTGGAATTTTATGGCAATGCAGAGAAAATGTTCCCGGACAATCAGGAAATGAAATTCTGGCATGCAGTTGCGCTGGCAAATAACGGCATGGTCAAAGAATCATTACC
>CAZHUW010000180.1:0-7058 GCA_964535295.1 uncultured Bacteroidota bacterium
TCATTCAGCAGAAATATTCTGCCTTTGAGACCTTTCTATTCGGCCACATCGGCGACGGCAACATTCACGTGAATGTGGTTGACAGAAATAGAATACCGGTTGATGATTTTAATAACACCACAGATGCTCTCGATATGGAAATGGGCAAGCTGATCAAAAAATATGACGGCAGTATCAGTGCGGAACACGGAATAGGGTTATTGAAGAAAAAATTACTGTACCTCCACCGGAATCCTGAGGAAATTCAAATGATGAAACATATTAAATCAATACTTGATCCTAAGAACATCTGCAACCCTGGAAAGATCATCGACCTGTAATATCAGAACACCCTTGCAAAACTAACTCCTGCGTAGAATCCTTTCTTATCAAGTCTTTCCGCCGCATCGAGTCTGAAAAAACCGAACAAACCGCTCAATGAAACACCAACCTCGTGATGAAAATGATCCGTGTAACCCGGTGTGTACCCCATTGCCGTCAACCGCCCTTTTGAAATCCACGTTCTGCCGCTGGCGCCGTGAACGATGATACCGATACTCTTTTGCGCCACCCACCGCAGGCCGATAAGTTCAAATGGGATCGTCCGAAAATTATGTTCCCAGAATAATGCGGTATATTTTTCACCTTCATAAGGTTTTCCGCGAAGCGTTTTGAATGCGCCGAACGGCGTAAAGAACTGCAACGAGCCGTCTATGGCAGCTAAGCGCTGTATTGGCAAATGACCCGTATACGTCCCGCCGATCCAGCGAACATCCAGAACATTGGGCAGAAATCTTCTCGAAAAGCATGTATTGAATCGCCAATCCACAGCCGCACGGTACGACGTAAAGCCAAAATCGCTGGCCAACAGGTCCCGGTTACTGTGTTCAATCTTGATCTCGGCCCGTTTCTGTCCGACAAACCCGAGCGGAACGAAATCATCGCCATAAACGGCTTCGATATGAACCGACCTCATAGTTCCATCATCCACCGCGGGATTAGGCCTTTGATCATTCTTTCTTCCAAGAATGTCAAAATCGGTTGTTTTCGAAAGCGAGGACTGGATCTCGTTGCTCCATCCCAGTTTTACACTCAGATCGATCTTACGAAACTCATATCCGGCCGAAACATCCAGTTTTTTGTTCTTGAAAAAATCAAAATAATCCCTGTAACCAAAGAGCGCAGGAACGCCGGCAACCAGAACGGCGTAATTATCCGATGGGTAGCGTTCCTGTGTGCCTAAGTAATAATTCACCTCTACAAAACCTCTGTGCCGGGGTCCCCAGTTCCATTTTGCGCCGCCGCCGTAAAACCATTGCTCCAAATGGGTTGTATATCCGCCTAAGATATTCGCACTGAACGATTCTGAAAGTTCGTAAGAGTATTTAACGCCAAGCCGCCCGCCATCCACGCGATTATACCAAACTTGAGGAGATAATCCACCCAGGAATGTTTTGAATACATTCTTTTTCTTCTCGGCTATGATCACGCTGTCATTGAATTCGTCCTCCATCTTGACCATGCGCGCCAATGCACCGGTCGGTTTGAACGCTTTGGAGAACGAATCGCCTCGCTTGATATTGCGATAGGCGGAATCCTCTCGGTCTGAAAACGGAATCAGGATCGATGTGGAATCAAATTGATTCTCTTTTTTAAGAGATGTGGAATCGAGGATATACGTCCGTTCAGACCGGTACAAAGTGTCCGGTAAATCCACGTTGATCTGATAATTGTTAAGTCCGGCAATATGGGTATACTTAATGTGAGGAAATTGCAACCCGACCATACCGACTTTGATCTTTCCCTCCATTCGCATATCGATAGGTAACCAGTACGCACGCCCGAAATTACTGAATTGTTGTTTGTAAAATACTTTCCACTCCTGGATAGGCGTTGGAAAAATAACATAGTCGTTCGGCCTTAATTCAGCTTCGATCATAACGGAATCGGCGTCGAGAACGGATATCTGTCCGACAAAGGTCGGCTGAAGTTTACTTTTGGTCTGTACGGAAATGTCATAAACCAGTTGATCGTCCCGGTAGCGGCGGCCGGTGATCTTGAAATCATAATAGTCCAGTGCGTCCGGATGGGTCGGTCCGATAAAACGAGATTCCTGAATAAGAATATCGTCATCGTATAAATTCACCATTTCTTCGTCGCCCACAATAACGTTATCTTTTGGGTTAATGTTCTTCGTATGACGTTTCGATTTAACGACGGTTCTCAGCCCTTTAATTCGATCCCAGTACGTTTCCGCCAATACTTCTGAAATCATGACAATACCCGAATCATTCTCGATGGACGACCGCATGTACGTATCGGCGCGGAAATTCTGAATTTTTGCGTGCCAGCTTTTTTTCTTGGCGATCACATTACGCATGATGCGCATTCCCGGATCCTCACCCATTACAACCAAAGCCTCCATCTCAATTGGTGCAGGCTTGAGAAAGATATTCTGTTCGCTTGAAGAAGCTTCCGTAATAACGATTTTGGCTGATTCGTATCCGATATACCGAACGATCAGCGTTGCCGGCAACCGATCCACTCCGATGGAATATTTCCCTTCACGGCTCGCTATCACGCCTTTTAGGGTGCCCTCGATCTGGATATTAGCGGCGGGAAGGTTCTCACCTGTAACGGAATCTTTTACGATGCCGTAAAAACTTTTTTGAGCCATGACGTAATTCGAACTACCTAGGATGAACACGAATAACAGAAAACGATTCATAAATTCTTCCCTTCCAAACTCTCACATATCTTCATATTATTTTCACTATCACGATCAATAAGAATCACATGCGGATCGATCCCGGCCTTTTCTGGCATTTCATCAACGATGATGTCGACGGTCAATGGTGATCGATCGATCCTATGCTTACGCAGATACAATTCCTTCTCATCTTTTCCAAATACACCGATATCCATATAATCGTTCAGCGCGGCCATGGTTTCATTTCCTTTGCCATCTGCTTCAAATTTCTTTACTTCAATGACTAAATGAACTTTGTATTTGCCGTTAGGCAGAATCTCATACGTAACTTCCTTTGTTTTGTTGTCATAAATGATAATTCGTTCAAACAGATCCGTTATGATATACTGCAGTGAATCCGGCGTAACATCGCGAAATTCCTTTATCAGGTCGGAAGTGGTCACAAACGGAGCGCCTTTAAAACCGAATTTCTCCACTAAACGGCGCAAGGCAGCATTCACTCTGTCTTCCCCTAAAAAATTACCCAGCGCATACATCACGATCGTACCTTTATCATAATTGAGGTAAGTTTGAAGTCCCGCATTTTTCATGGTTGCTTCAAAATCCGTTTCGCGTGAACGGCGTGATAAATAATCATCCATTTCCTGCAACCGAAAACGATTCGTTTTTGCCTTGCCCAATTCACGTTCCATACACATGATGCGCACCCATTGAGCCATCGTTTCAGCCATTACGCCGGCGCCCTGCACCGGCGCTCCGCGAACGATATGTCCCCACCATTGATGCGCCATTTCATGCGTGGTCGTATTGAATACTACATCAATGGCATTGGAATCTTCCAGATTACTGATAAACCCGCCGTTCTCTCTCCACGTGAACACCGTCGGCTGGGAACGCGCCGTGCCTCCGCCGCTATTGTAATCAGGGATTTCAACGATCTTGAGGCTGGGATACGGATAAGGTGAAAAATTGGCCGTACAATAATCCAGTGCCCTCTTGACACCTGTGATCATGCGGTCAATGTTGTACGCGTGATCTGCATCAAAAAACACTTCAATATCTACGTCCTTATACCGGTCTTTCTTCACGTCGTAACGGCCGGATGTGATAACAAAACAATTGTTCATGGGAGTTCGAACGCTGAAATGATAATAATTGCGGCCATTTACCGACCATGATGTATCCAGGAAACCTGTTGCTATCGCCGTTTGGTCAGAACTTGTGCTGACGATTGCATCGAAAGTTACGAGGTCGGCGATCTTTCGATTGACCGCATCGCGGTCGTCGTTTCTGGGAAGGCCGTTTATTTCAGGAAGTCCATATTGAGAGCGTTCATATTTTCCGCGGATCTCCGCGAACATATTATATCCTATGTAAGGAAAGTAACTATGTTCCGGCCGGAAAGGAAAATTATCGATGAAGGTGCCGTTTTCAAGCAGATCGTCATTTGGATCATTCTCAGGGAACCCTTTGGATTCGCAAACAAGTTCAAATTCGAGCCGGGCCGTATCCTGTGGTGCGAGAGGTTTGTCTAATTTAAAAATATAGACGCCGTATTCGGCATCGGACAAAACCCTTTTGGAATTTTCACCAGCCGTCATCCGGAGTATCTTGGTTCCTTTTTCAGAAGAGAGATTGACAAAAATACTATCCATAAGGTTTTGTGAATTATTCTTGAGAGTATAAAACCCTTTGATCTTTAGGGTTCGTTCCGCGGGATATATATCGGCGTTGACCTGAACATGACCGATATCGGGTTGGATCATTTCCTCAAATCGTTTGTACATCATTTCATAATTGCCCGCTCTTTCCAGAAGATCTGCGCGGGTGATGAATTTGTTTTCGATACGCGTGTTATAGACAATCCATCCTCCGCTTGCAATGAAAACACCGCATGCCAGTATTACACTGATCTTATGAACCCTGGAAAAACGTTGTTTGGCTAAATTCCACCGATGCCTAATACCGGTTTCGCTGCCTCTCGGCCACAAAAGATCGCCGGCCGCCATTAGAACTATCGAAAATGCGCCCCAATAGATCTTGTACCATACCAAAGGCATGGCATAATTGCCGAATCCGTTGATATTTGAATACGCATACTCAGGAAAGGTCCCGTATCTAAACAAAGCGCTCGAATCAAACGTCTGTAATTCGATGAAGAAGAACAGTCCGGCGGCAATGAAATATCCAAGATACTTGTTCCCGGCCACGATCTGAACCAGAAGCGCCAGGACGGCCATCATAAAATATTTAGTCAGGTCGATACCGATCATTACTTTGAAATACAGATCAAGTTCAAAGTGAGTGTACCCGAATACAATTGCCTGAGCGCAAATGCCCGTCAACATCGTGACAAAAACGAAATAAAGCTGAACGGTCCAAATGGTCAGTAATTTTGAAAAATAGTACGCCCAATTTGGCAGCGGTAATACCCCGTAGATCTCGTGGCATCTGAGATCACGCTCCTTCCAGACGATCACTCCCGTGAAGAAAACCGTGATAGGGATCATATATCCGTAGAGATCTTTGGATCCGTTATCAATGAACCACCATGTCAGCGGATAGACGTTGCTGCCGTTCGGCCCGGCATTCGCAACAAAATTCCTATACGCCTGTAACATCGCCATGCCTGCAAGAATCAGAAAGGCCGGATGAAAGATCAGCCGTCGCGACTCTGCAAATGACATGATCAGACTGTTCTTACAATCCAGTAGCCATGAGAAGGTGCGTAAATAGATTCTTGGTTTCTGCGAAAAATGGACCGGCTTTACCACATCGTTGTCTTCAACCGTATTCTTCTTTCTGCTCGATTCCGGATTCGATGTCAATCGGAAGCGATGATAAGTAAATGCCCATACCGCCGATGCAACAAAAAACCATATGAGACGGTTATACAGGATTATCTCACCCACCGGCAACATTTCACTATTCTTCTGGGCAATGCTCCAATATCGCGTGACCGATTCCAAAGCGCCCAGTCCGATCGGATCAAACAATGCAATAAAGATTTGAGTGCCCTGCGTGGAGTCTCCAAGAACAAAAAGATAAGCCGGAATGAAAACACATCCTGCAACAAAGGTAGCGATCATGTTCCGCGACAAGGCCGCCAAGGAAAAAAAGACGGTACCTATCAGGAAAAGATTTGGAATGACAAATACAAAGATCGAATAAAGATACGCTTTTAAATAGAACGGGCCGCTGAATGAATCATCGATTGATAAACAGCCGAATACAATTCCAAGGCAGGGCGCAACAAACAAAAATAAATTACTGACCAGGCCGCCAAAAAAACGTCCGCCGAGGTACCCGAATTTTCCCACCGGCGACGAAAAGAAAAATTCATGCGTATGGTTTTCGAAATCGCGGATGACCGATGTTGCGACCAGAGTAACGGTAAATAGCAACCCTAAACCGCTGAGACTTGCCAAAACCCGCGCAATAGATATCGGCGAATTATGAAAGACCTGCCCGTGCGCAAACAATTTTACATGGTTGGGATCCGTAACTACCGTATGGTCAAAAGAAATAATGAACAGGAGCACGAAAAACACCCACCATGCAATGCGCTTGAAATTGTACGTAAGTTCGAACCGAAATATTTCTTTAAACATATATGACCCGTGTCATGTTAACTTATTTTTTTGGCAGCGAGGAATGGAATGAGGTTTTATGCGGCTTTTTTTCTTTCATTCAGCAGCGTTGTAAAATAAACATCTTCCAACTCCGGCCGAACTATTTCAAAACCCGATTCGGGCTTATTTTCACTGTAAATATGGATCACCGTCTGGCCGCCAACTAAGCGGGTCGAAATCACTTTGAATTGGTTTTCATATTCCGGTAGTCTGTGTTTCTCAATTTTTTTCTTCCATATTCGATTTTCCAATTGCTCAATGGCTTTCAATGGCTCACCGGTCAAAAGGATCTCGCCGTTGTTGATCACCGCCATCCGGCTGCAGAGATCGCTGACGTCGTCCACGATATGCGTTGAAAGAATCACGACGATATTTTCACCGATCTCGCTGAGCAAATTATGGAACCGGTTACGCTCCGATGGATCGAGGCCGGCCGTCGGTTCGTCCACAATGATCAGCTTTGGATCCCCCAGCATCGCCTGCGCAATTCCGAAACGCTGTTTCATGCCTCCGGAATACTCACCCAGCTTGCGTTTCCTCGCGTCCCAAAGATTCACACGGTGAAAAAGCGACTCGACCGCTTCCCGTCTTTCCACCGGTCTGGATATCCCTTTGAGAGCAGCAAAATGATCGAGCAATGTGACCGCGTCCAACCTAGGATAAAAGCCGAACTCCTGGGGCAAGTATCCTAAAATTTTTCGAACGCTATCTTTTTCCTTCAATACGTCAATTTCTCC
>CAZHUW010000181.1:0-7009 GCA_964535295.1 uncultured Bacteroidota bacterium
AATTACCCGCTATTGCCTTCACACTAAATGCATTCGGAGCCGTGTTCAAGCGGCCCGTTCCGCTTAATGCGATCTTGAAGGGATTAATAATCGAACCGTTGCTGAATTTAAGTGTATCGGTTAGACTTCCGATCGCGGATGGTTTGAATTTGACCGTAAAAGTAATCGTATCGCCTGCATACAGTGTGTCAGGCAATGAACTTCCTGTAAATGTATAATGCAGCGTCCCCGTTGATGTGCTCGTTATGATCACCGGATTGCCGGTAGCCCATATACGAACAGGCAATGAGAGGCTGTCCGTGTTATAAACGATGCCGAAATTAAGATTTGACGCGCTCGGCGCAAGATTTCCGCTACTCACTGCAAACGGCGCCGAAAAAGCGGACGTATTCAAAACGCTATCCTGTATGGCCGTGATATTAATACCAGGGTAGGCGTTGTGCTTGATCGACCAGGCACCTAAGCCATTGGCAGTTGTTTGCCCGATCTTAAATTCGCCCTCATTATCGGTATCCACATAAATTTCGACCTCTGCATCCGGAGAGCTGTGCCCGTAAACGGTAAAGTTGCTCACACTATCGATCACCGGCGGTTGAATCCCGAAATTCGCTCCATATTTTAGCGCTATTCCTTCTCCGGCATTATCAAAAATACGATTGCCTAAAAGCGGATTATTGTATGCGCCTGTTTGAGACGTACTATCGCTTTCAATATGAATACCGTCTTCATCATTATGGGCAATAATATTAGCTGTAACCGTGTCATTGAGCGTGTAGTCTCCTGGGTCCCGTGCTTCAATCTCAACTCCGTGACCGCCGTTGCCAAGTACCGACGTACCATTGGAACCGACACCGATATGGTTACCTCCTATATAGTTATCGCTGGCATTATTACTCGATCCCGCGTAAATCTCCACACCTTCAGAATTGTTGGCGGAAATAATATTACGGCCGGCGGGAGTTCCATCGCCGATGCGGTTGTATGACGAATTCCATATCACAATGCCGCTTGCGCCGTTGGGTAATGCGCTGTTACCGGTCGCGTCCACGCCGACATAATTTCCGAGTACGGAATTATAGATCGTGTATTCAAGCCAGATACCGCTCTCAATATTGCCGGATATGACATTGCGGCCGCCAGCGGTTCCATCGCCGATTTTCGTGTATTGATCATAGTAGTTATAGATCCAAATACCGTGTTGGCCATTGGGAATGGCGCTGGTTCCTGATGCATCGGTCCCGATGAAATTACCTAGTATTTCGGTGTCTTCAATATATCCATTGCCTCCTTCACCGAGCACAATACCGGAACTACCGTTACCCGAGATCAAGTTTCCTTCACCGGCTGCAGTTCCTCCGATGATCGTATTAAAGATGCCGTAGCCTCCGTAACCGGCCTGTAGATGAATTCCGTAATTGGTATTCCCTATCGCAAAAGAACCCGTGGCATCGGTTCCGATCTTATTCCCGCTAATAATATTATTGTTTGCCTCCGAATTGTAGTCTGACAAAATCACAATACCTGTCCCGTTGTTGCCTGACACTACATTATTAGAAATAACATTATCATGAGCTTCTTCTAAGGAAATTCCGCCATTTTGATTTGCCAGAGTATCGGCTCCATCGGCGGTAACACCGATATAATTTCCATTGATTGAATTATCGTGCACATTGTACTCCTGAAAATAGATTCCGTAATTCCCGTTGCCTGAAATTACATTTCGCCCTGCAGGGGTTCCGTCACCAATTTGAGAGTTTATGATCGAGGCTCCTTGCCCACCCCCCGAATAGCCGTTGAAATAAATACCAACATCTGAATTACCCGCGCCGGCCTGTCCTGTAATATCCGTTCCTATGAAGTTGCCCAAGATCAAAGTACCATCGACCGTTCCGTTATCATCTTCAATATAGATCCCATATCCGGAATTTCCTGAAATAATATTACGGCCTCCCGGGGTGGCGTTGCCGATCTGAGTATTTCTGGCTTTATGATAAATATGAATGCCATTGCCGGTGTTGGGTAGTGCCGTAAGCCCGTCCGCCGTAAGCCCGATAATATTTCCGAGTATTTTATTATTATCAGAGAACACGCTATAGCCGTCTATTCGAATTCCATATTGTTGATTTCCGCTGATCACATTGCGTCCGGCCGCAGTCCCATCTCCGATCCAATTATCATGAGCTCCGTCGGATATCTGTACACCATATCCGTTATAGGCTGAAGACGTCCCTGAATCGTCCGTGCCGATGTAATTACCAAGTATTTTATTGTGGTGCGCATTTCCTCCATTTATCCAAATCGCCCCGCCGCCGGAATACATTTCACCGCAGTCCTGTATGACAAGTCCTTTTATAATATTATTGGACGAGTTGATAGTGATCGCCGCTTCATAGATTCGTCCTTCGCCTTCGCCGTTGATAATAATATCGGGAATACCGTCGTCGTTACTGTCAGCATTAATAACGGTATAGTCCGAAGTGAGTGGGGGAAGCGCGGAATAAATATAAATCTCCGACCCGCGTGGGATCTTAAAAAGGATAGTGTCTTTTTTTGAACTGTAATTAGCTGAATCAATGGCATCTCTCAAAGAGCCAGAACCATAATCATCCGTGGTTGTGACAAACCAGGTTGTCGGTGACGCAGACGGTATCGTACTTGCGTAATCCGAAAGGTTTCCGAGATGACCGGTATTGTCAACGCTTAAGACCTTGAAATAATAAAGTTGACCATTCGTCAATCCGGTAAAAACCCTAGTTGTGTCAAGAGAATTGGTGGTAAGGGAGGAATCCAAGAGAGAATAACTTTCATTATCAAGACTCATGTAGATATAATATCTTCTATGATCCGACTTATTACTGTGACGGTTCCAAGACAGCGTGACGGAACCGTTTCCTGCATCCGCAACAAGGCCGGTGATTTTTTCCGGCGGACCGTCTATAAAGAAGGATGCTTCAGTTTGAAATTTTGAATTGCGATAGTTCTGGTCAATAGCTTCGACACTCCAGTAATATGTACCATCCGAAAGTCCACTGAGAGTCCACGCTGTATTCTGACTTGCGTTTCCATTTTCAAATACGTAACGGAATCCTCCTCCGTTTGCGCTGCCTGTGACTTTTGCAAGCGGTGACACAACATTAATACCGGCGGGAGTAGAACCCACGCGGATATTATAGGTCAGCCCTGCAGACGGTGTTTCCCCGTCGGTTGAAGCGTTCCATTGGAGTTGCACTGTATCGAGTGAAACCGTCGATGTCAAACCGGCCGGATCGTTCGGGGCCGTATTCTTGGCGCCGCCGGAAGTATTGCGGTACAACTTGATAATATTCTCTGCATCTCTGTTTTCTCCGGCAAGAAGGATATCTAAGTCGCCGTCTCTGTCAAAATCATTCCATCCCCCGGAAGCATTGGATCTATATTGGCCGCCAACCTGATCAGTGCCCGTATTAATCATCGTGAAGTTTCCGTCGCCGTCATTGACAGCTATATAGGTTATATAGTCCAAATAGCCTTGTTCACTGCCCGTGGTGTTCTCACCGGCGACAAGCATATCAAGATCACCGTCATTGTCAAGATCTCCGAGGCTGATCAAACCTTTGGTGACGCCGGTAAGAGAGTTGGATTGATCGGCAAATCCTCCGTCACCCTGGTTTATAAACACTTTAAAAACCCGTGCACCGCCTATACCGCCGGTATAAGCGATGTCAGGGTAACCGTCATTATTGAGGTCGCCAAAGGCGCTGGCACCTGCCACCACACCTTCCTGACTCTCATTAAATGCGCTATTGGTTACATCAGTCCAACTCGTTCCGCCGTATCCGTCATTACGATAGAGATACACCGCGCGGCCATAAACACCTCCATCGGAAGTACCGACCACAAATAGATCCATATCTCCGTCCTTGTCGTAATCTGCCCATGCCATGGATCCGCGCGACAATGCAGCTAAGCCGGCATCAACAGGCGAAAAATTATCGTTGCCATTATTCCTGTACAGTTGCGTTGAAGTGTAACCACCCTCCGAACCGGTGGATGCTTCGCCCATCACGGCTACGTCCTGATCGCCGTCATTATCGATATCGGCCCAACTGATCCAGCCCTTGGCCACGCCGTTTATTTCATTGGGAATATCCGTGAAAGTTCCGTCCCCGTTATTTCGGTAGATTTTAAAAATCCGGTTACCGTTTCCTGTAGCGCCGGTATAGGACACATCCAATTTCCCATCATTATTATAGTCACACCACGAAGCGGCTGTAGCCCAGGCGGCCGCATCAAAACCCAAATTCTGCTCTGTGAATGTGCCGGCGGTGTTCTTATAAATCGTTGCAAAACCGGGATCGCCGGATGTTCCACCTACAACCAAAAGATCGTAGTCCCCGTCATCGTCATAATCGCCCCAGGCAACACTCTTATCTTCGATATCAGGAAACGAAGCGGTCACTTGTGAAAAAAAAGTCGGAGCCGCGGAAACTTCTGCGTAACCGCTCTCTTCCAACAAGTCATTTACTGTAGTTACTCTGAAATAATATGTTTTGAGGTTGGTCAAACCCGTATAGGTACGCGTGGTATCGGTTGTGGAGTCGATCTGAACGACCGGGTTTGGCAATGTGTCTCTATAAATCCTGTAACGAAGAACATTATCAATCGTATTGCGATTCCACGTCAATGTGACTTCTTGATCATCACCTATTGCTTTCAGCCCGGTTGGTGCAAAAGGCGGTCCAAACACAATACCGTTGTACAACGTTGCATGATAGCCGTTGGCTGAGGCGTCGGCAGCGGTTGTACCTCCGGTTTCATCGAAATGCCATAAGGCAGTTAGCCCCGATTCATTGCCCACGAGCCCGTTCTGATAAATGCCAAGGGCTTCTGCAGGAGTGATGGCGCGGTTCCACGTATTCACTTCATCAAGAAACCCAAAGAACTGATCCCAATTACTTCCGATATTGACGTTGCAATAAATGTAACCGGTCGCCCCGGTTGCCACGCTGTCAATAATAGCGCCGTTTTTGTATGCTTTCAAATAACTTCCATCCAATACCCACGCGATATGCGTCCATTCATTGGCATTGTACGGAATCCCGACTTGGTAATATCCACTGCTGTAATTATACAGCCATATGCGGTCCTGTCCGCCCAGAACACCCCTCGAAATGCCCATATATCCGCAATTATCGCTGAAAATATTTTGCCCTTCGTATGCATTGTTAATCGTTGGCGCCGGTCCGGCTGGATTGATCCACATAGAAATTGTTCCGCCGCCATTGGTTGTATAATAACTCAAGGTTCCCGGTAGCCCGATATAATCGTCATCACCATCGAGCAAAACAAAGTTATTTACTTGCGCGGAAACCCATGTCGGCGTTATTGCCAGCGCAAGAATAAAACAAATTTGTCGCATAGTTTTCATATTGACCTCTCGGTTAATTACATAGAATGACTAATTATTACATAAAATATAAAATTATATTTGGCAGTAAAAAGAATAGTACTAACTCACACCGACGGCCGGTCTTTCCCATAACTGTGAGTTCGCATGTGGTCGCAAAAAAAATACTGAATAGTCCTATAATGTCATAAAGTAAACCAGAAGCTATACCATGTCAAGTCTTTTCAAAATCAAAAAAAATACCTTGTTCATTTTAGCACAAGGTATTTGAGTTTTTAAGAAACTCAGAAAATTTTGCGGATCCGTTTCGATCAATTAATCCGGAGTTGGGAATGCGGGCGGCGCGCCAAAAGAACTTTTGGTGGTCTTACCGCCTATCATGCTCAAGCCTACGACAGCCGCTCCCGCACCGACAACAATACCTCCGCCGATATACAGCGCGGTCTTATTGGATCCCGGCTTCTTGTTGACGTTTTCTTTTTGTTTGGCTGCCCATTCGTCAATCAACAGACTTTCAGGTATGACGGTTTCCGTACCGGTTGATACCTGAATTTGTTCTTTTTCCGGAATTACTGTTTTGGCGTATTCGTTAACCGCAATCTGATACGGAGCCAGTGAAGATGTCGAATCCGTCGTTACCGCAAGCTCCGCTAATTCTGTTACCAGCATAAGTGCAGGTTTGTACATAGGAAAATGCAGAGCGCTCATACACCCGTATTGTATCGCCTGGGTTTTAAAGTGGTCCTCTTTGCGCGCTTTAAATAAACGGGCGGAAATTGCAGCCATATCGTAATACACACTGAAGAGATCGACTGCTTCGGTTCTTGCTTTGGTGGCTTTTGTGAATGTTTCTATCGCGACCGTATCCTGATGCTGAACTTTCTGAATGCCACCCAGATTTTTGTAGGACTCATACAGATCAGAGAATGATTTGTGTCCTTTCGCCAAAAGCCTTTTTCCTTCTTCCAATCCGGCCGGATCGGATAAGGTCAGCACCGCAACACGGTAATCGGACGTCGCGTAGTCTTCGTTCAGGTTCTTTGCCGCTTCGTACCATTTCTTAACACCTTCGATATTGCCTCGTTCTGCTTCGAGGATCATCAACCGGGAATACACCGGCAAATACCACGGATTCTGTTCGGCAATCTCATTTAATACTTTTTCACCCAGATCTTTTCCGGTGAGTGTAAATTTTACAACGTCTCCCTTTTCATTTCTTTTCAAAAATTCCACCTGATCCTTTTTCAAGTAGATCATGGCCAGTTTATACTTGACGGCAACGGCCTGGCGGTTGTGGGTAACAATGTCTTCATAAATCGCCCTAGCCAATTCGACTTCGTTCTTGCGCATGAGGTATTCGGCCGCATCATATTTTTCCGCGTCGGTAAGCGAGGCATATTCAGCTCCACCCAACGCCATGATCAGATCCGTGTCTTCCTTGATCAGCGCTTCACCCGTAGAACCGCAGGAAGTAAGACATCCTAAAATAACGCCTACTAATAAAAGATTAATTGTTTTCATAAGACACTTATTTTTAGATTGAAATGAATGATTGTCGATTTACGATTATTTGACGAATAACATTTTCTTAGTTTGCGTGTAAGACTTGCCGTTTATACCCTC
>CAZHUW010000182.1:0-3826 GCA_964535295.1 uncultured Bacteroidota bacterium
TCTCATCGTGGCGCTGGAGATTGAAAAGCGTATTGAGATCCGCCTGATCCATTTTATCGGCAACTTTCTTGATCGGCGACGAGAGCCGTGCGGCGGCAAAGAAGACAATGACACAGATCACGGCAATTGCCGATAATCCGATCGATGAAGTCCATGCGGTCAACGTAGTGACGCCGCTTAGAAATTCGCCTCGCGGTACGACAATGACCAATCCCCAGTTATTCGTACGCACCGGCGAGTAGATCATAAACACATCTTCATTCGTCAAGGGATCTTTGGTTTCAATGAATCCCTCCTGGTATTTCAGTATTCTCTCAAATAAAGTTTTAAGTTCAGAGTTTTTAAATTCTTCCGCAAGATCCTGTATCGATTTGGAGCCGACATATTTTTTTTCTTTGTAAGATATAAAGAGACCTTTATTGCTGGTCAAAAAAGCATAACCCGTTTTAAACGGCTGAATATCGCCGACAAGGTCATCCAGGTATTCCAGCGAGATATCGAACTTGGTTACGCCATTAAAATCATCATCTTTCAGGATGGGCACAATATAGGATTCCACCAGTTTATCATTCACCAGAGAAGGCTCAACGATATGACCTTTTTTAGTTTCCTTCGGTATCGAATACCATTCTTCATTGTCGACGTCGGCATAAGTATCCTTTGTGATTTCGTCATCTTCTCGTTTCCATCCTGTGATAAGCCGGCCCGATGTCCCGAAAGCACCCGGTTCATAAGCCACGCCGATGCCAACGGCATTGTAATTCGATTCCAGGATACCGGATAAAATCTGATCGATTTCTTCTGTTTTTGGGTTGGAATAGTTGGATAAGGCGGTTGTTAACGTTTGCGCTGCCACAAGGTGTGATGTGAATTCCATATCGATCTGATTGGCGTATTGGCGTGCCGACTCAAGCGACTTTTCATACGCCAGTTTTTCGATCATGGATGTCGTAATATAATAGACGATGTAGGAAGAGAGGAACATGAGAAGCAGAATAGGAGGAACCAGCACAACAAACATCTTGTTACGTATATTCCATCTCATAGAACCGCCTTTTCGTTGATTTTATCCATAAGATATAACTGATTGGACAAATTACTTGTAAAATCAATTTGCCGAATTGAATAGGAGCTGCATTCGGGTAAAACGGAATGAAAAAATATCGCTGAAAGGAATTTATAGAGCAATGTAAAAATTAATCTACGCTGAAGCAAAACAATTGTTCCCTGCGATATCAGGATAATTTTTTTAAACACTGATTGGCCGCGACAAGTATAGGGTCCCAAACGGGTGAAAACGGAGGTGAATAAAGAAGATCCAAACGGGAAATATCCCGGATGGTCATTTTATTTTGAATCGCAACGGACAAAATATTCGCACGCATTGCTGCGCCTTCTTCGGCGATAAGATCGGCGCCGATGAGACGTTTGGTCGTCTTGTCTGCAATAAATTTTACGAATACCGGCTTAGACCCCGGGTACGATCTTGAGCGGGAGTACGCCATGACCGATTCTGTGATCACGCGTATGCCAAGAGATTCTGCTTCACCTGAACGAAGTCCAACCGAAGCAACCTCAAGATCAAAGATCTTCACAGCGGTTGTCCGAACCGCTCCGGGAAAATCAGCCCTTTCACCGGCCATATTCTCCCCGGCGATCCACCCGGTTTTATTGGCAATGTGCCCGAGCGGCAGATACATAAATTTATTTGAAACGAGGTTTTTAATTTCTGCACAAGCGCCCGCGGCATACACGTTTTCAACGTTGGTCCTCATATGTGCATCCACCAATATCCCGCCCGAAAAACCCGTCCGTATTCCCGCCGATTTAGCGATTTCGGTATTGGGTTCAAATCCTAAAGCCAACAGGATCAGATCGGCTTCATATTCACCGTTGCTCGTTACAACTTTTGACGCGAGACCTCCCTTGATACGAACATCTTTAATGATGGTGTTGCCGATAAAATGAACGCCTTGGCGGTTCAATTCGTCCAGAACAATCTTTTGCGACTCTTTCTCCATCGTATTCATCGGCAGATCCGATCGGTGCAGCACGGTAATATCCAAAACGTGTTTTGAGAATGCCTCGGCCATTTCCATTCCGATAAAGCCTCCCCCAAGTATCAACGCTTTCCGCGGGCGCTTTTCTTCGATGAACTGTTTCAGCACAATACTGTCCCGCAGATGTTTAAGGGAAAAAACATTTTTGGCATGGAGCCATTCGCTATCGGGAACGCGGGCGCGGGCGCCCGAAGCAATGAGCAGTTTGTCATAACTGTATTCAGACCGTTTGTTCAACTTCAGATCCGAGACGACGACCTTTTTCTTGTGCGGGTGGATTTCGTCAACGCGCTGGAAAGTTTTTACTGCGCACCCTTTTTCCTTTTCAAATTCTTCAGGCGTGAAAGTGATGATCTTCCGGTGATCCGCAATAACGCCGCCGACATAAAAAGGCATGGAACACGTGCCGTAGGAAATGAATTCACCCTGCTCGAACATCGTAATATTCAGGCTTGGGTCCGTTCTTTTTGCTTTAGCCGCAGCAGCAGGTCCGGCGGCCGTCCCGCCGATGATCAGAATATTTTTGGAGCGTTTTATCATAACAGAAACTTATGTTTTCTGCGGTTTCTTTTTTGCGGCAGGGAAAAGGATGTTATTCAGAATAAGACGATATCCTGGAGAATTCTTATGCAGGGCCAGGTCGGTCGGAGGATCGCCCACGGCATGCGCATAATCCTCGGGATCGTGTCCTCCATAAAAAGTGAACATCCCTTTACCGAAATTACCGTGAATGTATTTTGCCGCGCCGATCGATGCATCCTCCCCCATGATGACGATGTGGTCTTTGATCAGCGACTTTCTGTAACCCGTTGTCTGCCCCATAAATCCTTTGACCGTGGAAACATGGTCCTGCGTAAGCATCGTCGGAACCGGATCGTATTTCGCAGAGAAATCGAATAAGGTAAAATAATCTTCTTCGGGCGTTTTAAGGCGTGCGATCAGATTCGACGGATGATCAATATCTGAGAATTCATATGCATACGGATTCATTTCCGCTTTAAAACCCGTGAACGCCAGCGTCTGAGAGTAGTCAAGCCTGCTGTTGGCGGAAGGATCGGCCGGGTCGCCGTCATACATGGATTCGCAAATATCCGTGTTTTGCGCCGCGAGCCCGATATCAAAACTGTCCGTGGCACCGCACATGGCAAAAAGGAACCCGCCGTTGGCCACGTAATCTTTCATCATTTTGACGACGGCCAATTTTTCTTTCGATACTTTTGCAAATCCCATTTGACGGGCAAAGGCCTCATAGTCTTTTTGCTGCTGCTGATACCAGGGCGCCTGTGCATAGATCGAATAAAACTTGCCGTACTGGCCGGTAAAATCTTCATGATGAAGATGAAGCCAGTCGTATTCTGAAAGACGGCCTTGCAGCACTTCGAGGTCAAAGATCTTATCGTATTTGATCTCTGCATACTCCAGAGCCATGGTGACCGCGTCGTCCCATGGTTTCTTATCCGGCGGCGTATACACGGCAATCCGCGGCGCCTTTTCAAGAAGAATAGCTTCCATGTTTTCTTCGGAAATGACCTTGTAAATCTCCACGATCTCAGAAGCGTTCAACGTTTGCATCGTGACGCCGCGAACCAGACAGTCGTTCTCAATTTCTTCAGAATAATTCAACATGAATGACCCGCCGCGGTAATTGAGAAGCCATTCGACGTTGACGTCTTTTTCAAGCGCCTTAAACGCTACGCCGTAGGCTTTTAAATGATCGTTCTGCTTCAGATCCATGGGGATAAGAATTTTCTGGGAAAAAGCGGGGA
>CAZHUW010000182.1:3926-6953 GCA_964535295.1 uncultured Bacteroidota bacterium
GGTCCCGGCGCTAAGGAGTTTTTCTTTGTTGCGGCCGCTCCGCAAAAACCTCGCGATCTGCGCCAAAGCTTTGACATGCGGGCCCGTCACCGATTGGGGTGAGACCAGCATAAAAAATAATTTGGCAGGTTGACCGTCCGCCGCGTCAAAATGAATCCCATCGCGTTTGATGCCGAAAGCGGCAACAAGTCTTTCCACGCCGGCAGTTTTGCCGTGCGGCACCGCAACACCTTCGCCCAAACCCGTGCTGAGCTTTGCTTCGCGCTCAATGACCGCTTCACGCACGGCGGCTTTGTCCGTCAAATATCCGGCTCGGTCCAAAATATCGATCAATTCGTCAATGATCTCCTGCTTGGTCTGACCTTTCAGATCAAGACTGATGGCGGAAGGCGTCAAAAGTTCTGATAATTTCTGTTTTTGTTTCGATTCCGATTTCAATACCATCGTCTCCATGATTAAACGGGGTTAAATTAGTCAATACCGTGTTCTATTTCAATCGTTATTTACCCCGCGAACGTAAAAAAGTTTCATTTCATTTCTTTAGGTGGCACGATCACCACTTCTTCCCTTTCAATCACTACCTGCCCGGGTCTCGACCCTTTGGGTTTACGTACATATTTTTTGAGCGTGTAGGCCACGGGCACAAGGGAGGACGACTTTGCTTTACTGAAAAATGCCGCAATAGAGGCCGCCATCTCGATGGCCTGTTTTCCCGGGTTATCTCTACGGCCGTCGCGTTTCAAAACGACATGCGAGCCCGGCACGCCCCGCGCATGAAACCAATAGTCGTCGCTCTTGGCGAACTTGAAGGTCAGTTGATCGTTCTTCGTATCGTTTTGGCCGACAAACACGCGCCAGTTTCCAGGGACTACAAACTCCCTGAAGGACGGAGGTTCTTTTTCCAATTTTGTCCGGGTTTCAACGGACGCTTTCTTGATCCAACCGGACCGAACGAACTCTTCGTAGTTTTTCTCGATCTTTTTCCAGTCCCTTTTTTCCGCGTCCTCCAATTCGATCAGCATGATTTTTAAGTTTGCCGTTTCGGATTCAAGGACCCGAATACGTTCCTCAATCTTCTTAACGGACAATTTCATCTTTTTGGATTGAGAAAAATAATGCTCAATGTTCTTTTGAGGCGTCCATTCCGGGTTCAGTTCGATCTCAACAGGGCTTTGCGCCGCTTCATAAATATTGTCGACCTTGATGGAGCGCATGCCGCGTTTCACGTCGGAAATATGAACATTGAGCAAATGGGCCAGTTGTTCGAAATATCCATAATCTTCGGCAGATTTTTTTTCTTCACGGAGGGAGGTGGCCAAGGTTTCATTTTTTTTGACACGTATCCGAATACCGCGCATCAGATCCTGAAGTTTTTTTTCTCTAGATCGAAATCCGGATTTTTGCGCAACGTACGTCAGCAGCGCCTCGTTGACCGATTCGAATACGTCTTCCCGCAGGGCAGGATGTTTGGCGCGGTAATGCGTCAGATCGATCAAAGAAAATAACTTTGGTTCGCCATGCAACCAATAAATCCGCGGCTTTTCTGTTCTCAGCCGCTGGAGTACATCCTTTAATCCTTCAAAACATTCCTGCAGACTGCCCGATCGTTGCAGGCATTCCATCGCCAGGTATTTATTAAAATGCGCCATCCCTGCCGCAAGTTTTGATTTGAATTCATCCGTCGTGCGGATCAGTTTTTGGAGCAAATCGATATCCGTCAAATCCATTTCATGAACGGCTTTTGCCGCCGAATTATCACGGATATGGCCGGTATGATCTTTTGAATCTTTGAATGTATCTATGATGTTGTTGTTATCATCAATCAGGAAAACATTCACGGCGCCGAATAATTCCGCTTCCAGTCTCCAGCCGTTAGCAAGCCCGAATCGTACGATACGATCGTATTTGTCCATCAGGACCGATTCGATCTTCTGCCCTATGATCGGACGAAAGAGGTCGGCGGAATTCTTCGACTTGCGCCGGTAATCTTTTCTCAGCGTTATGTGTGCCAATTCCTTTTCCGCCGAGATCTCGATCGCGCAGGGTTGGCGTGCCGATGTAACGATGCCGATGTCCATTACGTCTTTCGTCTGAGAAAATATCTCAATTATTTTCGAATGCACGATACCTGCAGCGGCCTCCTCCGTCCAGCGATGTAAGGTATGGTAATTTAAGATCATAGCAAGAACCGCCTGCGGCCGCCTTTTGAAATTACTGTTGCGTTTAAGGTATGGTTTAGTAAATTTTTGCAGCAAATTAGTTATTTAAAGTCAACAAGACAACAAGTTTATGCTGCGAGAAAAACTGACCCGGCATACATTATGGATTCTCCTGGCTCTGGGATTGGCCTTGGAGATCGCCGTTTTTGGATTGTCCCGGATAACGGATCTCAAAACACAGATGAACGGGCTTTTCTTTTATTTCACATGCGCTTTCATTATTTACCTGATCACGTTGATTTATCTCCACTTTTTTTGGTCCAAAACTTTTTTTTCGCCTGAATTGATCCTGGTTTTCGCCGTTATATTTCGACTTACATTTTTATTCACTGACCCCGTACTTTCCGACGACATTTACCGTTACGTTTGGGACGGTACGGTGGCCAATCACGGAGTCAATCCTTATCGGTACATGCCCGAAGCCGACAACCTTAAAGGCATACGCGACGAGGTCATTTATCCTCAAGTAAATCACAAAACCGTACATACGATCTATCCGCCGTTACTTCAGTATATCTTTCAGATCGTCGCATTCATCTCGCCGAGCGTTCTGGCGATGAAACTGACCCTATTCCTTTTTGATATCGGGGTCATGTTCTTGATCTTCATGATCCTCAAATTCCTGGACCGTTCCTTAGGCTGGATCGCGGTGTATGCATGGAATCCGCTGGTTGTAATGGAATTCTCCGGGAGCGGTCACGCGGATGTGATCGCTATTTTCTTTTTATTATTGAGTCTTTATCTCGCCATGGTTTCGCGGCCGATCTGGGCTGGCGCTTTGCTGGGTCTGTCCTTTCTGGCAAAATTC
>CAZHUW010000183.1:0-6883 GCA_964535295.1 uncultured Bacteroidota bacterium
ATGACATTCGCAGCTATCCATTTTGCAATCTTGTTGCAAAGCAACCGGCAATACGGGCTTAGAACCATGCTCTTCTTTATTCCTAGTGGAAATAGTGTTCTCTATTATACCGCCAAAAAATGCCGTAAAAAATGCAGCCACAGGCCTGAATACCGTCATGAGAGGGTCCAGCATCGCATAAGAAATAGCGACAGAATCAACCCCAGTTTCCGGTGCGGAAATCAAAAAACTCACAGTCGCCCCCTTGCTGGCCCCGCTTTTATTCAATGTAACGGCCATCGGAATGACACTGCAGGAACAAAGAGGCATCGGGGCACCTATGAAGGACGCTTTAACAACCGACGATATATTGGGTTGGCCTATATATTTTACAATGGTTTCAGTTGGTACAAACGCTTTGAGGACCCCCGCACATAAAAACCCTATCAGCAAATAGAACGACGCGTCTACCAACGTGTAACCGATCGATAAGATAATATTTGTAATGGGACTCACGAAATCCATAGTTACTTCTTACCTATGTTCTTCAATATGATTGGTCGCCTGAGTCAAAAGGTTTACAATATGATGATCATCCAGACTATAATAAGTCATTTTACCATCCCGGCGGAACCTGACCAAACGAAGGTTTCGCATGAGCCGGAGGTGATGCGAGACGGCCGACTTAGTGATACCCAAAAAACCGGCAATATCACATACACACAATTCCGTCTCAATCAGAGCGAGTACGATCTTTAAACGTGTGGTATCGCTCAGGATGGAAAAAACATCGCTCAACTCATGAAGTTCCGATTCCGGACGTATTTTTTTCTTGAGCTTTCTGATCTTTTTTATATCAAAAAAGTCAATGGCGCATACGTCCGGCGGGCTTTTTAAGTCAATAGGTTTAGCTGGCATAGGATGTTTGCACACTCTGAAACAAACGATTAAACAACTATTCAACTAAATTACAATATGAATAAAACGAAGTCAAGTCCCTTGAAAACGGCTTAAATAATTCTTGCATTTATCTCACTATGGATATATATTCGCACTTGAAAAAATGACAGGCACCCGTAGCTCAATTGGATAGAGCATCTGACTACGGATCAGAAGGTTTGGGGTTCAAATCCCTACGGGTGTACTAAAAAAGACCCTTTGATTCCAAAGGGTTTTTTAATTTTGTTGAATCCACTATGAATCGTACTCTCATTATCATACCGGCATACAATGCGGAATCAACCGTCGGGAAGCTGATCGATAATATCCGCATCTCGTTACCACAACAAACTTTCAACTATGATATTTTGCTTGTAAATGACGGCTCAACCGATAAGACCGGTGCATTAGCTTCGGATGGTAAGGTAACCACCGTCTCGCATCCTCTCAATTTAGGTAAAGGTGAAGCGCTGAAAACGGGATTTAAATTCGCCTCCGATCAGGCCTATAAGGCAGTAGTTCTCATGGACGCGGATCTTCAACATGATCCGGCAGTTTTGCCGGCCATGCTGAATTTTTACTTTACAAACTCATACGACCTTGTCATCGGAACAAGAACCTTTGACCTAAAAAAAATGTCGTTAGCCCGGATATTGTCAAACCGCATTACAAGCGCGCTCATGTCTTTCCGCACTGGTTACGTAATTCCGGACAGCCAATCAGGCTACAGGATCATGCGGACTGAAATGATCGAAGGTATGAGTTTGGAGTCCTCACGCTACGAATTGGAATCAGAACTTTTGATCCGGCTGGCGCAGAAAAAAGCGAAAATGGGTTTTTTCCCGATTGAGACTATTTACGGGAATGAAAAGAGTCATATCAGTCATTTACGGGATACGTTCCGTTTTATCAAGATGTTTATTCACAGTTTTTTTTACTAATTCAAACCACCCCATTCAATCAGACATTTTATGGAACTATTAAAAGACCTCATAGATATTGTTCTACACTTGGATATCCATTTGGCAGAACTTATATCGAATTACGGAACATGGACCTATGCGATTTTGTTTTTGATCATCTTTTGTGAAACAGGACTGGTTGTTTTTCCAATATTACCGGGGGATTCCATGCTATTCGCGGCGGGAGCGCTAGCCGCTACCTCGGAGTTGGATGTTCACATCCTTGCTATGTTACTGACTATCGCAGCCGTTTTGGGTGACTCTGTAAATTATGCTATCGGCAAGGCGATAGGCCCTAAAGTCTTCCATTATGAAAGTTCACGTTTTTTCAAGAAAGAACACCTCATACGGACGCATGAGTTTTATGAAAAATACGGCGGCGTGACGATCATTGTGGCTCGCTTTATTCCCATAATCAGGACTTTTGCTCCATTCGTTGCTGGCATAGGTTCAATGACGTATTCAAAGTTTATCCTATTCAATCTTTTCGGAGGGATCTTTTGGATCTATTCTCTCACTTATGCCGGATATTTTTTTGGCAATATCCCATTCGTCAAGAACAACTTTGCTCTGGTCATAGTCGCAATCGTTTTCATATCCATTTTGCCTGGAATTGCAGCTTATCTGAATACACGCTTTAAGAAGAAGCCATAAAATCTCAAACCAATGTGACGATTGGGGCATCAGCGCGATCAGGCAGATTGTAACTCAGGCAGTTTTCGATACATGCATTGAACCTCGTCAAAAAAAAACCCGTAAGTTTCGCTTACGGGTTTTTTTTATGCCACTTTTCAAAGAGTCTATTTAAGAAGGATCATCTTTCGGGTTTGCGTAAATTTGTCTTTTCCATCGGCCGATACAGCAGTCAATCGATAGATATAAATACCGCTGGCAACCGATTGATTGTATTTATTCAAGCCGTTCCATACCGCTTGTTGGAATCCTGCATCCAAACTGCGATCGATCAACGTGACAACTTCCTGACCAAGTATGTTATATACCTTCAGGGATACCTTGGAAGCCACCGGCAATCTGAACTTGATCGTGGTTTCCGGGTTGAACGGGTTTGGCGCATTGGGCTCTAAAATGAACTTATTCGGCAATTCAACTGTAACCTCGACGTCGTTATGATAGGTAATACTGCCGTCCAAAGCCACATCCGCCAGACGATAGACGTAGGTCTTCCCTATTTCGACTCCGTAATCCAGTTCAGCGTAATCCGTCGCCGAACTCTTCGTGCCCTGGCCTTCGACGGTCAGTATCGATTGGAATGCCTGGCTCTTACTCAGATCGGTTGATTTTTCTTTTCGCTCAACGATCCAGTAGGCATTATCAAGCTCGCTCTCCGTTCTCCATTCCAGTCTCACTTTGTTTTCATAAGGTACGGCTCTGAATTTACCGCTTAAAAGGACAGGGAGACTATTATCAGAACTCAATGTGCCATATGCATAATAAGTGCCGCCGGCTGAAGCATTACTAAGTTGAATATTCGCATTGCCACCAGAATCACGACCTGCAGGAGCGGAAGTCTGATAACCCGCACCAACAAGTGTAGTCCAGTTCAAGCTATCTGTCGACCGCATAACCCGAATACTATCCGGTTTGCTTACGCCTTCAAGATCATAACTGTTTGTTTTGATACTTATTCGCACCGTATCCGTCGTTGAATTAAATACCAGCCCACTGTCAATAGACACCCGATAAAAACGAACGTTCGATATCCCTTTCACATCGGCAGGCTTAGACGATACGGTCGCGCTTCTAGGAATGATCTCAACACGAACTCTGGTTCTTGACGCTTGTGTAGAACCGGTCACGCGCACTGGACGATAAAAACTTCCGCTGCCAACCTCGAAATTCCTTCCGACATTATTTGTAGATGCCGGGAACGTAATAGCCATTTTACCGTCGACATACGAGGTGGAATCCCCGCCGCTAACAGGGTTGCTAGTAGAAAGCATCATTTTAATCAGATTATTTCCCATTCTTAATATTCCCTTAGTCAGGGTAAGGGTGCCAAATACTTCAAGACTGTCGTTTGTGCCAATTATCCGCACTTGACTTGTAGCTCCGGTCCTGTTCACAATAAAATTGTTTAAACGCCGAGCGGCAACTCCGCTGGCAAATCTTAACGTGTCTAAGGATGCTGTTCCATACAAAGTCAAGTTAGTCGTTGTGGAACCGGTAAGTGTACCTGTACCACCGGGATAACTTATACTTTCGCCCAAACGCCATGAATTACCGGCGCCAAGTGTCAGGTTGCCGGCGCTAATTGTAAGCGTATTCCGAACGCTATCGATCATGGTATTACTTGCAAAGGTTACCCCGTTTGTATTATTTATGGTCAAATTATAAAACGATAATGTTCCGCCTGCAGCATAAGTAACCGTTTGAGCATTGTTACCATTGAAAGTAAATGTATTATCCCGGCGCGTAAGGAGCGAACCTGTTGCATTGGCAAGAACAAAATGGCCTTTCAGAGAAATATTAAAGTTACTGGAACTGGCATCAAGAGTCGTGAAGTTGGTCAATGATAAAGAATCCAAAACGGTAATGTTGCCGGCCAGCGTTTTGACTCGTGTGCCCGACGTACCGGACAGGTACAATCTGCCGTAGGTAATTCCTCCGAAAACCGTTTGATTACCATTCAAATTATACTGCACCCTGCTTGTCGAGTCGAGCGAATAGGTACCATAATTCGATGGAAAATTGTTGGTTGAACCCACTTGCAAATTGCAACTTGGTCCAAGCACCAATGAATCGCCCGCAGATCCGGCGTGATTTGCAGTGAAAGTTGCGAGATTGACGATACCGCCAATCACTCGCATACTTCCGTTCACAGATATATTGGCCCCCAACGTCTTCGTCGTATTACCTGCAAATACCACATCATTGAAGGTCGTCGTCTGGCCGTTAGGTATCGTGTAGTTTGCCGATCCTCTGAATATGACGGTTCCGCTGTCTTTTGTGACGAAGTTAGTATAAGTACCGGTTGGCAGAACGGGAGTTGCAGAAGAATTATCAAGAATAATAGTTCCAACACCTGAAACGGTTCCTAGATCGTTCGTCGCCGTATTCTGAATCAACAATGTCCCGGGACCCGGCGTAGATCCTCCATATTGGTCAAATGTTACTCCAATCACCGTACGGGCCGATAAGCCGTTTTGGATCGTTACCGTCCGCCCGTTACCTATTACAACGGGATCGGTTGAAGTTGGTGTTCCGTTGGCTCCCGTATAGCTTCCTACACCCCATGTCCCAGCGGTATTCCAGTTGCCGCTTGCCTTACTGTAATACACCGTCGGCTGTCCGAACGCCGTAGGTTCACCGGCTGTGAAGTCTGCTGCAATAGTTGTGGAATCAGGACTGAATACTGTGACACTGTCATTGGTAGCATCAATGCTTGAAGTCGGATTAGTCCACGTGAATGGGATATAGTAACCGCCCACATAGTTTGCTTCCGTGCCCAAAGGTGTAATACCTGCGCCGTATACAAAATAATCCTGGACCCTTGCATCACTGGCAAGACCCGTCTTGGTAACTTTCCAGTAATAAGGTAACGCTATCGAACCGTCGGAAAGATTTGGGTGAGCGGAATTGACCGGAATAACCGTGATCGTGCCGGCCGCTGGAGTTGTTCCGGCATTGGTTATACGAATCGTCGCAGGCGTATAATTAGCGCCGGTACCCACCGGATATCTGAATCCGTGCGTCCCTGCGGGGAATGCTTTCGTTACGCCAAGGTCGCCGGCAAGACCGCCTGTCTGAATCATTCGCGTTGCACCGAATGCTCCTGACACGGCCGCAACGTTCGTTTCATTCAATACGAGCGAATTAGCGCCAATAGCTAATATGCCGTTGGTCAACGTAAGAACGCTGTCAACAGTCAGGACGCCGGAGGCCAGTGTAACAGGGCCGAAGGTATTATTTATGGTCAGATTGTTGAATAACGTCGAACCCGTAATGCTTTGTGCAACGGTCGTGCTTTGGAATGTCACAGCGCGTTTATTTGTCACTGCATCAAATTTTCCGGCTGTTAATGTCCAGTTTCCTGCTACGGTAAGGTCCGTGCCTGCAGCAAGCATCACGGTATCGCTTGGAGCTGACGTATTGTTTATCGTGACATTGGTGAAAGTCGACGTGCCCGATACTGTTTGTTTACCTGCTGTACCATTGAAGATCATGGTACTTCCCGCGCCCGTTGTAAAATTCCCTTGTGTACGGGTAAAATTCCCGCCGAGCATAAAGTTTCGTGTGTTGGTATTGAATGTTCCGGCTGCGTTTATGTTCAACGTGAAATTGTTTTTAACTTCAATAAGATCGCTCAAAGACAAAGTACCGGTAAAACCATTACAAGGACCTATGATCAGGTTTTGCATACGAACAGTATCAACAGCGGTAGCAGCGCTGATATTATAAGTAGTTGCAGTAACCAAGCTTGGATCCAGTAAGTGGATAGTACCTCCGCTGATCTTTTGCTGAACCACCGACCCGATGTCTATGATTGATCCATTGTTGATGGCCCTTCGTAATGCAAGAACTCCTCCCGACATCTGAAATAAACTTGAAGCATTGTCCGCAACCTGAAACGTAGCGCCTCCGGTGACCGTCGTATATCTTCCCACGATGACAGAATCACCGGACTGGATATACGAAAATACCGTACCTAACGCAGGTCGCAATGCTCCTGAAACCCGCAACACTCCGGTTCCAATTACTTCAACTCCTGCCGCTGTAGAATCGTAGAAAATGGAACTCGCTATCGATGTGCTTGTTCCTACGTTGAACGAACCGGACGAAAGTTTCAATTGTCCTTTAAGATTGAGATTGTCCCCGGCGCCGCTAATCTGAGCCGAACCGCCTGCGATCCATAATCTTGTACCGCCCAAAACCGGGAAGTCTCCGCCGCCGGTACTGATGTCGAGAACAGGGCTTGTACCTTGACTTGTTAATTTGAATGTGCCGCGGATCAATCGTAAAGCTTTAGTGGTACCGCCTGCAGA
>CAZHUW010000184.1:0-1773 GCA_964535295.1 uncultured Bacteroidota bacterium
GACTCTGCTTATAGCATTCACGGGGCCTGCATTCCGCAAGGGGTTCGGAATGGATACAAAGAGCAATTTATATAGTATTATGGCTTTCGCCATTTGATAAAATTGTGTCAGCCTCAGGCTAACAACTTTGTAACAAAAAATTTCTGCCTAATTCGAAATTAGTTAAACAATTTATTTAAATGAAACATTCAAATCTATAATTGATAAGAGCTTAGTCGAACTCACAGGTCGAAAGTAACGGAATACACATTGAAAATCAAGGATTTTTATTGATGCTCCGGCCGTAAGAGATCGTTGATTGTTTTGACGGGATTGAACGTAATCAGTGGAACTTCCACAAAAACGGTATTCCAGTAAGCCATTGCGCCGTTCCAGAGGCCGGGCATTTCCATGGCTTTGATCAATTTCCCATTATATGATTTGACGGAAATAAATCCCGTTTCACTGTTGACAAACGGATGCAGATCAAAATTCTCTCCTTTATAATCCCGGACGCCACACACCAGATCAACCGGGTTGAAATGGGTCGACGATTCCAGGATTTTCCTTTGACCGGGTGAATCGGGATCAATTTGCGATTTCTCAACGATCTGCAGCGAGGAAGTGCCGTCTTTGTCCTTAACCCAAAAAGGGCCGCCGCCAGGCTCACCCAGATTTTTGACCATACCGCAAACCCGTATCGGTCGATCCAGTTTGTCAAAAAGGGTTTTTACTTTTTCATCTTCCTTCCATTCATCAAAACCAGAGGGAAAAGAGATATACAATTGTGATTTTGCAAAGTCCACCGCTTCGCTTACATCCGGCTCTCGAAAGTCATTTTGTGCAATTTTCTGAAGAAAATAAAAAGCATGCTTCTGAAGTTGTACCAGAAAACCTATGAGAATTTTCTTATATAAAAAAGTAGTCTCCTTCAAACGATCGGGTACGACATTATCAATATTCTTTAGTACGATGATGTCGCCGTTCAGGTCATTGAGGTTTTCAATCAGCGCGCCGTGTCCGGCCGGCCGAAAAACGAGCCGTCCGTTCAAATCTCGCACCGGATCATTTTGCAGATCCACCGCAACGGTATCCGTTGATCTTTTCTGTTCTGAATAAGTGATGTCAAGTTTATCAAGATGACCTTCATATTTTGGGCGGACGTTATGGATCATCCGTTCAAAGCCCGCGCGATGCTCGGGTGAAACAGTAAGATGAATACGTGAAATATTTTGCCCGTCCTTTGCATATACGAGCGCTTCTGCCAAATGCTCTTCCAGCGCTGTGCGCGAGTGATCGGGATACCGGTGGAATTTGATCAGGGCTTTAGGAAGCGAATGGTAATTAAGCACGCAGTGGAATAGCTCATCGAATTTTTTCGATTGAATGAGTTCATCAGCGCCGGGGATATCTTCGTAAAAAGGGAATTCCTTAATATGACGGATAAATTCCAGGCAGGCAATGACATCGGCGTGGTCATTTTTTTCATGCAATAAGGCATCGCGATATTGATCGAAATGTTGATAGACGAAAGTGAGAGAATGGAACATGCGTGTGGCTGCGCCAGAGGCGGGTACGAATTTCATCACACGGCCGGCGTATGCGGCTTCTTCAAACGCCTCGATCAGCGGATTATGCAAGGTCTCGTCAATTTTGATCAAACCGTCTCCGGATGTGCACGGTCTGTCCAGATTAACAAAAGGAAAACCGCTCTTGAAAGACTCGATCTGCCGGAGCACTTTCTCTTTGGAGATTCCGAGTTCAGATATTTGGCGCAGATCGTCGGGAGAGAAT
>CAZHUW010000184.1:1873-6869 GCA_964535295.1 uncultured Bacteroidota bacterium
GCTCCGCCGCACATATCGAATTTCATCCGATCCATTTCGGCCGCGGGTTTGATTGATATCCCGCCTGCGTCAAAGGTGAGACCTTTTCCAACAAGGACGATGGGTTTCTTGTTCACCGCTTTCGAAGGAGCGTATTCCATGACAATCATCCGCGGCGGCTCGCTGCTTCCTTTCGCAACCGCTAAAATACCTCCCATTTTCAGCGTGGTCAGTTTCTTTTCATCAAACACCTGGCATTTGATCTTGTTCTTACGGCACATTTGTGCGGTGCGGACGGCGAGTTCTTTTGGGGTTAATTCATTGCCCGGAGCATTCGCAAGATCTCGCGCAAAACTTACAGCTTCACAGATCGTCTCGGAAGCACGTACGCCTTTCAGAACTCTTTCGCTTGGAGAAACGTACGTGAGAAGGGTCAATTCCTCCAGCATACCGGCTTTGGTTTTCTTGTCAGTTTGATATTTATCAAATCGATAATTGGCAAGCAGCGCGCCCTCGATTATCGTTTGTGCCAGGCCGGCTTCGTCAAATGTTTCAGATATCAGGTGCGAAGGAAATACCATCGCAATCTTTTCAACACCGATGGCATTAGCCGTTTTTACAACTTTGGCAGCAGCCTTCCGGAATGTATCCCATTCAAGTTCTTTAACCTCTCCCAGACCCACGAGCGCAATACGTTTACTGTTTGTCTTGTTGTTGCCATGCAATACGTGGATCGAATCTTCTTCAGCTCCAAATTCTTTACTTTTTAGGAGGTTTTTGAGCAAGGTACCGAAAATATCATCGAGTTCGGTCAGCCATGGATTGGTTTCATCATTCTTTGCAAGGAAGACACAGGTCAGTTCTGATTTCCAAAGTTAAAGTTTGGAATGTTTGGCATGAATTACCATCATCAAGTCCTTCGCGGTGAATTTTGGAGGGAAATGGATCTTTGAGAAATGCCGAATTACTTAACGTAATGGTCGGTAAAGTATTTTTTGACCTTCGTGACCACCTCATTCATAGTCGGTTCAAAAGGCGTTTTGAGCGTGATGCCGGAAGCGTTCTTGTGGCCGCCGCCGCCAAATTGTTTTGCAAATGACTGTACGTCCACATTGCCTTTGGAACGCAGACTGACTTTAGTAAAACCTTCAGGCGTTTCATAAAAAAGAAGCCCGAAAACTGATTTTTCGATCTTAAGAGTGTAGTCTACAAATCCTTCGGTGTCGCTTCGATTCGAGCCGGTATCTGTGAAGTCTTTAGATGTCAGATACGTCCAATTGATACCGCCATCGCATTCGGGACGCATATGTTCCAGCGTACGGCCGAGCAGTTTCATCACGCCGCTGTTGCCTTGTTCGAAAACCTCCGCGTAGATGTCGTTGGGTTTGATCCCCAGTTTGATGAGTTCTGCGGCGATAAGATGCGTGGCCGGGCGGGTCGCATTGAAGCGAAAATTGCCCGTATCCGTGATCAACGCAGTATAAAGCGCTTGGGCGATTTTCAAGTTAGGTTTGCCTTTGAAGTGTTTGATGAAATTATAGATCAGCTCTGCTGTGGCCGGGGCTTTTTCGTCCACGCAGTTCAGGTGGCCCAAGCCGTCATTGTCCAAATGGTGATCGATGCAAATACGCTTGGCAGGGGATTGCATAACGGCCTCCTGCATCCGTTCAAGACGCTTGGATACACTGATATCTAGAACCATGATGACGTCCGCTTTCTTGATAACGGGATCATGTTTTGCAGGATCATACGTTTCGATCTCATTTTTGGAATTAAGGAATTGATATTGTTTAGGCACCGGGCTCGTATTGATGATACGAGGTCTCTTTTTCATCATCTTCAAAAATGTGTACATCGCGACTTCGCTGCCCAACCCGTCACCATCGGGGTTGAGATGCGTGGTCAGAACAAAATTTTTGGATGTTTTTACCAACCGTTCGATCTTCTTGAACATATCACTCATGTCCTTGTGTTTGTTCCTTATTAAATTACATTTTTTTCAACGGTCAGATCGCCTTCGGCAAAACGCGTGAAGCGAACAGGATGAAGGTCAAAAGTCTCGCATTTGCCTTTGACGATGAGTTCCGCTATAGCACGGCCGGCAGCCGGAGCATGCATAAGCCCATGCCCGCTGAATCCGCCTGCGATAATAAAGTTGTAATAGTTGGGTAACCGGTCAAGAATACTATGATGATCCGGCGTGCTTTCATATAATCCGGCCCAAGTTCCGGGATATTTGGTCTTTATTTCTGCATTCTCGAGATAGGGCATAACCTCAAGCGCTGTCATGAGCATGGTATCCAGAAAAGCATTATCTATCGTTTCATCATAACCCGGTTTTTCATCATTATTTGCCAGACCTATGAGCAACCCATTGCCTTCTTTGTGCATATACATACCGGTGGTAACATCAACAACCATCGGAAATTTGTCGGACATGAAATCCAGTTCACCAGTCGTCGTGATCATGCGTTTCAGAGGTTCAATCGGGATCTCGACCCCGATCATTTTTCCCAGTTCTTTGGAGAATGGGCCGGCCGCGTTAACCACGTAATCGCACGCTACTTCACCTTTCTGCGTTACAACATGGGTGATTTTTCCATTCGATGTTTTTAGTCCAGTACATGGCAAATCAGTTTCGAACTCTATGTTCATTTTTCTAGATCTTTTGAAATACGCATCCACCATCATATAAGGATCGACCAACCCGTCTTTTTGCCCAAAAGTTCCGCCAAGCACATTATCCAAACCGTAATTTGGCGCCATCAATGCAATTTCGTCCTTACTGACAAAACGTACGTCAACACCATATTTTTTCTGCATTTCCATGTTTTTAAGATAACGCGCCTTTTGTTCTTCCGTCTTAACAACAAAAAGATAACCACACTGGACGAACTGAATCCCGTATTCGGATTCGAGTTTTTCGAATTCATTAATGCTATAATGACTCATGTAAATATTTATTGGAGTCGAGAATTGAGCTCTGACACCGCCCGCGCATTTTGCCGTAGCGCCGGTTCCGATCATTTTTTCTTTTTCTATTACCAAAACATTCGTGCATCCCATATCCCCAAGATGACTTGCCACACTGACCCCGATACAGCCCGCACCGATAACCACCACATCATATTTCGATTTCATACAATATCCTGTAAGTATTTTTAATAAGGCATTTAAAGTGAAAAAATTCGGGTTTGAATAGTTCTTTTAAATCAAAGATGCCAAGTTAGACCCTCAATAAGAAAATTTAATTAACAACGTAATGAAATGCAACTCTTTTTATAATATTGGCTTATGGGAAAAGAAAGGATCCAAGACGCTTGATGCTTATGCGACATAACTTATATGTTTGTGATTTTAACTTAAATGTCTTACCTTACAACTCGTATATATTGAACTTAACTGTAAAAGAGCAAGAGGGGCGTATGATAAGATTAATTTTGCTGCTGATATTTTTTTGTTCGTCGGTAATCGTTTCTCAATCCAAGAATGGGAATAGCACGGTAGCTGTGCTTGATTTTCAGAAGACCGGTTCTATCACTAATGATGATGTCCAGACATTATCCAATCGTTTCAGGGCAATGCTTTTTCAGACTAAGGCATTTAACGTCGTTGAACGGCAGAAAATGAAAGAGATCCTTAAAGAACAGGAATTTATTCTTTCGGATGAATGCAGTACCAACGAATGCGCCGTTCAGGTTGGCCAATTGTTGGGAGTGGAGTATATGATCGCGGGAGATATAGGGCTCATCGGCGATACCTATACGATCGATCTCAGAATGATCAATGTCAGCACGGGCCAGCTTGTTCAAACACGCAGCAAAGACTATAACGGCAAGATCGCCGGGTTATTGGAGATCATGAAGCAGATAGCCAACTCGTTTTCTCAGTTTCAAAAAGAGGCTTCCAAAATGATAGCGGAAGAAGATAAGAAAGCTAAATCATCATCAGCTGAAGAAGGGAAAAAAGAGACGACAAAGGAGGACAAAAAAACCGAAACTAAATCAAAAGAACTGGCCATTCGTGTTTTGGTCGGCAGTGCAAACCCGAACGGCAAGTTCAGTTCCGGAGCGAAGGCAAAATCGGGATCCAACATTATGTTTGGCTGTAGTTTTCAAATGACGCCCAGATTCCAGCTTGGTATTGATCTTGGCGCTCAAACTTTTAAGAGCGATATCTCCGGAGGAGAATATAAAATGGTTCCTTTTGTTATAACTGGACGATATTATACGATCATGCGTAAATTCAAGAATTTTGTCTTACTGAGTTTAGGAACGACGAGAGTGAAACATGAAAGCGACGGCTCCTCATTTGACAAATCGTTCGCAACGGCTCGAGTTGGAACAGGTATTAGTTATGAGATTATGAAGAAATTGAGCGGTGAAATGACATTCGATTTTATGAATGTCGGCTCTAAAGGCAAAGTGCCGTCCTCATTTGATGTTGGTGGATACAGCATCACCTATTCGCAATTTGGCCTAGGAATAAATTACATTTTGACCTTTTAATATAAAATTTACGGAGTTAATCATGTTACGCTATTGTTTATTGTTTTTGGCGGTCGTTTTATTCTTATCGTGCAATGCAAAACGAAATGAGTTTTCCAATCCAGAAATCACTCAGGCGGAAATTAAATACCACGTCGAGTTTCTTGCTTCGGATTCCTTGAAAGGACGAGCGTCGGGAACGGAAGGTAATAACATTGCGGCAAAATATATTCAGCATGAATTTAAGAGTTACGGGCTTAAACCCTTAGGTGACGATAAAAAATATTTTCAACAGTTTGATGTTGTTACAGGATTGAAGGCAGGTGAAAATAATGCGTTGATATTCGGCAATAAGAAATTTGATGAGGGAAAAGATTTCCGGCCTTTGGCGTATTCAGCTGACACCGTTGCCGAAGGAGAAGTTGTTTTTGCCGGTTATGGCATCAGCGCCAGCGATAATAAATATGACGATTATGAACACATCAATGTTAAAGATAAGATCGTAGTAATGTTGCGCCATTCGCCTGAAG
>CAZHUW010000185.1:0-6861 GCA_964535295.1 uncultured Bacteroidota bacterium
GTTTGCTTTTGCGGCTTGAAAATGAAGAAGCCGCGAAAGACCCTGAAAATGACCATTGCGATGAAACCAATTCCGGTGAAGTAGATATAAGATTCCCGCGCCGATATACCGGTCGAAAAGATTTTGATAATCGTGAATGAAATCATGACAAAAACATATACGGGACCCAAATTGAGAAATTTGTTGGCATCCACCTCTTGAATTGCTCTCGTATCCTCGTCCTTGATATATTTGCGGCAGGTCGCCTGCCATAGGTAATTTTTGATATGGAACGGGTTGCCTGAGGATGCCTTTAAAACTTGTTTTTTGAAGAGTTCACGATCTATGACTTTTATAGGGTACTTTTGAAAAAGATAATCAATGAGGTGTCCGCCGGTCGTTTCAGACAGTGGTTTGATCTCGAGTTTGTCAAACGAAGACCATACTTTTTTGAGGTGGATGTCGTCACGCAGAATTATGGTTGCTGCGCATACAGTTGCAACTCCGACCATCATTTCCAAGAAAGCCTGATGAGCCGGAGTGATCCGATCGAGATTGTCAAAAATAATGATCATGCGATTCGGGCAAGATTTAACCGACCGAAAAACGAAATTCTGCATACCGAGGCTCCCCGCATGCGGCTTTAGGATTTGTCGTTGAACCTCTTCCCAGGGTTCGTCGTAAAGTTCTTCTTTCACATCCGCCAGCAGGCGCGCGTTGAACAATGCTTCTGTGGTTTGCTTCATTGCCGATGAAAGCGGAGAGGAATATTTGATGTAGATCAGCTGATATGCGTCCGGCGTAATTCGAACCGACTGGCGATGTCTCAGGCGCACATCAGAAGCCTCAGAGAAATCAAGATAACGCACCGTTCGGTTCAGCACATTCATCGCTTCGATCATGAGACGCGATTTACCGATTCCTTTATCGCCGACAAGTAACGTGTGAATGCCGCTTTGGAGGTTTTTGACGGTTTTGTAGAGTTCGTCGGTACGACCGATAAAGTATGTGTCTTCGCGAAGGTCGGTCATTGAGGCCTTTCTTGCAACCTCACGCTTCGACTACGCTCAGCGCTGGCCCCAACCCTCTCCTTGAACCTCTCCCTAGCCCTCTCCTCAAAAAGGAGAGGGTATAGATTCAGGGATATAACAATGGGTAGGTGGTCAGAGTAGCCGCCGAGATATTTGGAACCGGAATATGTTGGCCACGGGCGTTTTTTGGAGTCTGCAGATCTGTTTTTGGTTTTGAGATACATAGATTCTGAATTAAAAATTCGGACGTCTGTCAGGAACGGCATCACGGAGCGGGATACAATAAATTGATCCAGGAGATTCCAGTTATCACCATGACGATGTGTTCCCAGGCCGGCCGTTTTTAAGGCAATCATAGGGTTGAAGAGGTAATTGGAGTCTAATACCAAGTGTTTGTCCTCTGTTGCCTTCAAAACGTCTGTCAGCGATCTATCAAAAGGCTCGTCATTAAAATCACCCAGAAGAATTATGGGTGCGTCTTTGTTCATCGCAAAAGTATTATCGATTATTTTTCTTGCCGTTTTAGCAGCATTCAGGCGGCGCGGTTCTGATTCAAGTTTTCCGCCGAGTCGTGATGGCCAGTGATTGAGGAGGAAAGTCACACCTCTCCCCAACCCTCTCCTTGAGGAGAGGGTGTCCAGACCCCTCCCTAGCCCTCCCCTAAAAAAGGGGAGGGAACTGTTTGGTGCGAGGGAAACTTCGATGATTTCACGGGTGGGACGGCCTTTCAGACTCACGGTGTGTTTTTCTGAATGTATGAGAGAAAGAATATTTTTATTGTAAATCATGCCGACATCGATGCCGCGCCGATCCGATGATTCGTAATATACCTTGCCGTATTTTTTGGGGAGATAATTCAGCAGAGAATCAATGAGTGATTCATGCTCTACTTCACAGAAGCCAAGAACATCAGGATTCATGGAAGCAATGACGGATGCGAGGTTAGTGATTTTGTAGTGTAACCGATCCTGTGTCCACTGCTTCTTGCCTGATGGCAGAAAATCGTCGTCACCTTTGCCCGGGTCGTCAATGGTGTCAAACAGGTTTTCAAGATTCCACCAAGCAATGCAGATCTCAGTGCTTTTCAAAGTGTCTCTCGCAGAAGCGTCAATAGTTTTGAATTGAGCGGCCACGGGTTGAAACATGAAAACGAACAAACTCAAAAAAATAAAAAAGAGTTTTGTCATGATTAATTTCCTCGTATTGATAAATAGAATGTGATCTCTGTTTTCTGATTTTTGTTGCCTGAAAAACGTATGTCCTGAATAGTTCCGCGGTATGGCGATTTCAAATAGTGAACATTTTTTAATTCTTTCCTCTGTAAATTTGAAATGGCATTCCTTTTTGACTGGATATCCACCTTATATTGTATCCTCACCAAATCCATATCATCTATTAGCTTGCTGATCTTGGTTCTTAGAGACAAAAGTTCGCCATACGATTGATTCACGTGCGCCTCGGAGACATATCCCTGCTGTTGATGATCAAGATTCTGCCTGTAGCGCTGAAATGCCCGAAGAGAATCATTTAGTAATAAATACAGTGAAGATTTCATGGCGTCCGTCTTGTCTTTGTGCTGCATATCTAAAGCGTTCATTTGCAATTGATTTAGAAAAACATCTGAATCTGCCGTGTAACTCAGTGCCGAATCTGATTCGACGGCTAACGGCTGATTTTCAATTACCGTATCCCCTATCGACACCAGCATGCGTGGCACTGCTTTTGACTGGAATGATAATAAAATCGTGGCTTGCTGTTGAATCCGGGCCGTATCTAAATAATCCCACGCGCCAGGGAAGCCGGACGAATCAAGAACTAACGCCTGATCATAATGCTACCCGACTGAATCAGGCAATCTAAGAGACCCATTTCGGAAATATCCTGCAGGGTCGCATATTCTAATTGGATTTTTGAAGAAGTTGCCGATATCGTGTTGAAACGATCATAATAATGAGATATGGAGGGATTGTTTGTCGCCGTTAATTCACCAAACATGTATGCCCTGAGAACTCCTTTTGGAAAATAAAAAGATACGTTTTTCAAAAATTGATTGGACAAATCGACGTATTTAATATCTGAACGGATAAGGGCTTCTTTATGACATACTATTCTTTCAGGAGAGTAATGGTCTGTAATTGAGTTACCGATCGTGAAAAGCCTTCCTTCTTTTTCAAATAGCATTTTGTCATCCGTCAGAATGCCGACTATTGGGAAAGTCCCGGAGATGGTTTGTCTTGTTACGGCGTTTATTGCGGAAATGTCAGCTACGACAGAGTGTGTTTTGATGAAGTCCTGATAATCGTTTACGGCGCTGGTCATGTCTTTATGCAGAAAACGGATTAACCGCTGGTATCCTACGGTTGCAAGTGGAAACGTTGCCAGTGCTGTGATGAAAAATATGACGGTCAATATCCGATCCAAACGAGATCCGGTTGTGGTTCGAAATGAATGCGGAAACTGCATATCGAGGGGAAATACGCCTTTTCGCGTCGATAAAGGGTAAAGAATCTTAACTCCCTGAATTGTGAATGTATCAAGGATGGAGTGTGTCCATAAGCCTATGCAGAAGGCAACCGCTACACCCCCCAAAACCCCCTCGAGGGGGGCATTAATGAGAGCGTCAATCGTGTATACGGTTGGGACTAACAATAACGTAATGGCCAGAAATGTCAGCCAAGAGTGCGTGATGGTCCGGTGGCCCCAACGTCGTTCGATACGGCGGGAAATCCAAGGGAATAATTTTCCAACTGTACTGGACTGCGTGTCAATGTCAGGCAGAATGGCACCAATTGATATAGCGGTAATCGTCCAGACATCGGTGGCTATGCCCATTGCCGCAAGAACGACAAAAAAGAAAGTCCAGGAGAAGGTTATGTGGGTTGTTAAAATCATAAGGAATTTACGATTGACGATTTATGATTGTCGATTGCTGATTTTCAATTAATGATTCACCGTTAAGATTTTAAGGTTGAATACATTTCGGAAATACCGTCGAGCAAGTTGAAATGATCTAAGAGTTCGTAATGATCGTTGTAAAGACCGGTGATCAGGGTTATTAGTTTTTCTTTGAGCGCTTTTCGGGCTCGTATGCCTGTAATGGGATTGAAATGGGATATAGAGACATGACAAAGATCCAAAACGCCGAGCAGAGCCTCCACATGAACATTGAGGTCGTTATTGGATATTGTTATCGAGCCCAGTGGATATTTTTTAGTCACTTCGATTAGAGCCTCTCCGATAATAAGGTCACATTTTTTTGAATGCTTTTTCAGCTCAACCCTATATTGGTCATGGAATTCTTTGAAGATAGAGACGGCATGTGAATTCAGTGTTACGGGTGCATCGCTTGATGAAGAACTGAAAGGTCTTTCTGTGTGCTGATCGGTGGCGATCTGAGAGGTGTTTTCATTACCTGAGCAATTTGATTCAGAGAACGCTTCACCTTTTGATAGCCTCTCCATGACCATTTCAAACTCTGTGTGTACCGTATCGTCCGGAAATGCTTCAGTCGGTAATGGTTCCGTAATTCTTTGTTCGACTGCGACGGATGTTTTATCAAGCAATCCAGGCATCGAGTTCAATGGCTTAACCGTATTTGCTTTGTTAAGGTTTTCCTGAAGGAGCTTGTCCAGATGGGTAAACCGCGAAAGCGGCGCATCCAAGTCTTCGTATCTGGATAAAAACTTGGCCGAAAATATTTGCGTGTTCTTCACTTCGTCATAAAACAAGAGGCGCGATGCACGGGATCGGTCCAAGTTGAGAATTTCATTCAGTAATTCCGTGTGGTTGTTATTCAGAACATGAAAGCGAATGGACGCTGAGTTCGGCAGAAAGGTGTTTATCTCCATGATACCTTTGGAACAAGATGTAATTTCATCTAAAGATTGAATACCGGAAACATCTAAGACGTGGGTGTGAAGTTTGAGGCAAGGCTCAAGATAAAATGTTTTTCTGAATGTCGTCAAATTCTGGTCATTCATATAGGAAAGTGAAACTACGGCTTGCACATCATTGATTTTGGCTGTTTGCGCGCAATCCAGCGCGGTATCCATGTTCAGCCGAAAGCGAAAATCAGCCGTTATCCGGCCCACATCAAAAATGGCTGATCGTTTGATAAAGAAAATGTCCGCATACGCTGAATAGACTACGGCGATAAAGCCCGTAACATTCCTGTTTTGGCTGCGGGCCAAATGCAACGGATCGAGAAATGAAATCGGAATATCCTGTAAAATCGGTTTTGCTCCGGACACGTTAAGCATTGTTTGTTATTCTGATTGATTTTCTTGCGTTATAAACTGCTCCAGTTGACGAACTATCTGTGAATACCTTTGTTCTTCTTCCGACAGTTTTTTTTCAACGTCCAAAACTGCGAGTTTTTTTTGAATTACAAAGTCGCTGAAACATTCGCCTTGGTTGAATTTTATGACTGCAAGTTCCAATAATTCTTTTGTCAGTTTCAGTTCTTCTTTTGTATTTGAAATTGCTTTTTCCTGAAGGGCTTTTTCACTTAACCATTTTTCTTTGAGATATTTTTTTGACTGACTTCGATGTTCGATCTGTTTCTTTATAACCTCATATTGACGATTGGCCTGGCGTAACTCGAAATATGCCTTTTGTCGGGTTGCCGTCGAGAGAAGTTCGGTTATATTCCATGACATCGTCATGTGGTAGCCGTTTCGCGGAGCGAATTCCCGTATAGACTGATCATAGGTTGGGAATAAATATCCGGAAGTTGAAAGGTTTATGGAGAAAATGACTTTAGGAATAAGCCGGCGCAAAATGGCCGTTTGATCATATTCCCATTTAGCTCGTGATAGATTGGCAAGGGCATTTCCTGCGTCCGATTCTAAGGAAGAATTGAAATAGTCTTGCCCTGAAAGCCGGTCTATCGGTAAAGCTGAGACGAATAACATTAATAATATCTGAATGAACTTCATTTTCATATCCCAACTGAGAGTCTGTTAATTGCTTGTTGGCGATAGGTAATAGGCGCCGAAAGATACCGTTGAGTTGTTTCTATCATTACATGGCCCATCAAATCTTGAATGGTTTTAATGTTTTCTCCATTTTGGGCAAGGTTCGCCGCAAATGTTGCCCTCAGCACGCGAGGAGATATGCGTGTGTTAAGAGGAACCCGAAGATTTAATTCCTTGAACAAATAGTGTATTGTATATATCGACATCGGCTTATCGGACTGCGTCTGAAGGAAGAAATAATCGGAAGAAGACAAACGGGTTTTCAGATATTCTACGATGTTTGCATAAAGAGATGGATGCAATGGAACCATTCTTTCTGTGTCTTTTCCCTGAACCTTGAACATCCATGATCCTATTTCCGATCTAACAAGGTCAAAAATCCGGAGGTTGACAATTTCTGAGCGGCGAAGACCTCCGAATATCATCATTTTGAATATCAACCTGTCTCGCAGAGCTGCCGTTAGAGCCTTCCGGGAATGTGTTTTTGAAGATTCGGCTTTTCTATCGAGATAATTAAGAACTCTAGCGACCTGATCCCGGGCCAATACCACTAATGGAAAACGTTTACTTTTGAGATACAGATAACTATCAAATGGGTTATCACTGATAAATCTAGAATGACTGAAAAATCGAAACATTGATCGCAGGGAGATCATTTTACGATTGATCGACGCGTTAGTTAGTCCCCTATTCTGCTTCATATAGGCGGAGTAATTTTTGACGTCCTCCGCTGATACCGTCAGGAGTTCTTTGGAACCGAAGAAATTCAAAAAGTGCAGAATGTCGTACGAATAACTTTTGACTGTCCAGGGGGAGGCGTTTCTCTCATTGGTTAAATGCGCCAGGTATGTTTTTGTAAGGTCGTTATTGGTCAT
>CAZHUW010000186.1:0-6859 GCA_964535295.1 uncultured Bacteroidota bacterium
GGCTGTGATAAAAATGCCTAAACCCTCGTCTCAGAACGGTTGCGAAAAACGATTCTCAATATTCACGATGTGTTAAATTCGAACGTTTATGAAAGCCGTTTTTCGCAAAATAATACTGCGAACTCGGGTTTCATCGGCATTTTTATCAAGGCCGGGAATACCAAAATATGAATTCAGTAACATGTTTGAGGCATTTTGTCATATAGCCTTAGTCTCTTTTGATCAAGACGCATATCAAATAAGGAGAAAACAAAAATGAAGAAAGTTACCGGTATCGGCGGCGTTTTTTTCAAATGCAAAGATCCGAAAACAATGACCGAATGGTATCAAAAACACCTTGGTTTAACCACCAACCCATACGGCGCCACTTTCGAGTGGTATGAAAGCCCGGGCAGTACAAAAAAAGCGCAAACCCAATGGACCCCTTTTGCCGAAACGACCAAATATTTTTCCCCTTCAACCAAAGATTTTATGATCAATTACAGAGTGGAGAACCTGGTCGAACTTGTCGAGCAGCTTAAAAAAGACGGCGTGACCATCGTTGACACTCTTGAAACCTACGACTACGGTAAATTTATCCATATCCTTGACGCCGAAGGGAACAAGATCGAATTGTGGGAGCCAATCGGAGAATAGAAGGCGAATATCAATCATCTTCCCCCGTCATCGGCTGACGTGAGCAATTACCATAAATTAGATCACACTGAGTACTAAAAGACGTATGGAAATTAACTGGAAGAAGAATACCGCTTTTTTTGTAGCCGGGCAGACATTATCGCTTTTCGGCACCTTCCTGGTTCAATATGCCATTTTATGGCATATCACGCTCAAAACCGAGTCGGGAACGATGATGACGGTCTTTACCATTGCCGGATTTCTTCCCATGTTCTTCATTTCGCCTTTTGCCGGAGTATGGGCCGACCGGTTTGACCGGAAAAATATTATCAATATCGCGGACGGGTCCATCGCCTTGGTCAGTTTCATCATGGCCGTGTTTTTACTTTTTGGATATGACTCTATCACAATTTTACTGATCTGCGCGGTGGTGCGTTCTCTCGGGCAGGGAACGCAGATGCCGGCCGTCGGCGCGCTTCTTCCGCAGATCGTGCCTCAGGAGAATTTAACCAAGGTGAACGGTTTATTATCCGGCATACAGGCCGGTGCAACCTTAGCGGCTCCGATGGCCAGCGGCGCGCTGATGACCTATGCGCCTTTGGAGATACTCTTTTTTATTGACGTCATTACCGCCGTTATGGGTATAAGTATTTTAATATTCTTTGTTAAAGTACCGACATTGGAAAAACGGGACGGAGAAAATAAAAAAATAGAATATTTTAATGATCTGAAAGAAGGATTCGATTACATAAAAGAACACGGGTATATTTTACAATTGGTGCTTCTTGCGTCCGTTTTTATGATCTGCGCTTCTCCTTCGGCCTTTTTGACGCCTCTGCAGGTGATCCGTGATTTTGGGAATGAAGTGTGGCGGCTCACCGCGATTGAGATCACTTTTTCGCTGGGAATGATGACAGGCGGGATCTTCATAAGCGCCTGCGGCGGATTCAAAAACCGCGTGTATACCATGGCACTCGCCGTTGCAGTCTACGGACTTGGAGTCATCGGCCTTGGCCTCGTAAATGATTTTTTTGTCTACATCGCAATTTTTGCGGGTATGGGTATCACGATGCCGCTTTTCAATACGCCGATCGTGGTTCTGTTTCAATCCAAAGTGGACAACGCTTTTATGGGAAGGGTTTTTTCCGTTTTCGGAATGGCGTCCAGTGTGCTTATGCCAATGAGTATGGTTGTATTCGGGCCTGTTGCGGATATCGTTGCTATTGATGCAATTCTTATCAGGACGGGCATTGCTATTGTTATATTGAGTATTCCTTTTACGGCAAGTAAAACGTTACTGGAGGCGGGAAGAAGTGAGGACCGATCCGTTGAACCTGATCGTGATCAACTTAAGCAAGTTAGCGCTGAGGCCATCGAAGATTGCCGGAGCTAAGCCATACGCCGGCGATTGAGGTAATGACGCGAGAAAAGTAATTATATGTTTGGACCAAAAGAAAAAGGCGGGTTGGCAGTAGGGGTGAGCCTTTTTATTGACTTCTTGTGCTTTACACCAAATTTGATAATCTATCAGTGGATCCCTGTCTATTTGATTTCTCACTACTTTACTCTGATGATACTATTGAGAATCGACCTTTTCTACCGCGCATGGTCAAAGGTAAGATTTTCTTTCATATTTGCTGTTGTTCCGTTATGTTTTGCAGGTGTCTTTGCTGTTGGCTCAGCATTTTCTTCAGAGGGAATCCGAATGGACCTTTGGTTGATGAGCGGAGGTGCCGGTGTCATTTTTTTAGCTGTTTTTTCACTGAATTGGTGGAAATACAGTAAATGGACGTTAAAGGCAGACAAGGTGTAAATCAACTCTTACGATGCATGAAAGGGTACGACTATGACCCGACACCTTTTTATCGCGCTTGTGATACTTACGTACCCTTCATGCGCCCCCGCTCTGCGCACCGGCCCTGCGGAAGATGTAGTGGTCGAACAATTGTTCTTTGGCCGCAATATGCCAGGCGGGCAGGTGGTGTCCGATTCCGCATGGAGCCGTTTTTTGAGTGAAGTTGTTACGCCGCGGTTTCCGGACGGGCTTACGGTCTTTCAGGCGGCAGGGCAGTGGCGCGGTGCCGATGGCAAGATCGAGCGTGAGGCGAGTTTCGTTCTCGAGTTGGTGCACGCGGCTTCCGCGGCGGCGGATTCAAATATCGTTTTTATTATGACAGAATACAAGCGGCGCTTTCGGCAGGAGGCGGTGTTGCGCGTGGTCATCCCGGCAAAGGCATCTTATTAATTGACAGGCTGACCTACGCAACGGTCACGTTTACGAAATGGCCGCTGACGCCAAATGTATCTGCGGAAGGGAGAACTCAAATGAACAAAAAAGAAGACGCAATTTCGTTTTTGAAACTTGCGTCATACGGGAATGCCAATTATAACATTTAAGAAAAGGAGAAAGCATGTCCAAAACGAAAATCACGGTGGAAGCATTAATTTCTGCCGACGGAAAAAAAGTCTGGGAGTATTGGACATCACCCTCACAGATGGTCAAATGGAACTTTGCTTCGGACGACTGGCATTGCCCGAAAGCGGAGAACGATCTGAGAGTTGGCGGCAGACTTCTTTCCAGAATGGAATCCAAAGACGGCAAATACGGATTCGACTTTGAAGCCGTTTACGACGAGGTCATCGATCAAAAGAAGATCGTTTATACCATGTCGGATGGAAGGCAGGCCTTTACAAGTTTTGAAAATATTGGCGGTAAAACAAAGGTTACAACCACCTTTGACGCTGAAAACGAAAATCCAGTCGAGATGCAAAAAGGGGGGTGGCAGGCCATTCTGAATAATTTTAAGAAATATGTTGAATCCGAATGACCCGCGTAACTCTCAAAATTACTCCGCAATATCAATAAAAAACCTGTTTAGACATTTTACCAAACTCCGATCATGTCGGCTTGGGCCGGCTCATTTGATCCAAAACCGGGCTCCGATCGCGGCATTAAGGTTAAAACTTGTTGCCGGGGCCAGATCCAATATTGGCACGGCTTCAAGAAAAATATCGACCTTGGAATTATTGATAATATAGTCGATCCCTATAGGCATACGTATTCCCATTCTGCTTTTGCTGTCGAAAATTATGCGCCCGCCGATCCCGTAATACAAAGGCATCTTCCCGGTATTGGTCGGGAATAATGAAAAATTGTGGAAAAGATAATCTGCGTGCACCTGAAAATCTTTTTGCGAAGTGAGACCCCGGTCGGGTTTTGCACGGCTGAAGTTCCACGCCGCGCCAAGATCGAAAGAAGTGCTCGGCGTCAGCCAGGCTTTACTGCTGACGCCCGTCGGCTGGCCGAGTATAACCCCAAGCCCGATCCCTTTTTCCTGCGCCGAAACGTTTTTAAAAATCAAAAAAATGAACGCCGTTACAACGGCTGATCGAATTTTCATAGTATCTCCTTTGTTGTTTCAGATCAGCTGTATCTGTAATGAAATCAATTAGTGAGCCGTTCATGTACAAACAGCCTTTTCCATAGGTAACGCATACTTCGTATGAAAGCTGTGACGGTGCGCACACTGGGATGTGACTTATATCATCGCGACGGGAAAACACGAGCCTTATTTTGATAGAAACAAAGGAGGAACTATGCGAATAGCCAAATATATCTATCAGTCTGAGACCGGGAGAAATTATCGGCTCAGCGACGGGGCTGAATTGAATATCGGTCGCGCCTATGATAATGACATTGTCCTTCAGGATGCCGCTGTGTCGCGGCACCACGCGAGCGTGGGTATGAAGGGCGGCAGGGTCTATGTAAAAGATATGCAGAGCACCAACGGTACGGCCGTCAACGGCCAGACGATCATAAGCAATTTTGAATATGAACTTGAGCTGACGGATGAATTTCGTGTCGGAACTATTGTTTTCAAGATGCTCGACGAAAGCAGCGTGATCGCGAGGAATTTCTCCGAACGCAAGATGCCGGTGGATACCGTACTCATGTTTGCCGGCGGGTAAATTAGAACTCCAACTTGTTATACATGAGTGCCGGTTTCTTACGGGTCAATTCTCCATATCAACTAAGCGGCAAATAAATCCCCATCCGCCGCCGAGTTCGCTCACGGCAAGCGTCAGTTCATTTTTGCCTTTCTTCAGTGGAAGATAGACCGCATCATTTTCAGGATTCATGATGCCGAGAAACCCAGGGTCACGGAAGTTCTGCGCACTTCGCCCGGTGAAAAGGATCTTCCCATTGAGGAATACGCTGACCTCGTCGCTATAGCCAAGGTTGAGTTTTTTCAACTGATCACGATCGGAATCTATCGTGGTGCGCGCATACACGACCTTGGCTCCAGGCTGGGGCTCGAGGCGTTTCGAAAAATCATTGGCAAATGTGACCCGCAGATGCGGCGCTTCGCGATAGCGGTAAAGCACGACAAACCCCGGCGGTTCCGCTTCGACATTTTGCCAGGGAATCGTGTCGTTCTCTGATTTCAGGAGCGGTTGCTCCGTATCACGTGCAAGTGCATCGTATGCCGGCGAGATCATCCACTTGGTCAACGTACCCGGCGGAGTCGGCGGTTGGCGTCGTTCCCATACCGCATCCGGCGTGGTTCGTATCTCAAAATTGGAGAAGTAAGTCGCGCCGGTCAAAACTGCAAGCGCAATCAGGCCTTTCTGAATGCCGGTTTTCAGATCGTCCATCACAAGCGCGGGCTTTTCCATATCTTTAACAAAAAATTTTGCCTGCGCGCCGGTAATTTCCACGCGAAGGTGAAACCATTCGTCCCTCGGAATATCGACCGCGGCGGTGAAACCGGGTCCGTTATAGATCTGCCAGTTGAGTCCTGTGTTGATCACCGGAGTATATTGGATCGCGTCGGGATAACCGGATTTGTGCTGACGGAGATATATCCATTCCCCGTTGACACCTTCGTTGTCGATATGGAATTGTATGCCGAAGAACCCGCGTTTGGCAGGCGTTGCGACATCAACATCTATGATGCCGTCACGCATTTCAAAGTTCTTCAAAAGCGCAGCTCCTCCGTCGAGAAAAACACACTTGCGCCCCTGGTATTCAGCTATATTAGCCCGTCCTTGGAGATCCCATCGTGTGGTGTCCGCGGGAACAGTGAACGGCTGCGTGGTCTGGCCAAAGACCGAGCCGCCGATCAAAAGCAAAATGATGCATAGAGCGATGGGTCGGAGCATAACTTGGTTCCTTTATGTTTCGAAAGCTTCCGTAATGTTTCTGTGTGGTGACATTGCTTACGCCGCGGCAGCCGTTTTGTTACGGAAGACCTGATATAAAGAAAAATATACCCTAAATGGGTCATAACTTAGTGAATAAAGCTCCGTAGGTAATAACATTTGATTTTTAGACTCAATCCTAAAGAAAGGAGCCCGAAATGCAGCAAAACGATATGCTGTTATTCTGGACGGCGTCTCTAATTCTGATTGTGACGCCGGGTCCGGACATGTTGTATATTATAGGCCGAAGTATCAGTCAGGGCCGTCTGGCCGGGCTGGTATCAGCTATCGGCATAGGCGTAGGGTGTTTGTTCCACATAGTTGCCGTCTCCGTCGGTCTGACCGCTTTGCTGAAAGCCGTGCCGTTAGCGTTTGAAATTATGCGGTATGCCGGGGCGTGTTATTTACTATACCTCGGGATCAGGATGCTGTATTCTGCTGGTAAACCTGAGGATAGCGTGAAAGTGAAAGACACACCGTTGATCGACATTTTTAAACAGGGGATGATCACCAATATGCTGAACCCGAAGGTCGCGCTGTTCTTCGTTGCATTCCTGCCGCAATTCGTGGATACTTCGAGCGAAAGCGTTGCGTTTCAGCTTGCAGGGCTTGGCCTACTTTTCGATATCGCCGGAACAGCCATTAATATCGTGATCGCGTATGCGGCAAGTTATGCGGGAGAAAGAATGAAAACGAAAATGCGGTCGTCGGTTATGCTGCACCGGTTTTCCGCTTTGATCATGATCCTGTTGGGGCTACGGTTGGCAATGGAACGAAAGAAATGATGATCACCTATTTGTAGGTTATGTGTTTTTCGTAATCAACGGGGTCTTCCACTCCTGCTAATTGGAAACCTCTTAAACGCAGAGCGCATGAGTCGCACACACCGCAGGCTTTACTCTCATTCTTGTAACAGGACCAGGTCAGGTGGAGTGGCGCGCTAAGTGCCATACCTTTTCTTACGATCTGCGATTTGTTCATATGAATGATCGGCGTGATAATCTCGAGTTTTGTGTTGGGTCTTGTGCCGAGCGCGATGACC
>CAZHUW010000187.1:0-6824 GCA_964535295.1 uncultured Bacteroidota bacterium
GGTATGATCTACTCTTTACTGATTTGTACCGTGCTTTACATCATCATTTCTCTGACGCTGACCGGCATGGTGCATTATTCGGAATTGGCCGTTGGCGACCCGATGGCGTTTGTGTTCAAAGAAGTTGGATTGAATTGGCTCAGCGGTGTTGTTGCGATCAGTGCCGTCGTTGCCACGGCCAGCGTGTTCCTGGTTTTTCAGATCGGCCAGGCCCGAATCTGGATGGTGATGAGCCGTGACGGCCTATTGCCAAAACGTTTTGCGAATGTTCATCCGAAATATCATACGCCGTCATTCTCGACGGTCATTGCCGGTTTTGTTGTAGCCGTTCCGGCGCTGTTCATGAATCTTACCGAAGTGACCGATCTGACAAGCATCGGGACTCTCTTTGCTTTTGTTCTGGTCTGTGGAGGATCGCTGGTTCTGCAGAATTCAAAATCCGCTCCTGTGCCGAAATTCAAGATCCCGTATGTGAACAGCCGCTTTATTGTTCCGGCGATGTTCTTGCTTGGGATCTGGTTGTCTTATCAATATAACCGCGAAGGTTGGGATCAGTTCTTCAGCATGCAGGATCCGTCCGGGCAGGAACACGGCTGGGATGTATTCAAACACAAGATCCCTATGATCTTATTTATCATGGTGTCCGCGGGGTTATCGGTAGCTGCATTCTTAAAAAGACTTTCTTTGATCCCCATTCTCGGCCTGACCAGTTGTCTCTATCTCATGACGGAGTTAGGTACGACCAACTGGTTCCGCTTTTTTATCTGGCTGGTTATCGGATTGATCGTGTATTTTACATTCAGCCGTCGGCACAGCAAGCTGAATCAAAATGCGGCCGACATTCAGTGAAACATCCGCCGGGCGTTCGCGTAGTACGAGGCATCTTATTTTAACATTTCTTTTTCTAATCACCGGGCGCCGTTTCATTCATGGGTCAATCCAATGAATTACTTATTATCCATTCTTTTAATTTTCTCAATCTCATCTGCTTCTTTTGCGCAGGACGTACAAGTGGTTTCATTCAAGGAATTGTCAGCCTGGATGGATAAAGGGAATGATACGACGTACGTGATCAATTTCTGGGCGACCTGGTGCAGTCCTTGCGTAGAGGAATTGCCGCATTTTGAAGCCATGAACAAAAAATTCGGAGACGAAAAAATAAAAATTCTGCTCGTAAGCCTTGATTTCAAGTCACAGCTCGAATCCAAAGTAAAACCGTTCATCGAAAAGAAAAATATCCGGTCGACGGTTCTTCTGTTGGACGAACCCGATGCCAATTCCTACATAGACAAGGTCAGCCCGGAGTGGTCCGGAGCGATACCCGCCACGCTGATAGTCAATTCACAGAAAAAAATCCGCCAATTCCATGAAAAGAAATTTTCTTACGATGAACTTTTGTTCATAATTAAACCCTTAATTGAAAGGAAATAAATATGCGAAACCATTTGATTTCTTTTGTTCTTTTTGTTTTCGTCTTGACGGGAACTTTATTCGCTCAGGGCTATAAGGTCGGGGATATTGCGCGTGATTTCTCCCTTAAGAACGTCGACGGGAAGAACGTGTCGATGAAGAATTACGGAGACGATGTCAATGGATTCATTATCACTTTCACCTGCAATCATTGCCCGTACGCAAAGGCGTATGAGGACCGTATTATGGCGCTGGATAAGAAATTTGCCGCGCTCGGTTATCCTGTGATCGCCATTAACCCGAACGATCCCACCGAGTACCCGGAAGATTCTTTTGACAATATGATCAAGCGGTCGAAAGAAAAAAATTACACCTTCCCTTATCTGGTTGACGAAACGCAGGAGATCGCCAAAGCTTACGGGGCAACACGCACGCCGCACATGTACGTAGTTCAGAAAACATCGAAAGGACTGGAAGTTGTCTACATCGGCGCGATCGACGATAATACGGAGAATCCGGATGCAGCGAAGAACAAATACATCGAGGCGGCGATTGATGCGCTTAATAAAGGACAAAAGCCGGCAGTGAGTTCTACTAAGGCCATTGGATGCACGATAAAGTGGAAGAAGAGTTGAGGAGCGGTGATAAGAAAGAAGCGATCATTTCTGGCGGTCTTTCTTAAGCATGAAGCCCAGACCCATACTATAAAAATTATACGATTTGCCGTGAAACGATTTATGTGCGTATTGGACCGAAGTCAGAAGTATCGATGACCGAACACCGACCGCGACCCCGGTGCCGAACAGATATCCCCATCCGAAATTTGTTTTTTCTGTTCCGCGGTCGCCGGAAGAAAGACGCATCAATGCAGGGCCAAGATCTCCCCGGATGAATAACCCGGCTCCGATCTTTCCGTCCAGATAATGAAATGCGCTTAATGACGGCTGATAATATTCGATCTGAAGCTTTTCGCCGTAAGAGGAGTAACGATCAATATCCACCTGCATAACGCCGCCGATCAGCGTCAGGTCTCCGGAGATACGGTAATATCCAGGAACATCAAAGTGCATCGGAACATGAGAGGTGTTTGGAACGTGAGAAGCGAAAGCAGAACGGCTTTTAAGGGGTTCAGGGTAACTTGGAACCAAATAATTTGCACTCAGGAGAAGATAATCCGGTTTGGTATCCTGTGCCGTTGCGGCTTGTTCAAAGATCCAAATCCAAATGACAAGTATCAGAGCCGGTTTCATTTTAAAGACTTTCAGCTGGGTTGACTTTTTATACTCTGTTTGGTCCCATATGTTTCAAAAGAATATTGCAACAGCCGGGTAAATTTCTTCGTAAATATTACAAATTTAAGCAAAGAACGACATGATTCGTTTTCTAATGATCATTTTATTTGTTTTTTTATCCGGATGCGGCCAAGACTCAGAATTGTATGTCGATCGTCAGGATATTGCACAAGTAACGCTCTCATCGGGTTTTCATACGGAAAAAACAGGACTGAGTAACGGCGATGAATTGCTGTATGGATTATGGGTTCCCGTCATTCCTCAAAACAAAAAAGTACCGCTGATCATCGCGTTGCATTATGCAGGGCCGGAAACGCCGTACCGGGGATATTCATACATGCAAATACTCGTCCAGCCTGCTTTGGCGGATATGGGAGCCATTATTGTTGCGCCGGATGCGGTAGGGGAATCATGGCTGGATGCAGAAAGCGAACAGGCCGTAATGTCATTCATAACCATGGCGATTGAGGAATGGCCGGTAGATCCTGAAAAGATCATTATTACGGGTTATAGCATGGGCGGCATCGGAACGTGGTACTATGCAGATAAACATCCGGATGTTTTTTCTGCGGCAATTCCGATGGCGTCCGAACCGGTGGGGTTTCTGACAGGCAAAGTTCCACACTATGTCATTCAGGGTCAAAACGATGAACTTTTTGGCACTTCTTCGGTTCGCAAAGCGGTGGAGGTGATGAAGTCAAAAAATAAACGCGCCGAATTGGTGATCGCAGAAGGTTTGAGTCATTCCGAAGCTGATCAATATGTGACGCATTTACAGCAAAGTATTCCGTGGATCCTTGACACGATGGGAATTAATAAGCAGCATGCCTCGCCTTAATCGGTTTTGATCAGAATATTGCGTAACGCTTTCTCAAGTTCCGAATAGTTGAAGGTATAACCATTTTTCATCAGTTTCTCCGGAACCGCTTTCTGGCCGGACAACAGGAACTGAGCAAATTCCCCGACAGCAATTCTTAAAGCAAATCCCGGAACCTTCATCCATGATGGGCGGTGGAGAACTTTGCCCAGCGTACGGCAGAATTCATTCATGGTAACCGGATTGGGAGCGGTCAGATTGACCGCGCCGGAAATTTTATAATTTGAAAGAATAAAAAGTATGCCGTTGATCACATCGTCGCGATGGATCCACGGAAACCATTGCCTGCCCGATCCCAACGGTCCTCCGGCAAAGAGTTTGAACGGCAGCACCATTTTTTCTAACGCTCCGCCGCCTCCGCCGAGTACGATCCCGATTCTCGGGCATACCACTCGCACTTTCATCATCTCCGCGCGGAATGCCTCTTTTTCCCAATCTTCGCTCAATCTTCCAAGGAAATCGCCCGAAGCGGGGTAGTTCTCGGTAACCGTATCATTTGGGACGTCCCCGTAATATCCCACCGCGCTGGCATTAATCAATACCGACGGTCTGACGGACGATGTTTGCAGAGCTTGCACGATCACGTGCGTTGATTGAATGCGGCTGTTTCTTAAAAGTTCCTTGTGACGTGCATTCCAACGTTTTCCGGCAATGGATTCGCCAACCAGGTTGATCACCGCATCGGCGCCGTCAAAGAATGTAAACCAATCGCCGGGAGAACGCGCATCCCAATGATGCGCCGTGACCGACTCACCGAACCGGCCCTTGACCTTCTCCGGGTTTCTTGTCAGCAGAACGATCGAGTGGCCTTCTTGAACAAGTTTTTCAACAAGTCTTTTTCCGATGAAGCCGGTTGCGCCGGCAAGGACAATTTTCATAGATGATCAGTGTTTATTGAATATTTCTTCGATCACGTTATAGCGGTATTCAAATATTTCCTGCAATTGCCGGCGGATCAAAAAGGTGTGAAGCATACGGCCGGCCGGGCCGAGCGGAAGCCGATATTGAACCAGATCGGTCATTTCCGTCATTCCGTTGAGTTCACTGAAAACGTGCGTATGGTGCCAAAGCGTGTAGGGTCCGCGAATCTGCCGGTCAACAAAACGGAACGGCGGTTCGTAATCATTTATCTCGGTTTTCCAGCGCACCGGCATTCCGAGCCAGCGTATGGTATATTCGATCAGGGCGCCGGTTTTCATTTCAACGGGTGACGGTGACCGGATCACAAAATGCAGCCAGGGCGGCGTGATCCTGGCCAGATTCTCCGGCGAAGCAAAGAACGGGAACACTTCCGCCAAAGGCCGTTGAATAAGTTGGGTCCTTTTTAAAATATAAGGTTTCATATCAGCGATTCAAACTGTTATTGTTTTCGAACAAAATGAGCCCGTTTCATCTCTTCCTCAATACGAGGTTTTACGTATAATGCAGCTATCTTGAAAATATGAAGCCTCAACAGTTTACCTCTTAAATTGTCCGCCTATTAAGAAATTGAAAAAGCGAAACCACAGTTGTATATTCGATACAGTTCTATGTAGCCCAACCCGGAGTCATTGGTGGAAGATTCATTCAGGGAAATAGCAAAACGCATCAAAAAGTCGGATGTCGCTGCATTGAAGTATCTGTTTGATCAGTTATTCAAATCCTTGCATTTTTTTATTCTTATGAAAACGCATGATTCTGAGACGGCTAAAGATCTTGTTCAGGATACCTTCATAAAAGTCTGGGAATCGCGCTATCACCTTGATGAAAATCGTTCCTTAAAGTCGTTTGTTTATAAAATTGCTAATAACCTTACTTTGAACCACCTTCGACATCTTAAAGTTAAATCGAAATTGATACAGTACATTGAAGTAGAACCTATATCCGAAGGTACACCTCATTCAACGCTTGAAGACAAAGAATTCCAAAAGCAATTATTAGGCTTCATCGAGCAATTGCCACTACAGACGCGTACTGTTTTCTTAATGAGCCGTATGGAAGATCTGTCTTATCAGGAAATTGCAGATCGTCTTGATATAAGTATCAAAACGGTAGAGTCTCATATTGGCAAAGCGCTAAAACGGCTCCGTGAGCAAGTTCACACCTTAAAATAATTATTTTTTCGATCAGGGTATTGCCCTTTTGAAGTGTATTATGTTTGAAGGGCCAAGAAAACAGGGTTTAAACCAATCTTGTGGTGGTTAGATCCATTAAAAACAATCGGTCCGGATTATAAAAGTATGGAAACAAGTGAAAAATACAGAAGTGATGACTTTATCGGTCGTTGGGTCTCGGGTAGCCTGTCGGGGGAAGAACAAAGGGAATTAGATCTTTGGCTGGAATCGCGGCCTGAAGAAAAAAAGCGATTTGATGAATTTAAAGATTTATGGAAAATGGGGGGACGTCTCAAGGTAAAAGAAGACATTTCCGACAAATTAGTATGGGGAACTTTGGAGGAAGAACTGAACAAGAAGCCCCAAAACATTTTATATACCCTTTCATCGGAAAAGAGCAAATCATGGCAGTGGCAGATCGTGTCGGCAGCGGCAGCCGTCCTGCTCATCGTAGGGGGATATTTATGGTTGACCCGAGAAGTAATGGTGACAACCTCCACTCAACGCGGTGAAATGTATAAAATAATTCTGCCCGATGAATCGGAAGTCATTCTCAATGCCGAATCATCGGTAACATATGATCAGAATAATTTTTCCCGTAGCAGGGAGATTGATCTAAAGGGGGAGGCGTTTTTTGAAGTGCAGAAAAAAAACATCCCGTTTATCGTAAGGACAGGTTTCACATTTACTGAAGTTCGTGGAACAAGCTTTAATATCAATTCGCGTAACGAATATGTACGAGTTGTTTGTGTAACAGGTAAAGTGGCGGTCAGATCAGATGTAGATCGGGTAAGATCTGTAATACTAATGCCCGGTTTCGCTAGCTCAGTCAAACACGGTCAGATTCCTGGTGAGCCTTATTCGTTTGATTCCAAAAAGGCCGCATCATGGACTACCGGAGAAATCAATTTTACCAGTACACCTATCACGGATGTTTTGGATGAAGTAGAAAGACAATTTAACATTCATGTTGAATCAGACCGATCAATAGATAAGACTTTATTTACAGGAAGTTTTAGCAATAAAGACTTAAAACTCGCATTAGAAATTCTCAGTTTGTCAACGGGAATTCAATATGTTATGGCCAATGATTCAACGGTAGTTATAAAGTAAAAGGATTCAATTTTCCAATGCGATTACCTCGAATACCAG
>CAZHUW010000188.1:0-6815 GCA_964535295.1 uncultured Bacteroidota bacterium
GATCGATGACAGGTCGGCCACTACCATGAAGATATCGTATTTCACCATGCTGAAGGCCTGGCCCGGCGTATCATAGCGCGCATCGAACTGCGGCCGGTTCGGGTTTGTCACATCGATCGCTCGGATGCCTGCATCGTCGATGGACACATACGCGTAAGGACCGATCTTAGCCACGTTATTGGTATGTCCGGGCAGTTTGAATTCCGCAACCTGACGCATCTTCTCCGGATTGCTCACATCGACAATCACCATGCCTGAAGGGCCGTCGGCCACATAGGCATAATTATCTGCGACCTCAATTCCCACGGCAAACTGTGTCTGGAACCTGCGGAGTTCTCTGGGGGCCAGGGGATTGTCTATATTGATCGCGTGAATACCTGCTTTACGGTCGGCCAAAAAAAGCAGTCCTTTTTCCGTAATGAAGACCTTACGGGCGTAATCCCAATCTTTATCGTAACGCAGTGTCGTTGCCACTTTCAGAGCTTTCGGATCGGTAATGTCCACGACAACAAGACCAGCGAGGCCGGCGGCAACGTAGGCGTAGTTATCTTTGATCTTGACGTCCCATGCTTCACCTTTGACCGCGAATTCAGACACTTTAACAGGCTTCTTGATATTGGTAACATCATACACGATAAGTCCCGCAAGGTTGTCTGCCATGTATACAAAATTACCTTTCTTAGCCAAGCCGTAATTTTGACCGACGGAAGCCGTGCGGCTCACGACCTTGGGAGCATAGATATCCGATATATCTACAATGGAAAGCCCTGCCGCTTTATTGGCAACGTAAAGTAATTTTCCTTCCAGCAGCATTTCCAATGCATCGTCTTTTGACGCGTCGATGCGGGAAACAAACTCAAAAGCGCCTTTCGGATTGGTTTGTGCAAAACCAGATTGGTATATGCTTCCTGCAATGAATATTAAGGCAAAAAAGCTAAGGTTGATCTTTAAAAACGGTTTCATGGACATTCCCCGTTTAGGTTTTGAGAAAGTATGAATAAACATTTTACTCTCCGTAAAACTACAGTTAATCGATGGTATTGAATTGGGATATGATTATGAAAAATTGTTTTGAAATATACGGGACAGAAGAAATAAATGCAATCAAAAACTCAGCCTGTGACCGATTGATTTTTAACATGAATGACCCGCTGAGGAAAGGGAAACTCAATGCCCTGCTTATTGAATTCATCATAGATCCTGACGCGCACGGCGTCGGTTATGTCAAAAAGGTCCTTATAATGTCTTACCCGCCCCACAACGATCATTTGAACAGAAGATTCGCCGAATCCAAGGACATAAGCAGCCGGTTTAGGTTCCGTCAGCACCTGCTCAAACCCTTCGCACACGCTGATCAGGATTTTTTTTGCTTTATCGATATTACTGCCGTATGCGATCCCGACCTCGATACGGAGTCGGGTACTGACCTCGGGATAGGAATAATTGATGATCTCGCTTTTGATGATCTGAGCATTGGGGATCATGACAATATTATTATCAAAATCAAGTATCTTGGTACTGCGCAAGCCTACTTTGATGACATCGCCGAATTGCTGGGATGACAGGATCTTTATGCGGTCCCCGGCACGGAACGGACGGTCGACCATGATGACAAAGCCGGCGATCATGTTGGCCAGCGTTTCCTGCGCGGCGAAAGCAATGGCAAACGAGCCGACGCCCAGCGAAACAACGAGGGCTTTGATATCGATATGAAAATGATCCAAACAGATAACGAGGCCGATCGAGTAGAGAAGTAAATTTGCCACTCGCTTGACGAGCGGAACCAGTTCTTCATCGACCTGACTTTGCGTGCGCACGGCTATGACGGCTACGTACCATTCCATGACCGCCTTCACAATGCCGGACATCAGCATCGTAATGAATATGACCATGATGACAAAGAACGCGCCGTCCAGGTACAATGTCCATTTTCCGTGATATACATCCTCGATACGGCCTACGGCAATGTACAGCGCCGTGGCATTGATGATCCGCTGAATGGATTTTTCCAGAACGCCAATGATTCGGTCATCGAGATCGGTCTCAGTTTTTGATGTAATCCGATGCTGAATGATCTTTACGATCAGATGAAAGAGTTTCGAAAGTACATACCCGGCGGCTACGATCGCGGCTGCCTGCAGCAGTACCCTGAGCATCAGGTTTTCAACATGCAATATTTCGATAAGGTCGTTCATTATTTTTTACTGTTGGTCAGGTCGCCGTCGCCGAACGCATAAGGGATCAGATCGCCCGCTTTGAAGACGATACTTTCATTCTTCAGGTTGGCGCAAACCACATCGGCTTTGGGGGCGAAATCCCAAATGATCTGGCGGCAAGCCCCGCAGGGATAACACGGTTGGAGTGTATCGGCGACCACCACCACTTTGACGATGTCGTGCGCACCTTCCGACAAGGCTTTAAATATCGCCACCCTTTCGGCGCACATGGTGAGTCCATAGGTGCTGTTCTCCACATTGCATCCGGTATAGACCTTTCCCTCGGCCGTCACCGCCACAGCACCAACTTTGAAATTAGAATAAGGTGCAACCGCCATTTCACGAGCGCGGATCGCCGCGTCTATCATTTCTTCATTTTCCATAACCTGATCCAAGCGTTTTTTTGATGAGATACCTTCAAAAAATATAGGCATGCCCTTTACGAATTTCAAGCGTTTAATCACTATCCTGACAAAAAACATAATTTTATCATGAGGAATAAAAAACCGGTTTTAGTGTTTTATCTATTGATTATATAACGATATAGTTATATATTAAACTGTTCTTCATTTTTGTTGTATGATTAGCGACAAAACACCGGGTTCGTGAAAACGAACCCGGATAATTTCAAAAAACGAAAACTTTTTCGGAGAATTGACATGGAATCTGTTTCATCTGCACCAAAGACAAAATACAAAACATTTACTTATCACACACAGCTGCACTGGCTGGATAACCGCGCAGGGCAGATGAATTCCGAAGGTAAACCCGGTTTCCGCGTGGCCAGTCCGCCGGAATTCAAAGGTGAAGCGGGGGTATGGACGCCGGAAGATCTCTTTGTTGCGGCGGTCGAAACCTGTACCATGACCACGTTCCTGGCATTTTCAAGCCGCCAACAGATCCCGCTTGTGTCGTATGAGAGTTCCGCTGAGGGATTTCTCGAATTCGCCGATGGAGGCTACCGTTTCACAAGAGTAATCATACGCCCGAAAGTAGTCGTGGAGAACGAAGCGGCCGTTGCTCAGGCTCAAAAAACCATGGACGATGCGCATCATAATTGCCTTATCGCCAATTCCATCAGAAGCGAAGTGGTGGTCGAGGCTGAGTTCACGATTAAGAAATAAAACCGAAATGCCACAAAGACACAAAGTCACAAAGCGGGTACTTCTGAGCCATTGTGTTTTAAACGAAATTTTTCTTTGTGCCTTAGCGCCTTTGTGGCATCAAGATTAAAAATATATGATCATCAATAAACATATTACCGTTGAAGACCTCATCACACACTATCCGGATTCCGTTCATTTCCTGATGAAGAACGGTATCCGCTGCCTGATCTGCGGAGAACCGATCTGGGGCACGCTGGAAGAGGCCGCGAAAGAAAAAGGTTTTTCCGACGAAGAGATCCGTTTGTTCGTCGCGGAATTGAAAAAAATGTATTCAGATAACTCAAGCCGTTGAAAAGGAGTTTGCCATGGCATTCTTAGATGAAAAAACCACACAAAAGATCCGAACCGAATTTGAAAAGCTGACAAACCCGGTCCGCCTCGTCTATTTTACACAGGAACTCGAGTGCGAATACTGTAAAGACACGCACGAATTGATCAAAGAAATAGTCGGTTTGTCGGACAAATTGAAACTGGATGTGTATAATTTTGCTGTTGACCGGGAAATGGTTGATAAGTACGGCATTGACAAAATTCCGGCCATAGTCATAGAAGGCTCGAGAGATTACGGGATCCGTTTCTACGGTGTGCCGTCGGGATATGAATTTTCCTCGTTCCTTGAGGCCATTCTGGACGCCTCACGAGGAACGAGCAATCTGCCTCAGGCGATCAAGGACGAACTTAAAAAGATCGATAAGCCGGTTCACCTGCAGGTCTTTGTAACGCCCACTTGTCCGTATTGCCCACGCGCCGTGCGTTTTGCGCACCAAGCGGCGATGGAGTCGGAATTCATCACCGGCGACATGGTCGAGGCGAGCGAATTCCCGCACCTCGTGTACAAATACGGCGTGCAAGGCGTACCTAAAACGGTGATCAATGAAGAATTCAATTTCGCAGGCGCATTGCCTGAACCGGCAGCGCTCAAAGTGCTGATGTCGGCGTATGATAAGTCGAGAGAGAATTAAACGGCATAGATTTGCCAGATTAAGAAGTTCTGGCAAATCTAATGATTGAATTATTTTTTTTCCGGCGGATTCAGCAATACTTTGGCGATCGGATATTTGTTTACATTCTGGTCCCAGTACGGGGAATGCATATAGAACCAGTTGAGCCTCCAATACCCGCTATGGGCAAACGCGGTATCCGTCTTAACTTTTTCTTCAAATTCTTTTTTCAGTTCCGGATCGGTTTTCATCAGCGAATCTGCCAGTAGCTCCAGCTTATACGCTTCTCCATATTCTTTTTGTTCAAAAATCGAATTAAAAAAACCCCATTGTAAAAAAGAGTCCGGAGCTTTTGGTTCCAGTAAATTCATGATGACCCGGTTCAATTTTTGATTCATTTCCACTTTCACGTCGCCGGCATTAAATTCCCTCGTTTCGCGTATCGGCTGAACGTCGTATTCCACTGTGATCCTTCCTTCAAAAGGTTTTGCCGCCCATTTTACATTATGGAACGCGTACGACTCGATCCAAATCCTTTCATCTTTTTTCAGAGTCGTCATTTGTACGCCGTGGGCCTTCATGATATCAATGACGGCCGTCCACTGTTTTGGGATGATATAGGAAACCGGCGCTTCGGTTGCATACGATGCCTTTACGGAGTCATAGTAAGGCAACTTATAATCGATCGGAACATTTTCCCAAATAACCCAGTCTTGGTCAGAGATTTTACTTTTTTCGACCCTGAAATTGAATCCCAGGAAATCGATCACAGTATAATGTGTGCGATCGAAATCAAAAAGTAAACCGACCTCCCTCCCGGTCAAACCTGCTGATTCCTGATCGCTTAACTGAAGCGCTGTTTTAAGAGACAAGCGTTCTTTGGACATCAGTTCCATCGTATGCAACAACATTTGATACGTGCCGTCCACGCGTTCTTTGTAACTCTTGAACATGTGCGTTTCGATCAACAGTGCAGGGCGGTTGCGCAAAGCCATATAACCGGTTGAAAAACGCGGCCGGGCTACGCCGCCGTCGATACCTTTGGTAATGTCGTTCTCATCGACCAAACCGATGTAAGGCGACAGAGGAAATCCTGAAGCTTTCATTTTTTCTTCGAGATAAGGCAGATAGGTCTTTGCGGACCATTCGCGAACAGCCGCCGACATGTGGATATTTTTTTCAAGATGATACGTAACCACGTGTCTGTAATCGGCACCATCCGTTACATGACAATCCACAAAGAAATCGGGATCCCATTCGTTGATCAACTTCAGAAGAGAACGCATTTCCGGCGCATCGGCTTTCATGTAATCACGGTTGAGATTGAGATTCTGAGACGTCACGCGCCAGCCCATCTCTTTCGGGCCGTTCTGGTTGATCCGGTTGTACGGGCCGAATCTTTCATGCCCGTCCAGATTGAATATTGGCATGAAAAGGATCGTCACGTTGTCAAGCAATTCCGCGTATTTCCCATGGATGACCATATCGCGGATCAGCATGAGCCCTGCATCTTTGCCGTCGATTTCCCCGGCATGAATTCCCGCCTGAATGAGCAGGATGGCTTTATTTTCCTGATGAACTTTATCCGGTGTAAAATGACTTTTTTTGTCTACGATCACCAGCGGAAGTTGTCTTCCCTCCGGGGTCGTGCCGAAATATTCCAATCTAACCCAAGGCGAGGCTTTTTCGAGCCGTTGAATATAGTTTATCGTTTCGTCATATCGCGGCGTCTCGAGAAAATTCGATTTTTCATAATAAGTGAGCCAGGCTTTTTCGGAACGGTCAATATTCCCGCATGAGAGAGCAAAGAGGAGCGCGACGGCAAGAATCGCCTTGTACATAAAGTTACTCCGGTTTATAAAGATTCTAAACCGCAATGGACACAAGGTCACAAAGTGGTATTTGTTTGAACTTTGACATAATAACTAACGAAAAATCTTGAAACAAGTTTTAAAAATCAATTGAATCTCCTTCAGGATTTGGTTATGTTAAAATCAGTTATCACAGATCACCACATAGATCTTCCCCCGATATCCCATCTTCATGGGATTGTTGCGTCACTGTCTTTTAATATCTTAGTACGGATACATCTCACTTTTATACTCTTTCGACTTCATTCTGAACCGGCCGGATCCAACTTGTTTGGGCAGACAATTCGTCCAAAAGACAATTTTATAACTTTTTGACATTCATCTATCCTTATTGAGGAGATCTCATGAAAAGAGTACTACTCTTTTTATTAATTCTGACGGTTCAATCGACTTATGTATTTGCCGGACAAAAACATTGGAATAATCCATCAGGCGGTAATTGGTATGTAGATTCGAATTGGACTCCAAGTGGAATACCAACCGCTTCCGACACAGTGTACATAGATCTCACTGGGACTTATACCGTGGTCTATAACCTGAATATACCATCCATTAAAGCGGTTTATGTCGGAGCTTCCTCGGGAACTCAAACTCTGAGCAATCCGGGTAATGTCAACGGCG
>CAZHUW010000189.1:0-6705 GCA_964535295.1 uncultured Bacteroidota bacterium
CAGATCTTGATCGTGCCGTGTTTCACTTCCGGATGGGAAAGGAAATAAACGACCGCATCCATAATTTCGGCCACGCCGGCCTTATTATCCGCGCCAAGTAGTGTAGTTCCATCTGTCGTAATGATATCGTATCCTTTCATTTTCTCCAGGTCGGGATTGTTTTTGACTTCAATAACCTGATTGGGATCATTAGGTAATTTGATATCGCCGCCTTGATAATTCTTGTGAATGATAGGGTTCACGTTAGCGCCTGTCACAGCCGGTGAAGTGTCAACATGCGCAATAAAAGCTACGACAGGAACGTTCTTCTTCGTATTGGCCGGAATGGTCGCCATGACGTAACCGTTATCATCCATATGCGCATCGCTCAGACCCATAGCTTTCAATTCCGCCGCAAGATCCCTGGATAAAATCTTCTGTTTTTCGGAGCTGGGGAAACAAGTAGCCTCATCATCAGATTGAGTATCGTATTTCACATATTTCAAAAATTTTTCGACGCATGTGAATTTGTAGTTAGTGTCAAACATATAGCCTCAAGGGGTTAGATTGTTGATAAACGATGGCTAATCTTATTAAAATTCTGCGTGAAGTTCAAGCATTCCACATTAAATATTTCTTGCGTATGGCACGTACTGAGACTATTTTGCCTTTCATCAACCCCTAATTAATTCCGAGGTCAGTTTATGTTTATGTTCAGAATCCTTATCGCCTTAATTCTGGTTTTCTTGCTGTCATCGTGTTCAAAAAAGTCGTCCGTTGGAGATCTTCATTTCACTGATCCGCATTCATACGCCAGGCCGAATGAAGCGATTGTCACCCATCTGGATCTGGATATTCAAATTGATTTTGCCAAAAAACGTATTTCGGGCAAAGCAAGATACAATATCATGAATAAAACAGGCACCGATACTCTCCGATTGGATTCACGGGGTTTGGATATTCATAAGATCACGATAGATAAAGATGAGAAAGCAACCTGGTTCAATCTGGGCGAATCCCACGACTACCTTGGAAGTGAGCTGAAGATAGCTATTACTCCAAGAACGGAACTGGTTACCATTTATTATTCCACAACAGACCGTGCGGATGCGCTTCAATGGCTAGAACCATCTCAAACGGAGGGAAAATCCAAACCCTTCTTATTTACACAGTCTCAGCCAATTTTAGCAAGGACATGGATCCCATGCCAGGACAGCCCAGGAATCAGGATGACCTATCATGCTAAAGTCCAGTGCCCGCCCGAACTGATGGCGGTCATGAGCGCCGAAAATTCGCTCGCAAAAAATAATAAGGGCATTTACGAATGCACGATGCCACAGCCTGTACCGTCCTATCTGCTTGCACTGGCAGTTGGCGACATCGCCTTCTGGCCCATCGGAAAACGCAGCGGAGTTTATGCGGAACCATCATCGGTTGAAAAGGCAGCTTACGAATTTGCCGATACGGAAAAAATGATCGAAACGGCAGAGAGACTTTACGGCCCTTATGCCTGGGGCCGTTATGATATTATAGTGCTGCCGCCGAGTTTCCCTTTTGGCGGTATGGAAAACCCTCGGCTCACGTTTGCCACCCCTACAATCGTTGCCGGTGACCGCTCTCTGGTCTCGCTAATCGCTCATGAACTTGCTCATTCATGGTCCGGGAACTTAGTTACCAATGCAACGTGGAGCGATGCGTGGCTTAACGAAGGTTTTACGATGTATTTTGAGCGGCGCATCGATGAAGCATTGTACGGAAACGAATTCGCTGAAATGGAGGCCGTACTTGGCTATCAGGATCTACAGGACGAATTAAAGGAATTAACCGGCCGTCCGGAAGATACCCGGCTTTTTGTCGATCTCGGGACCCGAAATCCGGACGACCTCTCATACGGTATTATTTATGAGAAAGGCTATCTGTTCCTTCGCATGATGGAAGAAAATATTGGAAGAGAAGCATGGGATCGGTTCCTTAACAAATATTTCAAAACGTTTGCATTTAAACCCATGACGACGAATCGTTTCGCAGATTATGTCAATAACGAATTGATCAAAAATGATTCCACCGTATTCAAAAAGCTAAAAATCAATGAATGGCTCTACGGTACTGGTATTCCCGACAACGTACCAATTATCAAATCCGATGCTTTTAAAAAGGTTGATATTCAAATTAATGCATGGAAAACAGGTACAGCTGCAAAAGATCTGGAGACAAAAAACTGGCTCCCCCATCAATGGCTCCACTTTGTTCGCAACCTTCCCGAAAAGATTCCGGCTTCCCGCATGGCCGAATTAGATCTAGTTTTTGGCTTCACTAAGTCCGGCAATTCTGAAATTGTCTTCGCATGGTTGGTGCATGTAATTGAAAGTAAATATTCACCCTCTTACGGTCAATTGGAATCTTTCCTGAATAAAATAGGCCGGAGAAAATTTGTCGAACCTCTTTATACGCGTTTGTCAAAAACCCCTGATGGTTTGAAAATGGCCAGAAGAATTTACGCGCAAGCCAGATCCGGGTATCATGCCATCACTTATCTCGCAATTGACAAAATCTTGAAACAATGACATTCGCTTTCGTCAACTTATTCCAGAATGCCTATAATTTGAGGATTATAGGCATTTTTACTTCAATAATTACTGGAAGCTATATATGATTTGGTGTCAATATTATGACTATGAGTCAATATTTTGACTAAATTATGTTTTGTTCGTTATCGGTTTTTTGACTATACTATCTTTAAACTCATAATAAATAATATAATAACATATATTTAAGCTTTGGGCATATAAATTGTAGTACTTGTTTTGTTGTTGGTTCGACTATGATGATTGGGGTTATTCATCCTGAAACAATCACTGCAGGATTAAAAAAGGTAACTGTATTTGGCCTCGCTGTTAAATGGGAAATCTGCGGAGCATTCATCACTTCGCAACAATGAAAACAGGAAGATCAGCCGGACGATTCTCTTGATCGATGATGATGAATTGGTCGCCCAGACTGTGAGCCTCATGCTTTCAACATCAGGATATGACGTTCGAATAGCCAATAACGGGATTGATGCTTTAAACATCTTTAAGAACGAACCCATCGGCCTCGTAATTTCTGATCTTTTTATGCCCAGCTTGTCGGGATGGGAAGTGATTGAACAAATAAGACAAACTTCACGTAGTGTCCCGGTGTTTGTTTTTACAGGATATTTAGACGAGTTGATCCATGAACAAAAAAACCGGGTCGAAGCCCTTGGTATCCATGCGATACTTTTGAAACCAATTCGAATGAAGGAATTGGTTGACAAGGTTGCGCAGTTTGTAGGAAGAAAAGAAATGCGCGCAACGCGGCATACACAACCATCGCCCCCCATTTCCCCTTTCTTATAGTGAGAACCGATAGCGTTGAGCCAAAAGCTCAACGCTATTTTTTTATTCGTTGACGGAAATAATCGTGAGGAGTGTCTAGATGGAAGCTATGGGTATCAACAGCAACGTCCACGCCGGAGGAAAAATTTTCCACATTCAAACGGCTGCCGACCCTGCCCGCAGCCTTTTTCAGGCGGAAATTTTTGAAAAAGGTCGCGTGATCATGGTCCAGAAAAAAAACCTGGATACGGCGCGAATGAAAGAATGGGATAAAGACAAAATAAAGGATTTCCTCAACGAATTCCATCAGGAAATCGCCTGGGAGATCGAGCTTCTTTTCTTTATACGCGACAAGATAAAAACCATCAAACATGCCGTCTCCCATAACAAGATGGGCCTGATTTTCCTCCGCAAAGGTATGACAGAAGAAGCCGTGGTGGAATTTGAACACGCGATTGAAAAAAACCCGGGATTAGTTGAATCATATAATAACCTGGGCCAAGCTTTGACGCAGGCCGGAAATTTTGAAAAGGCGATTGCGGTGCTGCAAAAAGGCTGTGAAATGGAACCTCAGTTTGCCGACCTGAAAAACAATTTAGGCTTAGCCTATTCAAAAGCCGGCATGTACACACATGCTTTGAGTGCTTATGAATCGGCACTTGCAATCAATCCAAAATATACCGGCGCTCACTTTAATACCATCATGACCCTGCTCGACAGTATTCAGCATAGTCCGTATGCAGACGATCTGCCGCCGGTTCCTGAGCGAAAATCGACCGTATTTCATATTCTCGAAAAACTCATGTCTTCAAACCCCAACTTTTCTACCATAGGTTTTTACGCAACCCGGTTTGAAAAATTAACATCCCAGATCCACTCCGGATACCTGGATCAGGCTATGGTAACCGTGTCTGAACTGAAAGACGCCCAAGGCACGCCAAATCTGGATGAGATCATGCACGGCTTTTACCTGAAGTTCTTGTTCGGCGGGGCGGGAAAGAATGAGACTATTCTAGATCAATACCGGATTAAACTAGAAAAAGCGGTCGAAACAAATCCTAATTATGCTGACCTGCATAATTCTCTAGGCCTGCTTTTTTTGATTCAATGCCGAAATTTATTTATCAAAGCGATGATGCAGTTCAAAAAAGCTTACGAGATCAACCCGTCTTATAAAAGCGCTTACAAGAACTTCCGTTTAGTACAAAACGACGGCAGAGAATTTCTGAACCTGCTTCGTGCCATTATCAAATAAGTTTATTTTATTGACTTATCCAGCGCTTTCTCACGAAGCTCTTTCCCCTGCTCGGCGGTAAAATCCATCTTTACATCAATGTACCCTGGATAAGATAACGTATAACCCGCGATATCTATTGACGGTTTTACCTTCAATAGAATATGCGTTGGATTGTACCCTTTACCCGCCACATTAAAAGCCAAATTTACTATGGCATCGCGCGATTTTCCTTTTAATGCCTCTCTGAGATCGGTTGAGATAAAGATCGGGATATCAGCGGCCTGGCTTTGTATAATTTCTATCTTTTGATCAAGAACGCCGGCGACCATTTCATGTTCATCGATAAACAAGATCCACTCAAGTTTGTTCATCGAAGCCTTTTCAGCATTCGGATTCTTCGCTTGTAAATTTAGTGTAAACGAAAGCGGGATCTTGTCCGAACCAAGTAGCATGGCTATTTCTGCGGCTTTTTTCATGCTCAGATCTTTAAGCGATTTGACATTATGGATCTTCACATCGCCAAGCCGCGTCCCCTCAACCGATCTGATCCGGAATTCACATTTCGCAAAATTCTTGGCTTCCTGAACCTGGCGCGCAACGCCACAACTTAGGAACATACCGGAAAGTACTAATGCCCACAACATTTTTTTCATGGGTTCACTCCTCATTTTGTTTTTTTTATTTCAATTGACTGGATCTAACTAACCCTGGATCCGTTTGTAGTTTTCTGGTCCACGCTTAGAAGCACGACCTCTCCTTCGTTTCCAACAATACCTAATACCAGGCATTCAGAAAAAAAATTGGCAATCTGTTTAGGAGGGAAATTCGTAACAGCAATGATCTGCCGGTTCAATAATTCGTCTTTGGTATATAACCGGGTGATCTGGGCGCTTGACCGCTTGATCCCCAATTCTCCAAAATCGATGGTCAACTTATAGGCTGGTTTTTTAGCGTTCGGGAAATCAACGATTTCAATAACCGTACCCACCCGCATCTCTACTTTTTCAAAGTCATTCCAATTGATCATAGACCCTCGTTTTATTTTTGAACTGCCGGTATAATATACGAAATGAGAATGTTGTCCTCAAGGTCGCGTGTGATTTGGGCTGTTTGCGCATTCACATTCGGATTCGCAGTGAATACCACCACCAGATCGAGATCATTGATAACATATATCATTTGCCCGCCGTATCCGTAAGCATAGGCCGCCTTGTAACCGCCGGCATCCATGATCCACCATAAATAACCGTAATCCGTCTCCAGACCCGGTAAGCGGTCTGTCGTTGCCGACTCCACCCATTCAGAACACAAAATACTCCTTCCGGAATAACATCCTTGATTCAGATACAAAAAACCTAAACTGGCCAAATCACGAGCGGTCATAAATAGTCCGGTACCGCCCAGATAATAGCCCTGCGGGTCCTGATCCCACCGCGTAACAGTCATTCCTAGGGGTTCAAACAAATTTTTTTTAGCAAAATCAAAGGTACTTTCTCCGGAAGCTTTAGTGATAACACCCGAGAGTAAATGCGGGTTTGATGAATTATAATTGAAAACTTCTCCGGGTTTGCTTGACATCGGCAAGATGATGGCCGACTCCATGTAATCACCGTATAATCGGTCAGCTGTTTCATTCCATTGGAAACCCGAGGTCATGGTCAGCAGATGTTTGATCGTAATTTCCCGTTTCAAAGGATCAGAAACCGTATCGAAATATTCAGGGAAATAATCTTTGAGTCTTTTACTTTCATTTTTAATTTTTCCCTGTTTAACGGCAATGCCGATCAAGGTCCCAATTACGCTCTTGGTTACGGAACGAATACTGAATGAGTCACGGACTGCTTTACCGTTGAAATACTTTTCAGAAACTATTCCGCCATGGCGCATGATTATCAAGCTGTAAAGCTCAGCAGATTCACTGGCCGATTCATTGGCCTGAGACAACTTCAATGAATCCATGCCTTCAGCGGATGGAGTTGAAAAAGCGACGGTATCCCTGATTTCGGGCAAAGAACAATTGCAGTTTTCTTTGGCTGGATCCGTACAGGCTACGATCGCTATAATGGATAAAATTGGCGTGAGATTTAAAAAACGTATGCAAATAGTGATCATTAAAGACCTTACGGGAGCATT
>CAZHUW010000190.1:0-6693 GCA_964535295.1 uncultured Bacteroidota bacterium
AATATGTGGTTAATTTCAAAGACGGACTTAACTATGATACGCCACGGCAAGCGCGTTTAGGAGTTATATTTAATTTCTAAGTAATTTGAATGCGGCGGCGCTGATAACGACGTTGTCGGTGCCCTTAATTTTAAAAGGAGTTCAAAACCATGAACAAGAAGAAAATCATAATGCTTGTATCTGCCGTGGTAGCGCTGGTTGCGGTAACCGTAGCGACGCTTACTACTGCCGGTCTGGCGAAAATTGACAAGTCTACAAGCTTTAGAATGAAGCTTATGAAACCCGATATTGTGGACGGGTTTTTTGTAGGGTATAATAACTGGAAGTTTGTGATGCGTAATAACGGATCATACTTCTATGATTCTCCGGATTTAGATCACAATGCAAATAATGCCGGCGGCGAATTTCCACGCGGTTCTAACCGGACGATCGTTTATGCAGCCGGTTTATACGTTGCGACAAAAAAGGCAACAGCGACAGGCGATACGCAGGTCGTCAGTGAGACCGAGTTTGCTACGGAATTCAGGCCTGGTTTTATTACGAACAGTAATGTTCCTTTCCGCAGTCTGACGAGAGACAATCATCTTGCGGCAAGCAACAGGGTTTATATCGTCCACAAAGAAGACGCGGATGGGAGCAAGGGTGACTGGACAAACTGGCCCGGTGATCATCAGGCCAATGGCGACCCTGCACTTATCGGAAGTGCAGTAACATGGGCGGTGTTTAATGACGTCGACACTTTAATTTCATCCGAGGGTGTGGCAGCGAGTCCGTTACCCGGTATCGGCGTTCAGGTTGAACTGCAATCTATTTCCATAGATGAAGGCAAGTTAGCCGACGTGGTGTTTATACGCATGAAGATCATTAACAAAACAAATGTCAATTATGCGAATTCGTACGTCGGCTTATGGATGGATGCGGACGTCAATAATTCATCCAATGATATTGTCGGTGTTGACACGGTAGCCGGTTTAGGATTTGTATACGATTCCGAAGATGAAGTTAATCCTGCTGCAACCGGATTTGACTTTTTCCAGGGGCCCGTTGTGGATGTTTTAACGATTCCTACGGCGCTGGCAACCCGGTTTGCCGGTAACAACACGACACTCGTATATAATCCTGCACTCAATGCGTTTACCGTTACGCCGCTGCCTGCCGGTAAGATATGGCTTGGCGCTACATCATTTAATACGTATGCGAATGGCACCGATCCGACAAATAACAAAGAACGTTATTATCTTCTGGAAGGCAAAAATAAAACCACCGGAGCACCAAAAACCGGTACAGGAGTTAATTACAAATATGCGTTCCCCGGCAATCCTCTGACCGGTCAAGGAACTGTGAATGTTGCTGCGGCATCAGATGCAGCCGACCAGCGCATTCTGCACGGAGTGGGTCCTTTTGTAATGAATGCCAATGACTCCATTGAAATGTGGGCCGGTGTTGTTGGAGGCGAAGGCGCTACGAGATTGGGCGCGTTTGCGGTCATGAAAACCACGGATGCATACGCACAGACGATATTCAATGCAGGTTTGAGCTATCCGACGGCTCCGGATGTCCCTGCGATCACGGTGACACCGCTGGACGGCAAAGTAGCTATTACGTGGGACGATAGGGTAGAATACACTACCGCTGATGTATTTGGTGAAAGAGCAGGTTTGCTCGTTTCGAACGGATATTCGGCTAATTATGAAAAACATGATTTCCAGGGCTATCGTGTCTACAAGAGCCTTACCGGTCTGCCGGGAACGTATGAGGCGATTGCTCAATACGATATCATCGATGGCCATAAAGATGATCAAAATGTATTTGTTGATAATGACGGATACATTGCAGTCGGGCAAGAAGTCTACGGCACCGACAACGGATTGCAATATTCTTATGTAGATCATGAAGTGACCAACGGCCAGCCGTATTTTTATGCGGTTGCTGCGTTTGATCGTCAGCCGTACATCGGCATTACGGGCAGTCCCGTAAGTATGCCCGGCGGTGGATTTGCAGCCGGCCCGATTGGTATGCCCATATCTCTGGAATCTTCACTCACAGCAAACGTAGTCAAGGTGGTTCCAAAATCTGCGGTTGCAGGATCGGCGTTTGACGGCGGCGTCACGAAGAATTCCTTCGGCGCAGATTCAGTGGCTCATTTTGCCGGAACCAGCGACGGTTCTGTCTCTATTGAGATAATTGACCCCAATCAGCTGAGAGCCGGGACGTATACAGTTGAATTCTTTGATGTTCCCGGCGATAGCCAAGGTCATCCGCTTGTAAATTCATTTACGGGTGACACCTTAGACGGTTTTCTTGCTTATCGGTTCCTGTTCAATAATACATTGACTTCGATCACTTCTCAAAAAGATAATCCATCTACATTCTGGGACTTCAACGGAAATATGACATACAATGCCGGGGTAGACGTGCCTTTGGATGAAACAAAGTTTGCGACTAGGATATCGGATCCCAGTGACCCTCTCACCTTATTACCTACTATGTTGGACGGTATGGCCATTCTAGTGTATGGACCAGCTTTGAACTTCAAGAACTTTGAAGTGGTTGCGAATGCAAACGGCGCTCTCTCTCCGTCACGGCCTGCGGCTTTCGGCGCTTTGGGCTTTCCGACCCCTGGTGGCGGAAATCCATCTACTGCCGGACAATCAAACGGCTCATTGTGGGCTATTCACACGGCGGAAGTCGGAGCCGGTAATTCGTATGACGCATTTATTAGCCGTACTACCCGAGACGGGGATAACTGGTCAGTTATTATTCCCCACGATTTTGAAGTGCGATTTACGGCGGGTGTTAATCGTGGTTATGACTGGTATGGAGACTTTGGTAATGTAGAGACGATTCCGTTTGAATTATGGGATATAGGTGTTGCAACTCCTACCAACACGAGCGATGATCATAGGTTAATTCCTTTTCTTCTAGATGACGGAACGGTTACCACTCCCGGTACCTTTGATCTGAGTACTCCTGATCACACAGCTTCCGGCGGGCTCAACGATCCTCATACCGATTGGATCTATTGGTTTGCACCGACCGATGAGTCTCCTGGTTCAGCAGGGTATGATGCCGCAGCCGCGCAGATGGTAGCGCTCGGTGCCGGATATGGCGCCGAAGGCGTTGATCATGAAATCATGGCGCGAATGGTCTTTGTTGGATGGAATTTAGGATTAGGGCCTACGTATACTCCGAATATGCCTGAAACGGGTACCGTGTTCCGGATCACTTCCACGAAGCCGAATGCGAATGACGACAAATACCGCTTCACCACGGTAGTGAATAAGGCATCAACCGAAAAAGCCGACGTAAAGGATGATATGAAAAATATCCGGGTCGTACCCAATCCTTACTACGGACGTTCGGATTATCAACAGAGCTTGTTCGATAAACAAGTTAAATTTACACATTTACCTTCAGTTTGTACGATCAAGATCTTTACCGTGTCAGGTGATTTGGTTACCACATTGAATCACAATGCAAGCTCCAATAACGACCGCGATAATAATAATCCTTTGGATCTGAATTTCGCCGGTAACGATCAAACGACATCTGTTGAAAGGTGGAATTTACAGAACGCAGGCGGTAAATTTGTTGCCAGCGGTATGTATATCGCCGTGATTGAAGCTAAAGGTAAAGGCAAAAAGATAGTGAAATTTGCCGTGATTCAAGAAGAGATTACTATTAACGGCCCAGATGTTCGTTAAGAAGTTATTGTTATATACCGGGATTCTTTTAAACAGAATCCCGGTTATAAAACTAAATTTTAAGGAGAAAAAAATGAGCAAGAAACTTTTGATCATATCCTTCCTGCTGCTTTATACAGCTTCGGTATTTGCCGGAGAAGAAAAGCGCGGTGAAGCGGGGTTTATGTTCCTCAAGGTTCCCATGGGTGCCCGTGAGACCTCTTTGGGTATGACGGGATTGACCAGCACCACCGGTGCTGGCGCGATGTATTGGAATCCAGCTAATATATCAGCCTCGGAACGCCCTACCTTCTCGTTGTCATATTTGAATCATTTTGCGGGTATTTCTTCGAATTATGCCGCAGTGAGTTTTCCGATGAGTGACGTAGGTGTGTTTGCACTGAGCTTCAATTATATGAGCTATGGCGATATCGAAAGGACAACAGTTCAAAACCCCGATGGTGGTATTGGCAATTATGCGCCGTTTGAAATGGCTGTTGGATTTGGGTATTCAAAACAAATTACTGATCGCGTAAGCGGCGGTATGACGGTTAAGTTCCTGACCTCAAAGATCGATTTAGTTCAGGCTACCGGTTATGCCTTTGATTTTGGGTTTACCTACAACACGGATTTCAGGGGTTTAAAACTGGGGTTTGCTATCACTAACATAGGTCCACAGAGCCGATATGAAGGAGACGGGTTGATTCGAGAGACTACGATTGACCCAGCTACCGGCGAAACAGCTTTCCTGCGTTACGGATCGGAACCGTTCGAATTACCGGCAGCTGTCAATTTTGGGCTTAGCATGGATATTTACAGAGATGAACTCAATAGTGTGGTCGGCACTTTGGAACAAAATGTAAACAGCTTCCAGGTCAGCCATACAAATTTGGGTGCGGAATATGGATTCAAAAACATGTTCTTTGTGCGTGGCGGATTTGCATCTGCACTGAAGAAAGATCGCGATTATACAAACGACGGAATGAGCGGTCTGACTTTAGGTGCCGGAGTAGATTACAAATTCAATGATAAATTCGGTGCAGCGGTTGATTATGGATACCTTGATATGGGTGTTCTTGGTGCAACCCACCGTTTCACTGTTGGATTGAAATTCTAAGCTAATTTCTTAAGAATTGAAGCCCGTGCGTCAATGGCGCACGGGCTTTTTTTTTAACTCTAAGCTTCGTTAATCAAAAAGGAATCAGAATTCAATTGCAGGAAGTGTAAGGTGTTGGTTGGCGGATTCGACGGCTTCTTTTGTTCCGCTGTCAAGCCAGAAGCCATTAAAATCAAATCCGTAAATATTCAGACCGTCAGCAATTCCTTTTTGATAGAAGTCAGAAATTATTGAGGAAAAACCGGGCTTCAGATACTTAAACACAACAGGGGACAGCACATGAATCCCCGTGAACATTCGCTCTATTACGGGCCGTTTATCTGATATTGCGGGTATATTATTAACTGCAATTATCCTAAAATTTGTATTTAAAGTAATCTCATTGTAATTGGGTAATGAACGGTCTTCTCTGACTACCATAGTTGCGTGGGCGCGTTTTTTTTCATGTTCTTCTATTACGTGTTTTAGATCAATGTCACATATAATATCCGAATTAATCAGTATAAACGGTTCATCCGTAAAGAATCCTTCTGCATTTTTCAAACCGCCCCCGGTTCCCAATATAAATTCCTCATGTGAATAGGAGAGAGTAAGACCGTAAGCCTCTCCGCACAGAAGCGCAGTTTTCATTTTATCGGAGTGATAGTGGGTATTAATGACAATATCCGTAATACCGGCTTGTTTTAGCGTGTACAAAACATATTCAATGAGATAATGTCCACGGATTTTGATAAGAGGTTTAGGAAGGTTGTGGGTGAGTTCCTGCAGCCGCGTACCAAAGCCGGCCGCGAGGATCATAGCGCGCATGTTAATTTAACAACTCAATTGCTTCGGGTAATTGGCTTACCCTTTCAACAACCGCATCAGGAGTTTCTCTTTGAGTGGAGGGTTCGATCTGCCAATTCTTAAGGCGATCAAGTGAATTAAGATACATTTCCTGCTTTTTATTCGAAGCCTCAAAACCCTTTCGATAAGTATTCCATCGCACTTGTATCGTAGCCATGTCCAGTTCCTTAGCGGGGAAAATATCCCGATCAATTCGGTCTCCTATCATCAAGGCATTTTCGAAGCTGCATCCGGCATGATTGATCGCCCATTCAAAAATGGTTTTAAGCGGCTTATTAACGCCTATCAGGCCGCTTATGGCGTGCACTTTAAAATACTGAAGGATATTTTGCTTTTTTAGAAAATCAAGGATCTCATGTGGCTGATCCGCAATGATTCCAAGCGAATAGGAACGATTCAATTTCTTAAGCATACGATCGATTCCCGGAATGAGGATCAGGTCCCTTTTTAAATATCGATGAATGTAATTCTTAATATCATGATGCCATTGATGGTACAAGCCTTCCGGAAGATACATCTTAGCCAGCGTGTAGTGTGGCGACTCATCAGCGTGTCCCAGGATAAGATCTTCGCGTGACGCCATAAGGTCTGTAAAAGACAGGCCGAGTTTATTTTCCTTCAAGGTCTTTTCGAGAATGCGGTAAAGATTGAATCGTAATTTATCTTCGTTGACAAGAGTGTCTCCGATATCAAAAAAGATCCATTCGACGGGTTTGTTTTTGTGTAAGGTAGGCATGGCTTATCATGGTTAAAAGCTCAACCGGTCTGCCAAATTCTCTATAACGCGACATGACATCCAGAGCTTGCTGAAACACATGATTAATATACGCTAAATATTTTGTATTTCCAAAATTTTGAAAGCAAAAAAAGAATGCGCCGGCGTCGTGCAATTTTCGTTGAATGATCGTAAGATCATAGAGACGTGAAAACCTTTCATCGGGAGGCACCGGCAGGCCTTTCAAACGAGCGGACTCCAGATAGTAAGTACACAGCCGCTTTTTACTCTGCGGAGCGAGATTTACGTAGGCATCTTCAATAACGGAAACA
>CAZHUW010000191.1:0-6586 GCA_964535295.1 uncultured Bacteroidota bacterium
CAACGGCCGCTGGGTAACTTCCATGCAATTTCTGCATCCTTGGAACGATACTTAGGAACACCGAAGCTATTGGTCACTATTTTCCAATCGGGTGAAATCACGCCCGTCCTGAGAACAACGGAGCCAGGATGCAGATTCATTACGGCTTTTTTTCCATATTCCTCAACGGCGGCATCTTTGTATTTAGAGCTTGAATTCGCCGCCGGCGCGATCTGGCCGATCTTTGCGACAGCCTTCGCCTTCATTCCGTCATACAATTCCCAGAATTGTTTGATCTGAGCATCCGCATTATAGCCTGCAAGTTTGGCATTATCGGTCAGTATTTTGATCTTTTCCTGAAATTGAGGCCGCGTCACTTTGCCGTCCTTTTCAATGATATCCCACATAAAGGAAGAACACGTGAGCGATGTCGCTCCATCATGATGTGTATAGACTCTAATACCCTCATAATCCGTAGTGAGTTGCCCGCTCATGTCGGCTAATTGATCCTTTACATCTTTCTCAACAAATTTTAGGGCTAGTTCTTTTCTTCTTTCGCAAACCTCCCGCCAGGTTCCTGGGATTTTTGATAACTCGTCCGGGAATAACTCTTCGGTATTTTGAATGTTCGGATATTTGGCTTTGATAATGGCGTCCAATTCGTCAAGATCCTTCATAATGCCGGGTATTTCCTTGCCGAGAGGATAAGCCCGGTTCTGATTATAAAGAACCAATTTTGGATTTATCATCTGCGCAAAAGCGAAAACCGAATGCGCGTAATTGCTGCATTCATCAAAGAAAGCGAGTTGCATCTTCTTTGAAGCGGCAACGGCCGCAGACCGGACGTCATTACGAACTTCTTTCGCGTCGAAAGCAAACCATTTCGCGCCGTATCCTCCGTAAACGATCATGAGTTTACCGTCTTTGACATTCGCAATCGGCGTGTCGAGTGAGTCATTGCCGCTATACCACACGCGAACGTATTCTCCCGGTTTGAAATTGGACCCGCTGAAATTATAAGATCGGAGTTCACTCTCTGTAACGGAACCTTTATTGCCATCATCGAATGACACCGCAAATTTCTTCTGCCCTGCTGCTTCGGTTATATTGGTTATCGCACCGGGCTTCCATTTTCCGTAATTCTCTGCATGCACTTTATCGCCGACCTTGAATACAATCGGCTCTATGGCCGCAGCGGAACCTTTGACGCGAAGGTTGGCTCGTTTCAACCAGAAGCCGTTATAACCCTCCCTTTTAACAAAGAGTTCATTCTCCCCGTCTTTTTGAATTTGAACTTCATACCACTTTCCATCTCTGTCCAGACCCTCCGCATATTCACCTACGTTGAATCCGCCTTCTTCTGTAGAAAATACTTTGCCCGTTCCGCCGCCGCTTCCGGATGCGGTTGCAGAAACAGCCGCACCGGAAACAGACGACGATGTGCCCGTAGAACCGATAGCGCGAACTTTATCCGCCTCGATCCATCGATCGTATTGCGATTTGAAACCTTGCCAGTGAATGAAATATTTTCCGGCTTCCACTTTCAAAATGTCCACTTTGTACCATTTGCCATCGGTCTCAAATCCTTCAGCCACATCACCGACTTTAAAGCTCCCGGCCGCCTGCGCCGTTTCTTTCTTGTCATCTCCCTTATCGGCCTTCTTTGCCTCTTTTGCTCCGGACTTGATCTTGATCTTTTGTCCGAATCCATCCGATCCGGTCCAGCCCCATACGAACATGATCAGAAGAAAATAAATGGTACTCCTCATAAATCCTCCTTCAGGAATTTAGTTGTTATTTCGGGAAATGAATGTATGATAAGGATGGGTGATGTAACTTTAATCTAAAGTAGCTGATGAGAACAGAATGGACAATCCCATGAAGATGGGACAAGGCAGATTTGCAGATAAAAAAAACTCCGCTTAACCTTCTGGAAGCGGAGTTCTGTAATTTATAATTGCGTCATGTAGAAAAGAATCATTCTTTCTTAAAATCCAGCGAAACGGAATTGATGCAATAACGCAATCCCGTCGGTTTCGGCCCGTCGTCAAACACATGGCCTAAATGTCCGCCGCAACGCGCGCAGTGAACTTCGGTACGCGCCATACCCAGCGTGTTGTCTGTTTCGGACTCGATCCCGCCGGGGAGGGGTTCGTAAAAACTTGGCCAGCCGCTGCCGGATTCATATTTCGTCTTGGATGTGAATAACGGATTATCGCAGGCGGCGCAGTAATAAATGCCGTCCTCATGATTCTGATAATATTTTCCTGTGAACGCGCGCTCGGTGCCTTTTTCACGCAAAACGCGGTATTGTTCCGGCGTTAATTCCTTCTTCCATTCGTCCTCGCTCTTCATGATCTTTTCCTTTTTGGGTTGTTCTTTGGGTTTAGAATCTTGTGCAAAATCGTTCTTGTTTGCGCACGACATGAGAATGATCCCAAACAGAAAAATGGCAATCAGTCTTCTCTGCATACATATCCTTTATGTTGGTTTAAGGCTTATGGAGAATTCTAACGCGGGTAACTTTTTTTTATTCCATCGCCTGCAAAGCCGCTTCGATGGCGTATTTGATGTCTTTGTTCTTCGTTTTTGCAAGGAGCGCTTGCAACGACGGTTTCGCAGCCGCCGCATCTTTCCCTATCCGGCCAAGTATAACGGCTACCTGATATTGCAAACCGCCGTCGTGGATCGTAAGAGAATTCAGTTTATTGACCAATGCAGGAACGGCTCCTTTTCCGATCAAAACCAGCGCGTCCACGGCTTTATCCGGTATCATGTACTCACGGCTTTCCAGGCTCGCGATCATATAATCGATAGCTTTCGGGTCGTTCGTTCTTACGTTTCCGAGAATGACCAGAGCTAACTCCTGCATTTCCGAAAGTTCACCCTTATGATCCAGACTGCGTTTATCCAATATTTTGACCAGCGTTTTTTCGATCGGTTTCGGACGGTCTCTCATTTGTACCAAAAGTTTCATCACACGCAATTGCTCTTCCCACTGATCGCCTTCTAGAATGACCTGAGCTTCGGCCATCGTGGGGATCGTTCCCGGAACCGGAATATCGTATTTGACGCAAAAATTTATCCGGTCTTCTAACTGACTTTTGTATTGAGTCAAAATAGCGTATTCGGAAAATTTTGTGCGGCACAAAGAGACAAGGTGTTCCAGATCTTTTTGGGGAAACTCGCGCATAATTTTCTTGTTCGCTTCTTTATTGTATGGATTCGGTTCAAATGAACGCGCAAAATCGTATAATTGTTCCGCCGATTTTTCGTTGGGTTCAGAGCGGTTAAACACGTCCGCGAGCCATGTCAGGGCTTTTGTTTTTCTTCCCGGATCGTCCTCGGTTTTGTAGATCGAGGTCAGCAAAGAATAAATGCTCTTGGCGGTTTTATTGTCCGTCGTAAGACGTTCCGCATATTTTTCATAACAATAGATTTGCAAACGGTTATCGTCTTTGACCTTCACGCCCTCGGTCATTTCAAAGAAGGCCGTGTTAAAAGGTATCGGTGTCGGAAGCCCTATCCGTCCGGCCTGCGCGAGTTCAAAATATTCATCGATACGATTGTATAACTCATCGAGATACAACGAAATATTGGTCCGTACCAACAGATAACTGAGGTAGCTGGATAGGCGGTAATTACCTACCTTTTTGATGGTCTTCAATCCGAGTTTCCATTCCTGAGCATCGATCACGCTGTCCCTGGCCAGATACCGAATGATCTCGGCCGCGCGTTCGTCGTTGGCCGGATACGGGATAGAATCCAGCGTCGCCATCAGAAATCTTTTATAGGCATCCTTCTCGATGTTATACCGCTTGAATGTAACCATCACGTCAAAATGGAAAACGCCGCATTCGATATTGAAAGGTATCCTGACGGCTTCCGATACGAGCGCCCCAATTTTTTCTTCGCTGCTGAGATCGTTGAGCCGCGATTTGACCCCTTTTGCTTTTTCCTTGCAGAGATCCAGTTCGGATTTTTTGTTCTCGCCGGCCGTAACGGAGGATGTATTCTCATCGGGAAAAAGGCTTAACAGATCTTCGGTCAATTTGATCCGCCCGGAAACGCTGACCATGATCTCTCCGGTAACAACATCGATCATGCGTCCGTTAACGTCGATATAGTTCTTCAACTTCGTGTACGTCCCCGAAAATAAGGCGTCAATAGGCACCAATTCGCCCACTTTGATCGCCGCCTCTTTCTGCATCAGATCGGTCAGCATCAGATCGTTCTCTTTCAGCACCGCATCGAGGCGTTTGCGTTCGAACAGTTTGAATATCTTTTTATCCGAACTGAGCGCGCTGATCAGGGATTCCGTGACGTATTCGCCGAATTCATTCTTCACATTCTCATTACGGTTCTGGCTCGGAACAAAGGTCACGACCGCCAAACGTTTCGGTTTATCGGACGTATTCGATTCCTGCAATTTTTTAGCTAAGGCGTTTATCACCGTATTAAAATCTTTCGGATCCTCCGGCGTGCGGCCTGATGCGGCCCCTGCGGCGCTGAGACAAATGAGACCGCTGACGATCAGTACAAAGAGCTTATATTTCATAACCCGTTCCCGTTATTATTTTTCAAGTGTTTTGATAATCTCTATGGCGTTGACATTTTTGGGATCGAGCTCTACGGCTTTTTTGTAATTTATCTTTGCCAATTCTTTCTGGCCCGTGAGAAGATAGGCCTCGCCCAGACTGTCGTAACAATTCGCTGACCGGGGATATGCCTCCGCATTCAATTTGAAAATCTCGATCGCATCGGCCGTTCGGGCGGCCTGCATCAGTTGGTATCCCAGCATGTTCAATTGGCTTTCTTTGAAATTGTATGCATCCGGCTGCGTCTTTTTGAGATTCCGGTATTCATCGACGGCCGCCTGAATATTCTTTTCGAATATGATAGTCATAAGCACATCCGAAATCGACGTCTTAGGTTCGCCCACGCCCATAAGTTCGACATCAAAGATCAGCGTCGCATTCGGCGGAATAACATTGCCGGCGCCCCGGTCGCCGTAGGCCAGTTGAGGCGGTATGATCAGGCGCAGTTGATCGCCCACGGCCATCAGTGCGATGCCTTCATCCCAGCCTTTGATCACAAGCCCTTGCCCGAGCACGAATTCGAACGGTTCGCCGCGGTCCCTGGACGAATCGAATTTTTTCCCATCCAGTAAATAACCGGAGTAATGCACTTCAACGGATTTGCCCGGCATAACCGTTGTGCCGCCCGTTCTCTTTACAACAACATATTTCAAGCCGCTCTCAGTCGTAACCGTATCGCCGGGTTTTTGTTTGGAAACCTGAAGATTGGCGGCAAGCTGTTTCGAATCCATCAGAGGGTTGGCCGGAATTTTTGCAGCAACGATATTCGCATCACGTACGGCTAGAAGTTCCACGTCAAACATCAATGTGGCATTCGGTGGAATAACGCCCCGAATCCCGTCTTTCCCATACGCCAATTTAGGCGGGATGATCAGCTGTAACAGATCGCCGACCTGCATCAGCGCCACACCCTCGTCCCACCCTTTGATGACGGAGCCGCTGCCCAGAACAAAACTAAACGGATTTTTTCGGTCCTGAGCCTGGTCGAATATTTTGCCGTCGGCAAAATATCCTTTGTATAGCACCTCTGCGGACCATCCCGATCTGGCGGGTTCGCCGGTTCCTTTTTTCTTAATGATATATTTTAATCCGCTTGCGGTCGATAATGTGTCCTGCCCAAAAAGAACTGAACCGAAAAAAATCTGTACACATAAGACGATTCCAATTGATCTCATAACACCTTTCATTCTTTAATTCTTTGACTCTATGATCGTTTTTAATTTTTCAAAATCTTTTTTATTCCGCTCCATGATATCGGACCGAAAAAGAGCGAGTACGGATTTATAAACGATATTTTTTCCCGCGGTGTCATTGATGTAGGTCACCGTCGTTTTGCCGTTATTTTCGGCAAAACGGAATTCGCCCGTTCCGCTGAGAAAATCGTTATCCATACTGAATATGAATAATTCATTCTCCTTCATTGCGATCACTTCTTCATCCACGATCACGTCCTTATCGCCTTCGGCAAAAACGAGCCGGTATTTGCTGCCGACCTCACCCGGTTTTCCGCTGAGCGTTTCCATGCGTTTGAATCCGGTCATCCATTCACTCATCAGGGTAACATCCATGAAGGCCTTGAACGTCTGATCCGCCGGTTTGTTAACCTCAAAAGCGATCTTATAATCCAAACGCGCCATAAATACGCCGATGAGGAGAAAGGAGACAATACAGGCGCCGGCCAGTACGCCTAAAATCGAAAAAAACTTTTTCATAGACGCTCCTTATGGTGTAATTTTTAGAAATGTTTACAGCAATTGCAAATAGCACCTCATGATCGGCCGCGTTTTGGACCTTCGCGCAACTTCTTCGAATCCCGCTTTGAGAAAAGCCGACGGGATACCGGTCCAGGCGAAAGCCGCAGGAATATTCTCAGCATAAGGTTCCGCCGGATAAGCTTCCAGTATTTTTACCTTTTTCTTACGGCAATAACTGATGACGCTTTTCAGCAGCTCGGTGGATAAACCCCGGCGGCGGAATTCCTTAGCAATAAAAAAACATGTGATCGACCA
>CAZHUW010000192.1:0-4237 GCA_964535295.1 uncultured Bacteroidota bacterium
GTAGAAGTCTATGAGAGACATCAGGGTTCTTTATCAGTAGGCCAAGCAAATATTGGTATAAGAAGTTATTCAATCGAATATGACTGACGGTTCTTGGTTCGATAACATCCGCATAATGTATTAAATCGGAATGGTCGTTTCCGAAAACAGATAATCTTGCCATCGTCAGGTTTGTAAAGGTGCTGAAAGGAGACGTTTTTGCATACAAACGAGATAAGTATTTGATCAACCCTTCTTCAGTTTTATATTCTTTTTTTGTTAAGTTATATCCGTTTCTTCGAATGTACTCTTCAGCGCTTTGTAAAAGTGACTGGCTTGAAAGAAGTAATCCTTTTTGAAGTTTCTCGTCCGCGGCCAAGCCGCAAAGTTGTTTTCTGACCGCCTGGAGTTCTTCATCAAAGATTTGCTTCCCCCGAGCTTTTAGAGAACCGATTCGCGCTTTCAGTTCGTCGTATTCCATAAACTGTTTTTTGAATTCATCATTAAAAAAAGCCTCAAGGGGGCGGTATCTATCGGAAGAAATGTTTCTTTCGTTGAAAACATCACGTTTGAAATTCAGTAGATTTTTTTGAAGCGCTGGGTTCTCATTATGGGATTGGATAAGTATAAAAAGATCGTCGCAGATTTTTTGTTTGAGATGATCGAGACGTTTTTTTTGTTGTATGACCACATCTACGATTTTGACGGACTCTGAGACCTTCAGGCGCTGGAGGTTTTCGAAGGACCCACCCCCAATACGCATAAGAATATGTGGAAATAGATTAATGTTCACCATGCTTTGATATTGTTTTAGGAGCTGGTTTAACTGAATTTTCTAAAAAACACTTGACAGTGCAAGCGTTTTATAGTAAAGTGTCTCGTTTTTATTTTAACTAACTATGAATTTAAATGTAGTAAAATGGAGCCATGTATATGGGTAAGAAAGTAAAATTGAATCTTGAAGACTTGAAAGTAACAAGTTTTGTAACATCGACTTCTGAAAACAATCAGCGCGAACCGAAGACTGTCGTTGGAACAATATGTACCACAGCTTGTACTTGGCAAATTAATTGAAATTCTGTTATTCAGTGCATTTCAAGGCCTCCCTCCTGGAGGCCTTTTCTTATCGGCCAATCAATACGAAAGAGCTCCAATCTAAAGGGTAGGCATATTTGGGATCCCGAATCATTTCTATTTTTGCTTGCTGCGCAGCCTCAGAATAGCTTTGACCATTCAATATTTTTTCATACAAAAGCTTCATTAACACGGCGGCAGATCGGTCGCGCACTTGCCATAGAGATACAATGACATTCCTAGCGCCGGAATAAATAAACCCTCTCGTTAAGCTCATAATTCCTTCACCTTTCACTATTTTACCCAACCCGCTCTCGCAAGCACTCAATACGACTAAATCGGCTTTTAATGGTAAATTATAAATTTCACTGGCATATAAAATTCCGCCTTCGTTGCTATCAATAGGTGAAAAGATTATTCCAGATAATTGCGGATTCGATTCATTAATAAATCCATGCGAAGCAATATGAATGAATTTATAACGGCTAGATTTTTCTGATTTAAGGGCCATTTTTGTAGCTCTACCATGTAGGAGGGTCTTGCTTGTCAGATTATGGCGGACAAAAAGGGCATCGATGTCCTTTAATTCTGTCTCGGAATAGGGTAGTGAGGCAAATGTCTTTCCATCTACGCTAATTGAACGCATTAAATCTGGGTAGATATTTTTGCTTGTTGTGTCGAACATACTACTTTGGGCTGTCATCTCAGATAATACACTATCTGTAAATACCGGGGCTATACCGAGAAATGAGTTTGCCATCTGAGTGCCTTCCGATTGCCTTGCGAGTAATGTCAAAGAATAATAATAACTGATTTGAAAATCATTAATCAAGTAAGGCAGTTTGGTAAAATCTGGAGAAAGGCTTGATTTTAACTCAGTGGTTAATAGGGCCTCAAAGGGTAAATAATTCAAAATACCGTCCGGAACGATTATAAGTTTCCTGTATCCTTTAATTTCACTCGCAACTGGTTGGATCAGCCAGTGATACAATTTTGAAGCGGTGTCAATATACCCATCAGGATCTAAATTTAGTAAAGATTTTCTAAAGTTCTTTACTAATAACTCAAGCGAGGAGTCTTTTGACACGCTGTAGATTTGAAATCGGTTTGTGCTAATAGCATAAATGAATATGGAATCTTCTCCTATAAAATATTCCACAACAACTTGGTCCTTTTCCAATTGATGAAGTTGAATTTCATCGATTGAAACGATTTTCAATTCGTATTTGAGTTTGTGATATTCAGGATAATTTGTTTCATAATTACGGATGAGAGATTCATAATCGTATTTTAAACCAAACACCTTATTTTGCAGCTTTTGAATCTTGGCACTGTCATTGTGTTCAGCCATTTCTTTCTGGATTTGAGTTTCATAAAATGCCAAATCGATTCTCAAGATATTCTCTCTTTCAAGAAGACTGTCTGGTATAGAAGCAAAACTCTTGGCTTTAAGATCGGACAATGCTTCCAATAACACTGCGGTTTTACTTTTCTCGGCCAATGTAAAGGCTTTGATCTTGTAACTTTCATTTTGAGTTTGGTTGTAAAGAGCCAACGAAGTGCGAATAGCGTTTTCATAAGCTCGGTTTGTTTTTGAGCCGAGATCTAATTTTGATCCTTCGGACTTGTAGTTCTGGCGTATCTTATCGGTTAATTCAATAATCAGTTCATACGTTTCTAAGGCTTTTTGAAGGCTTGTAAGATTGTTGGGTTGTAATAAATAAAACTTTTCTAAACATTCAGCCTTCAATTTTAGAGAAATAAGCAGCTCTCCGTTCCTTACGATATTTTTTAATGGGGGATTTGAATAGATGTTGGTGTCATTAAAATCGTACACTAGCATATTCATTGCCTTCTGAATCCAGCTTAGCGCCGTTTCATATTGAAACTGTTTCAAATAAGCGCCTCCTATGTCATTTAAAACTTCAGCACTTTTAAATTTCCTTTCTTTATAATATTTCGTATAAATTGATAATGCTTTATAATAATATTTCAATGCCTCTTCGTAGTCTTTTTTCATGTCATATTCTGTTCCAAGGCATCTATAACAGTAGGCTTCACTAAAACTGTTTGGTGCTTCGATTTTTAAAGCAATTTTTAAGACCTTGTTCCAGTATTCAATTGCTTTGTCATTATTACCCATGGAACTGTGCATTGATGCAAAATATGCATAGCAATCAGCGGTATTAAGAGCGTCACTCTCAAAGAGTTTCATAGATAAGGTGAGCGCTCTTTCGTAATATTTCATTGCCTCACCGTAATTTCCGTTCAATTGATATGAAATACCAATCATCTTATAATCGTGAAGGTTCCGAACATGGTTTTCGTCAAAAACATTAATTCTAATTGAAAGAGCTTTTTGGAAAAAATCGGCACTCCGATAGAAATCGCCCATTTTTAAGTATTCATATCCTATATTCTCATAGTATAGTGCTACATTTGGATGCAGATTGCCAAAAGCCTTCAAAGCTAAGTCTAAAGCTCTGTTAAAATAATTATAAGCAGCAGTCAGGTCATTTTTGTTTGAATAAATCCTTCCAATTGCATCAAAAGATACTGCCAAATTAGGGTGATTTGATTTCAGAACGGCTTCCTTAATCTCTAAAGCATTCCTAAGCTGTTTGAAGGCTTCATCGTAATCATTTTCAAAAATATTTATCATTCCAATCGCATGATAGCTTTGTGCTGTTTCACTGTGGTTGTATCCGAATCTGTTCAACCTAATATTCAAAGCTATTCTATGATTTTCCAAGGCTTTATCATAATTACCTTTGGCACGATAATACTGACCCAGGCAAAAAAAAGTTTGAGCTATATCCGGATCATTTTCGCTGTGAGGGATAGCAAGGGCTTTATTACAATACGTCCATGTAGTATCGTACTCCGCTTTTTCCCAGTAAACAAAACTTATGCTGTTATAGATTCTCATGAGAATAAAGTGCCGATCTCCTAATTTATTCAGAGCAAGTTCTAAGGCTCTCCTCGAATAATCGATTGCACTATCATATCTTGCTTTTTCTTTAAAGCTATCACCGATGCGATTCCAGCAATCCGCAACTCCTTCCCAGTCTTTAAGAGCTTCAAATCCAATACCTGCTTTTTTATAAACGGTGATCGCACTGTCGTAACAGGCGTCGAACATCAGTTTTTCAGCAATATTAAAATCAATATTTGCTGTATTGGT
>CAZHUW010000192.1:4337-6578 GCA_964535295.1 uncultured Bacteroidota bacterium
AGGCGTCGAACATCAGTTTTTCAGCAATATTAAAATCAATATTTGCTGTATTGGTATTGGGTCGAATTTTGTGGCAGACACTGAATTGACTGAAAGAAACTGAAGTAAAAATCAAAAAATAAAATAGGGGAATTATTTTTGACATGTTCTCTCTCTGTTGTTTCTACAAGTTGATGAGGCTAATGACGAGCTAATATCATAAGCAGGCGGCGCAAAATCAATTTAATTTTTTGAGATTGCAAGAGCGAGGAATTAAAATTTTTAGTTGTGTTATTTAGGCTATGTACAAAAAAATGTGATGAAACGGTGGTTTAACCATTTAATCACATTTTAAAAGGCTCAAGATATTCTATTTAATCACAAACTCGTTTTCAGTATTTCGATTTCATCTGCGAGCGCGGCCTGCCCGTCGGAGGTAGAGACATCGGCGTTGAAAGAGGGTTCGATGGCCTTCACTTCAATAAGACTACCGGTGTAATCACCTAAGGCAAAGAAGTTCTCCGCTTTAAGTAAATGCAGATGATCGTCATTAAGGTTAAGTCCATGCGGAAATATCCAGTTCGGGGATTGGAGCAAAGCTTCTGTAGCCTGCGTGTTGGACTGGGCGTATTGTTTCTGCGCGTTGAGCGTGAAAGCCCATCCGGCATAGAGTTCGGCTGTAGGATTAAGCCCTCCGCTGGCCGTGGTGAATTCACCGGCTGCTGAAGAAAGATTATCCAGTTTCATATAACACCAGCCCCGGCCGGTGTAAGCCTCTGCAGGCTGAATATTGTAATCCCGGGCGGCGGTGAACCTGGAGAGCGCGCTGTCATACTCAGCATTTTCAAAGAAGACCCAGCCCTGATCGATGAGTTCCTGATACACGGTGTCGGCCGCTTCATCTCCTCCGCAGGAAACCATCCCGATCAAAGAGGCCAATAGAAGAAATAGATTAATTCGTTTCATATGATTTTTTATTTTTGATTGACGATTGATATCATTGATTCATTTAACATTGAACATTGATCATTGGTCATATTTTCACTCTCTCTGTTACCGATTATTATTTATTGGTCACTGTTCAATGATAACTGTTCAATGTTATTTGATTAGAAGCATTTTCTGCGTTTTGACAAAGGACTTCGTTTCCAGTCTGTAGAAATAGATCCCGCTTGCAACGGTTTGACCCCGCTCATTGGTTCCGTTCCAGATCGTATGATACGTTCCTGCTAATTGATTTCCAGTATATAACGTCTTGACCTTCTGCCCGAGCAGATTGTAGATCGTCAGATTCAGTTTGGTGTCCTCCGGAACATCGTAGGTGATCGTGGTGCTGGGATTGAACGGATTAGGATAGTTCTGCTTCAGTGCGAATACCGTTGGCACCACGTTAGTTCCTTCATACGACGGATCGTAACCTAGTTTGAATTGTCCCAGCACGCCGGTTCTCGTCTTAACCGTCTGTTCATTGAGATACACCTGGGTTCTCATTCGTATCCAATTATCACCCTCTTTATGATAGATAAAGAGCTTACCGGCATCCGGCCATTCCTGAGGTTCATAGGCGATGGTCAGTTCTATGCTTTCATTTAATGCCGTTTTCGGGCCGAACTCATAGATCATCTCCTGAGACTCTGTATTCTCAAACGCCGTGAAGTAGGTCTCTTCTTTAACGGCTTTAGCGCCCAGTTTGAGTAACGCCTTTCCGTTTACCGATGAGAGCGTGGCGGATAATCCGGGTTTGGATAAAGCAACATTGAAAGGATGATTATCCGTAGAGCCTGCTCCATTCACCGCTGTGGCTTGTGTGCGGATCACATAATTCCCGCTTTGTGAAAAAGTGATTGCGCCTTTGTATATACGCACATTCGATGTCGCGCTCATGGCAACGGTTGTCGAGTCGGTGCCAACGAAGAGCTTCACAGCCGGAATTCCGGTGAGCGTGGTATCGGAGATCACATAAAAGTCCGCATACTTCGATAACGCCGGGTTCTGTAACACGGACGTGGATAAAGCGAGGGTTCCTCCCGGTGTAACCGTAATGCTGACCGTGGCCGTATCCAGTCCGCCCTGGCCGTCGCTCATGGCATAGGTGAACTGATCCGATCCGCTGTAGGTGATCGTGGCCGTATAGGTGATCGTGGTATCGCCTGCATTCTTTACCGCCGTGCCGTGCGATGGATTGCTTACCACCGACACGACCGATAACACATCCCCGTCGATATCGCTGTCATTGTTCAATACCGATATCACCTTACCCTG
>CAZHUW010000193.1:0-6566 GCA_964535295.1 uncultured Bacteroidota bacterium
AGAAGATGCGAACGGGAATAAAGGCGACTGGACGAACTGGCCCGGGGATCATCAGTCCAATGGCGATCCCGCTCTTGTAGCCGATGCTCAAACCTGGGCGGTATTTAACGATGTGGATACAACGCTTTCATCGGAAGGTATCGCTGCCAGCCCTCTTCCCGGAATCGGCGTGCAGGTCACATTAGAATCTTTCGCATTCAATGACGAATTCATCCGTGATGCGGTGATACTGAAGTTCACGATCGAGAACAAAACCGATGCTGATTACTCACGGTCGTATTTCGGATTGTGGGGCGATCAGGATGTAAACAATTCTTCGAACGACATTGTCGGAACAGATTCTGTAAGAGGTTTAGGTTTTGTGTATGATTCGGAGGAAGAAAACTATCCTGCCGCTGTGGGTTATGATTTTATTCAGGGTCCGATTGCCAATGTCTCTGAACTTACAGCCGATATTATTTCGAAATTTGGTGGAAATACAAGAACTTTGACATATGATCCGAACAAGAATCGATATGTTAAAACCCTGATTCCTGCCGGAAATGTTTGGGTGGGAGCAGTATCATCAAATGCGCCTGACCATGCGGCTGACCCGAACAATAATAAGGAGCGTTATTACCTGATGCAGGGGAAAAATAAAACGACCGGCTCATTAAAAACCGGCACTGGTGTAAACTATAAATACGCATTCCCCGGTGACCCGATCATACAGCAAGGAACGGTTCATGTTGCAGACGCCTCTGATGCTTCCGACCAGCGCCATAGTATCTCCACCGGTCCCTTCACGATGAAGAAGAATGAGAAGCAGGAGATCTGGTGTGCGGTTGTCGGAGGCGAAGGAGCGAACAGGCTTGCCGCTTTCGTCCGTATGCGTAACCGTGATGATATCATTCAGAATATGTTCGATAACAGTTTTCAAAGACCAAAGGCTCCGATTGCTCCCCGCGCCGTCTTCACGCCCCTTGCCGATAAAGTCGTCATCACCTGGAATGACAGCGCGGAGCACGGCGAAGATACTTTCGGGGAAGATGCCGGTGTCACGATAGCCAACGGCTACACGGCCGATTATATCAAAAGAGATTTTCAAGGGTATCGCGTGTATAGAAGCCGAAGCGGTCTCGCCGGTAGTTTTCAGTTACTGGCTCAATTTGACAAGATCGATCAATTCGGCACGATCAGTGAGCGGGTGATCAATGAAAATGGTTATTTGGAAGCCAAAGAATATGACCTGGGTTTCAATACCGGGTTGTTCTACAGTTTCACCGATACTACGGCTTCGACAGGACAGAAATATTTCTATTCGGTCGTATCGTATGATGCGCAGCCTTACATCGCTTACAACAAAGTACAAACCTCCATCGCCGGAGGAGGAATCGTGCCTACCCCTTTGGGCTATCCTGTTTCCCTGGAATCACCTATGGAAGCTAATCTTGTTTCCGTCGTTCCCGGAGCACAGAGTTTGCTTACGCAAACAACGGCTACACTTGACTCTAACCGTGCAGAACACATCGCCGGCTTTAGCGACGGATACGTGACGGTGGACATCGTCGATCCGGTTTTGGTCAAAAGCGGAACTTACACGATGGAGTTCTTCACGATCCCATCCGATAGTCAGGGTTATCCGATCACCGGCATAGCCGGAGGCACGCTGGCTTACCGTTTTCAGCTCAACGGAATTGTCATCCCGATCACTTCCCGCACGGACGATCCGAATACGTTTTATGATGTCAATGGAAACAGTGTGTTCGACTTCGGCACCGACATCAAACTCGATGACGCCAGGTTTGCCACCCGGCAGATCGATCCTAAGGATGAGACTCCGCAGCCTGCGCTCATTGTGGACGGCATGAAAGTCAAAGTTTACAATTCAACGGACGGCTTCAAAAGCTTCGAGGTTACGGCCAATGCCGCGGGACCTATTAATCCTCACGCGGCCGGAGCAGCTGGTCAATTTATGTTGAGCCCGGGCAATGCTTTCCCGTGCGTGAGTGATCCAGATGGAAATCAGGAACAACAAACCAATGGTACGTTCTGGCTTATCAACAATCGGCGAACGCTTGGTTCGACTACGATAAGCGGTATCTTCTCCGAATACGTCCTTAATTGCGTAACGATTTGGAATTGGTGGACAAATCTAGTTCCGAATGATTTCGAGATCCGTTTTACAGCTGTAGGACAAGTAGGACAGATCAACGGAACGACCACCCAAATTAATCTTCCGTTTGAGGTATGGAATGTTACGCAGAATAGAAAACTGCTTGTAACCATGATTGATGATGATTCCAGCAGCACATCTAACCTAACGCATTATGATCACCCGGTTTCCTCCAATACCAATGATCCGATGACCGACCGGTTCTATATTTATGATCCCTATAATACATCACCAGGCACCATCGGGTATGATGAATGGGTCATTTCGAATTATGACTTAACCAGTGTATCATATAATCGTATCCTCGGCCGCCAGGTATTTGTAAGTTGGGACGGAGGCGATGTGACCGATCCTTCGTGGCCAAATAATATTCCTGCCGGTAAACAATTACCCGAACAAGGCACGGTATTTAGAATTACTACTCTTAAACCCAATCAGCCCGGTGATACGTTTGAGTTCACTACCACCGCGATGGCTCCGATCACGGAGAAGAAACTGCTGAAGAAAACACTCAAAGATATCAGGGTTGTGCCCAATCCTTTTTATCTGAGATCGGACTATCAGGCGGACGGTAAGCTGGTCAAGTTCGTGTTCCTGCCTCCATCGTGCAAGATCACGATATTCACCGTGGCAGGAGACGTCGTAAGAAAACTGAACCACAACGGCACCTCCGACAACGACCGTTACAATGCGAATCCTTCGGATAGTGCGTATGTAGCGGATGCTTTGGAGACGTCCATGGAGCATTGGGATCTGAAGAACGAGAGAGGGCGGCTGGTGGCCTCCGGCATGTACATCGCCCTGATCGAATCGCCGTACGGGAAGAAGTTCGTGAAGTTCGCCGTGATACAATGAAAGAATACCAAACCGCAAAGGACGCAGAGGACGCTAAGGTTACAAAAAATAAAATCCCTTTGTGTTCTTGGTGAAAAAACTTTGTGCGCTTGGTGGTTAGACATACAGACCTGAATTGAAAGGTTCATCATGAAATCAAAACACCTATTACTCCTCACCGCCTTCATCACACTTACGGCGTTGATGTTCAATTACACTGCCGGTGAATCGAAGATCACTCCGAAAGAAAAAATAAGACTGAAAAAACCGGATTGGACGGCGCACAGCATTTTCGTTGGGTACAACAACTGGAAATACGTCATGCGTAATAACGGTTCGTACATGTATGACGCGCCTGACCTGGACGGCAATGCCAACAACGGCGGTGGGGAATTTCCCCGCGGGTCCAACCGCACGATTGTTTATGCCGCAGGATTTTACATCGGCGCGTTGAAGAACGGCCTGCCGGTCGTCAGCGAGGCGGAATTCGGCAGCGAGTTCCAGCCGGGCAGGATCACCAATTCCAATGTACCTTTCCGGCAGCTCACAGCGGAATCGCCCGAGTCGTCAAACCGGCGTGTTTACATCATTGACAAAGACTTTGGAGGCGACTGGACCAACTGGCCCGGCGATCATAAAACCAACGGCGATCCGGCACTCATAGCCGATGTGCAGACCTGGGCGGTCTTCAATGATCTGGATACGACGCTTTCACAAGAAAGTGTGCTCAACAGTCCTCTTCCGGGCCTTGGATTACAGGTCACTCTAGAATCTTTCGCTTCAGATAATATGCTGAGCTCCGATGCGGTATTTTTCCGGCTGACCGTCGATAACAAGACCGATATGGATTACGACAGCACTTTCATAGGGCTGTGGATGGACGCGGATGTGAACAATTCATCAAATGATATTCCGGGAACGGATTCTTTGTCCAATCTCGTCTTCATGTATAATGCAGATAATGAAGTCTACGATGCTGCTGTGGGGATTATTTTGCTTCAAGGTCCTGTCGTTCAAATAGTTGATGTCGATCCGTTCCTGGCCTCTAAATATGCAGGCAATGTAAAGAAGATTCAATTTGACTCGATTGACGGTTATTATTCCTTAAATGATCTCCCGGCGGGAAAAATCTGGCTCGGAACAACCTCCTCGTGGGCCTATGCGGGCGGTACGGATGCAAGAAACAACATGGACCGATATTTCTATTTGAGCGGGAGAAACCGGACAACAGGGCAGCTCAACAACAATGCGTACGTATTTCCAGGCGATCCGCTCACCCAGCAGGGTTCACCGTATGTGGCCAATGTTTCCGATCCGGCCGATTGGAGATTCGTATCCAACTGCGGCCCTGTGATCCTGCGCGCAGGCGATAAGCAGGAGATCTGGTATGCCGTGGCCGGAGGCGAAGGAGTGGACCGTCTCGGCGCATTCGCAACGATGCGGCAGAAGGCATTGCTCACGAAGACGAGTTTCCGCGCCTCGATCGCATCGTTTGTCGAACCCGCTTCGCCGGCAGTGGAAGTTCAACCTTACGAAGACAAGATCGTTTTGACGTGGAATAACGCCGCTGAGTTTTCCGAAGATCCTTTCGGCGAAAGAGCGGGGATCACGAAAGCGGAAGGTTATTCAGACGATTATATCAAATACGATTTTCAGGGTTATCGCGTCTACCGTAGCCTGACCGGCCTTTTTACGGATCCGCCCATAGCCCAGTTCGATAAAATCGATACGTTCGGAACGGTGTATAACCGGCGCATCGGGGAGGGCGGGCAAATGGTGATCGACGAAATTCATCTGGGCGACAATACCGGCCTTCAGCATATGTATGTGGATTCGGATGTAACGCTCGGAAAAAAATACTATTATGCCGTCACGGCGTATGATGCCCAGCCATATATCGGCGGACCGGATTCGATGCCATTTGACGGACACTATGTTCTTGCGCCGATGGGCATTCCGGTCACGCAGGAAACCGACCGTTTTGAGAACGTTCACAGCGCTGTGCCGTACAGAAATCCCTCCGCGTTGTCCAACGCGCAGACCGACAGCGCGCGCGCGGAACATATTACCGGACCCGGCGACGGGTATATCGAGATGAAAGTGGTCAATCCAGATCTGGTACAGTCAAAAACTTACACGATCGAGTTTTTTACCATACCTGACGACAGTAACGGCGCGCCGCTGGTTGGATATGAGTTCCTGCCGGCTGATCTGCTTGCCTACCGTTTTCTTGCTGACGATCTCGTACAGCCTATCGGTACGCGCGCAGACGATCCGCGCACATACTATGACGTCAATCTTAACGGACGTTACGATGTGGCCGCCGATTATCCACTGAATGATGCTTATTTCGCCTTTGAAAAAAAGTTTCTTGACCAGAACGGAAATGTTATCAATAAAAAATCGCCTTCGCTGACCCTGGATGGAATTGAGATCAGCTTGTATGAAAAGGAAAAGGGCTTCGCTAATTTTGAAGTGACCCGCAACCAGTCAGGGCCATTGGACCCCGTTCAGGCAGGCGCTTTGAACGCCTTGGGTTTTCCCACGCCAGATAACTCCAACCCGGAGGTGGGCCAGCAGTCGACGAATTCCAGCCGATGGGCTTTGCATACGGCTGAGATCGGAGTCTACACCTACAGCGACTTTGTTGTCCGCAGCGTCAATGCGTTCGGCGGATTTGATTCTCTCATACCATACGATTACGAAATTCGTTTCACCGCCGCCGGGGGCAAAGCCGGACTTCGCGGCCAAGCCGCCAATATGAATGTACCTTTCGAAATATGGAATACGACGCTCGGCCTGCGTTTGATCCCGTACGTCATCGACGATAATGCTAACGGAATTTATGATTTCAGCACGAACGGCGGCGTTATTCAAGATCATTTCTTAAGCGGTGGTTCCAACGACCCCTTCACCGAACGCATATATATTCTCAACCCCGCGGACCGTTCCGCCGGAAGCACGGGATACAATGCCTGGGTGACGGGCGGCGCGCTCGGCGATTATCCTGCATCGGTGGGTACGGAAATACTCGGCCGGATCGGGTTTGTCAACTGGAACGGCGGCGACGTTACGGGCGGCGTATTCAATGCTTTGATGCCCGAGGAGGGAACCGTCTTCCGGATCGAGACAAACACCCCTTTGTCTTCCTATGACCGGTTTGTTTTTGCTGCCACGGCCAATCATACCTATACCAAAAAGGAAGGCAGACATTCGCTGGAAAATATCAAAGCCGTGCCGAATCCTTTCTATATCCGTTCGGAATATCAAAGCGATTCGTATGAGAAAATAATGAAGTTCATCAATCTTCCGCCGGTGTGCACCATTAAAATATTCACTGTCGCAGGCGATCTGGTTCGCATGCTGCGGCATAATGGAACGTCTAATAACGAGCGCACGGATCCTATAATCCGGGATTTGGAAGGCGATATGCTGCGAAATGAGGAAACGTCGATCGAAGTCTGGGATCTCAAAACGGCCAACTTTCGGTACGTTGCCAGTGGCATGTACATCGCGCTTGTGGAATCGCCGTACGGGAAGAAGTTCGTGAAGTTCGCCGTGATACAATGAAAGAATA
>CAZHUW010000194.1:0-6559 GCA_964535295.1 uncultured Bacteroidota bacterium
GCATCACGTCGGGCAACGCCGATGCGATCGAACGCTTAACCCAATTCGGCCACAACCTCGGCATGGCGTATCAACTGACGGACGATCTGGAGGACATGTTCGGCCTGATCGAAGGCTCCGACAACGATCTTCAGCACGGGTATGTGAGCTTGCCGGTCATTGAACTTCTCAACGCCGCCGCCGATGACCTCAAGCCCGAGATCCGGCAATGCATCAAACATCCCGATCACGCTAAATCGATACGCCTTATTCAATTGATGAAGAGTTACTCCATTTTCAAAGTGACCTTCACGGAAATAAAAAAATATGTTGGAACCGCGCGGGAGAATTTACGAGGATTGAAGACGAACGGGCTTAAGGATCAGGAAGATTGTATGGGCTATTTGACGGAATTGTGCAGTTTTATCGAGAACAAGACCGAGAAAATTATCGTTGCTTACGAAAAGATCGCGGACGGGAAAATGCCTGCAGAAGGTAAGAAGATCTATGCTTTCGGCTGATGGGTATTTGCGCCGAGCCAATTCAGATAATCTTTGGAGCCTTTTACTATCGGCAAAGCGATGATCTCAGGGATCTGGTAACTGTGCAGTTCTTTGATCCTTCGTTCCAGCATTTCAAAATTTACGGAAGTTGATTTGATGATCAGAAGGTATTCCGAATCGTCTTTGACCTTCCCTTCCCAGCAATAGACCGAACGGATCTTATCCACGATATTCACACAGGCGGCGAGTTTTTCGAAAACGAGCGTTTTAGAAATTGTTTCAGCTTCCCCCATATCCCCTACGGTAACGAAAATAACCAGGCTTTGATCTTCCATAACTCTACTCACTGATTTTTAATACAGCCAGAAAAGCTTCCTGCGGGATCTCCACTTTTCCAACCTGTTTCATTCGTTTCTTACCTTCTTTTTGTTTCTCAAGCAGTTTGCGCTTACGCGAAATATCGCCGCCGTAACATTTGGCCGTTACGTCTTTACGCATGGCGCGGATCGAATCCCGCGCGATGATCTTGGAACCGATCGCAGCCTGAACGATAACTTCAAACATTTGCTTCGGAATAAGGTCTTTGAGTTTTTCGCAGAGCTTACGGCCCCATTCGTACGCTTTATCTCTATGGATAATACCGGAAAACGCATCCACCGGATCGCCGTTGATCAGAATATCCAGTTTGACCAGATTGCCTTCTTTGAAACCGATATATTCGTAATCGAACGAAGCGTAACCCTTCGTACAGGATTTCAATTTATCATAAAAATCAAAAACGATCTCGGACAGCGGGAATTCAAACGCAAGATCCACACGCGTCGGTGAAATATAATTGGTGTTCCGGTAAATGCCGCGGCGTTCCATGGAGAGGCTCATGATATTGCCGATGAATTCCGTCGGCGTAATGATCTGCGCTTTGATATAAGGCTCTTCCACATGTTCGATCACGCCCGGCGACGGCATGAGCGACGGATTGCTGACCTCGACCATCGAACCGTCTGTTTTGTACACCTGGTAGCGCACGCTTGGAACGGTCGTGATCATATTGATGTTAAATTCACGATGCAGACGTTCCTGCACGATCTCCATATGAAGCAGCCCGAGAAAGCCGCAGCGGAATCCGAACCCGAGCGCAGTGGACGTTTCCGGTTCGTAGATCAAAGACGAATCGTTGAGCTTAAGTTTTTCCAGCGAGTGACGCAATTCCTCAAAGTCATCGCTGTCGGTCGGATAGATTCCGCTGAACACCATGGGCTTGATGTCCTTGTAACCTTCCAGCGGCACGGCGGCAGGATTTTCGGAATTCGTGATCGTATCTCCGACGCGGATATCGCTGATCTCGCGCACGTTGGCGACCACATACCCTACTTCGCCGATGGATAATTTATCCGATTTGATCTTGTCCATGCGCAGATATCCGACCTCGTCGGCATCGTAATGCTTATCATTGGAAAAGAACTTCAAATGCGTGTTCTTGGGCAATTCACCCTGAAATACGCGCACATAAGCAATTGCGCCGCGAAACGGATCGAATACGGAATCAAAGATCAGCGCCTGAAGAGGTTTATTCGGATCGCCGGTCGGCGGCGGTATATCACTGACGATCTTTTCGAGGATCTCTTCGATGCCGATACCCGCTTTTGCGCTTGCCAGAACGATGTCTTCGCGTTTACATCCGATCAGGTCAATAATCTCCTGACACGTCTCTTCGGGCTGTGCGCTGGGCAGGTCGATCTTATTGACCACCGGAACGATATGCAGTCCCGCATCGATCGCCAGGTACAAATTACTGATCGTCTGCGCTTCGATTCCCTGCGACGCATCCACGACCAGGATCGCGCCTTCGCACGCAGCTAAACTTCTGGAAACTTCGTACGTAAAGTCCACATGGCCGGGCGTATCGATGAGATTCAAGATGTATTCTTTTTTATCTTTGGCGGTATAATCCATGCGGATCGCATGCGCCTTGATGGTGATGCCTCGTTCCTGTTCAAGGTCCATGTTGTCCAGAACCTGGTTATGCATCTCGCGTTTGTTGATCGTGTGTGTGTATTCAAGTAAACGGTCGGCCAGCGTGGATTTCCCGTGGTCTATATGCGCTACAATACAGAAATTTCGTATGTTTTCTATCGCCATGAACTTTTGTTTGCCTGACTCCTGTGTTAATTTTTTTATGCGCGCCAATATATCAATTAGGATTTGCAAAATCAATTTTTATTTGATAACATGGGTTCGCCTTTTTTGCTGTCTTCAGAGATTCGAACACGGATGACACTGATATAACGGATTGATACGGATAATGGACCTGCTGCATAAAGACATTACTGATAAGATCATTAAAGCTTTCTATAAAGTATACAATGAACTTGGATTTGGTTTTCTAGAAAAGGTTTATGAAAACGCTTTAATTTTTGAATTAAGTTCCGCAAACTTATCATGCGAAAAACAAAAACCAATCAAAGTATTCTATAACGGACAAATCGTCGGCGAATATTTTTCTGATATTACAGTTAATGGCTGTGTTATTATTGAACTCAAAGCTGCAGAATCGATAGCAAAGGAACATGAATTTCAGTTAATTAATTATCTCAAAGCTACGAATATTGAAGTTGGTTTACTTTTGAATTTTGGCAAAAAACCGGCATTTAACCGCAAGATATTTACAAATGACAAAAAGAAAATCAAATCCGTGTAAATCCCCACAATCCGTTTTATCCGTGTTCTATTTGTGAAACCCATTACGCTTAAACCCGAACAAGAGCGCCGCATACAAAACGGGCATCTTTGGATCTTCAGCAACGAGATCAAAAGCAACCTGAAAGAATACGAGCCCGGTGAAATTGTAGAAATACGCAACTCCGAACAGGCTTTCATCGGCATCGGTTATGTGAATCCGCATTCCCTGATCAGCGTCCGCGTTCTGTCGCGCATACCCGAAAATATCGATTTTGTTTTCTTTGAAAAACGTATCCAGGCAGCTTATTCAAAGAGGCTTTTCGACTATCCGGGTTCACACAGTTTCCGCATGGTATTCGGCGAAAGCGACGGCCTCCCGGGGCTTGTGGTGGACAAATATGAAGATTATCTGGTCATTCAGAGCACGGCGTTTGGCATGGAGGTCCACCTTCCTCTTATCGTCGAAGTGTTGAAAAAACATTTCAACCCCAAAGCCATTGTTGCGCGCCTCGATACGCAGGTTAGACAGCTCGAACATCTCGAACTTAAAAAAGAAGTTTTGTATGGCGACCTCCCGGAGTTTGTTACAGTAAATATCGAAGGACTTCAATATAAACTGGACCTGATGAACGGGCAAAAGACCGGTTTTTTCCTTGATCAGAAAGAAAATCATATTTCCACGGAAAAATACGTTAAGAATAAAAGAGTACTCGATTGTTTTTGTTACGTCGGCGGCTGGAGCCTGAATGCGGCGCGCTTTGGAGCACGGCAGGTTACCGGCCTGGACAAATCCGAATCGGCCATTTTACAATGCCGTGATAATGCGGAGATCAATCGGATCAAGAACTGTAATTTCAAGCAAGCGGACGTTTTTGACGAACTGAAAGCGATCAATGAAGCAAAAGAAAAATTTGACGTCATCATTCTGGACCCGCCGGCTTTTGCTAAATCCCGTACCCAAATAAAAGACGCTATCAAAGGCTATCGCGAGATCAACCGGCGCGCCGCCAAAGCGCTGGATGAAGGCGGAATACTGTTTACCTGCAGTTGTTCCCACGTGATCGATCCGGAGACATTCCGTAACATCGTCTTCCAGGGTTTATACGGGGCCGGAAAAAATGCAATTTTATTAGAAAACAAAACCCAGGCGAAAGATCATCCGGTTCTGCTATCCATGCGCGAGACAGAGTATTTGAAGTGCATGGTTCTGCAAGTGTTCTAATTTACTTATACAGAATAATTCGAACCACGGAGGCACAGAGAGCACGGAGAAATTTATTATATTAATAATTATATTAATCTTCGTGTTCTCCGTGTCTCCGTGTTAAAATGTTTTACTAAAGGAATTCACATGAAAATAATCTTGAGTTTGTTACTCCTGACAACATTGCAAATTTTCGCCCAGGAAGAATCGAAACCCCAAAAGATCACGATCGCCGTTCTGCCTTTCGAGAACATCACCAAAAATCCTGAAGAAGACTGGCTTGCACAGGGATTGGCCGAACAGATCACCAACGGCCTCGGTAAGATCAGTTCACTGAAGGTCGTTGAGCGGATCCAAATGGAAAAGGTCCTGACCGAGCAGAATTTCCAGATGAGCGATATCGCCGATCAAAATTCCTCCGTCAAGATCGGCCAGGTGCTGTCCGCCGGCAAATTGCTCATAGGCAGTTACCAGGTGGTCAACGAAAATATCGCCGTCACGGCGCGCATCGTGGATGTTGAGTCCGGCGCGGTAGACGCAAAGCACACATTTACCCATTCGGACCATCTTGATAATATTTTTGAACTCTATGATGCGCTGATACAGGACATCCTGAAAAGTTTTGACGTCACAATCACCAAATCTCAGGTTTCAAAGATCGAACAATTCAAGAAAAACGGCACCAAGAATGCCAAGGCGTATGAATTTTATACCAAAGGATTGACGGCTTATCAGCTCGGTGACAAAAAAAACCTTAAACAAGCGAGAGATTCCTTTAAGAAGGCGATCAGTAAAGACAAAAAATACACCGATGCCCGAAAAGCTTTGGCCAACACGTATATTAAACTGAATGAACTGGATGATGCGGTGGACGAATACGAAAAGATCAAAAAATCTAAAGATGCCGATGAGGAGACATTCAATACGCTGGGTCTTTTTTATGTGATCAAGAACAAAGGTGACAAAGCGCGGGAGAATTTTGAAAAAGCGATACAGATCAATTCGGGTTTTGCCGAGGCTTATTACAATCTCGGATTGATCTATGTCAACAGCGGCCAATTGGACAAAGCTATGGATTATTTTAAAAAGGCGGAAATGCTGGATTCGGATAATCCGGACTATTTATACCAGATCGCCTCCATACATATGCTGATGAAAAAAGAATACGATGCTTTCCGGGTCTTAGAAGAAGCTTTAGAGAACGGTTTCGCTAAAAAAGAAAAACTCATGAAAGATAAGGCCTGGGAATCGGTACGTTTTAAAGAACAATTCCAGGATCTGATCGACGAATATTTTGAATAACAATAGAACATCTTCTCATCATGAAGAAATTCCGTGTCTGTAAATTATCCGAATTATCCGAAGGTTCCGCCAAAGCGATCAAAGTTCTCGCCCGCCAAATTGCCGTATTTAACATCGGCGGTCAGATCAGGGCCGTGGACGGCTTATGTCAGCACATGAAAGCGCCTCTGGTCACAACCGGGAAACTGGTTGGCACCAAGCTCACCTGCAAAATGCACGGCTGGGAATACGACATGACCACCGGGGAATGCCTCGGCAAACCAATGGTGAAACTGCGGCAATACGATGTCGAGATCGAGAACGACGAAGTTTTTGTAAAAGTTGAAACTGAATTTTCTTAAATTTATTTTTCGCCACAGAGTGCATAGAGAAAAAACTGAATTCGATTTGATAAAATTTCCTCGGCGCTCTCTGTGGCAAAGTGTTTTATGTTTTCTCACTCAAACTGATTCTTGCAAATGACCCCCGTTTTTCTTATTTATCACGTTATTCAGAACAAAATTTTTCTTTCGGAGAATCATTATGGCTGACATGCATTCCTTTGATATCGTTTCCAAGATCAATATGCAGGAAATGACGAACGCGATCCAGCAGGCCACGAAGGAGATCGAGACCCGCTACGACTTTAAAGGCAGTAAGAGTTCGATCGAACTCGGAAAGGAAGAGATCACCGTTCTATCCGACGACGATTTCAAGCTGAAATCCGTCATCGATATTCTGCAGAATAAAATGATCAAACGCGGCATTCCGATCAAAGCCTTAAAATACGGCAAAGAGGAAGAGGCGACCGGCGGAACGGTTCGGATGAAGATCAAACTCCAACAAGGCATAGAGCAGGAGAATGCAAAAAAGATCGTTGCCACGATCAAAGACACCAAAATGAAGGCGCAGG
>CAZHUW010000195.1:0-4191 GCA_964535295.1 uncultured Bacteroidota bacterium
ACGCCCGTCATACTGCAATTTGATCATCGGTTGTTCGTTGGTGCCTTTGATCACCTGATTATTCAATCCAAGTTCCTTAGCGGTCGCAAAACTGATCGCAGCCACATTATCCCAGGTGATCTTGGTCACCGGATCGGGTAATTCCTGCAGCCAGCCGTTATTGGCAAACCGGCCGTCGAACGTGGACGACGAATATTGAAATACGATTTCGAGATTACCCGGCGCCGCGGCATCCGTAGCAAACGGATTGGCGGAAAGAAAACTGCCGTACGATTTGACATCTATTTTCGGTGCAGACAACGGCAAGGCGCTGTTCGCCAGAACGCCGTCGTGCAGCAACAAGCGCCACGATTTTTCATAGTCGCCCTTGATGATGGCCTTCCAGTTCTCGCGAACGGTATCATACCCGCGTTCATCTGCGGCCTTTGCAATCAGGCTCAGGAATTCAACCGGTGATTTTCCGCCGAAAAGCGGCTCGATCAAAGGCTGTATGATGCTGAGCGAACCGTCCGAAGAACGCACATCGCCCCAGCTTTCGAGGAAATGCGCCTGAGGAACGTGCCACTTCGCAAGAGAAGAAGTCTCGTCCATGTACGCGCTCAAGTGAATCGTATTACCAACTTTCTCCATTGCCGATGCAAATTCCAGATCGGCGGGCGCATTATAAACCGGGTTGCCGCCCATGATGACCAAAGTGGTCACGTTGCTGTCATGCATCTTCTTTACCAGAGCCGTAAAAGCCGCGCGGTGAGGCAATGCGGCATCTTTCATTTCACGATAACTGATCGTGCTTCCGATATTATTCAGCGCAGAGTTGATGGCATAAACGAGCGCATGAACAGAAGCCGGCTGGCGCGCGCCGGCAACGACCAGCGATTTACCGCGTGATCGGATGAGATCTTTCGCAACGGCGCTGATCCATTTTTGATCGAAATTACCGGAGTTGAATCCCGACGCGCCTTCGACGGCTGCGCCCTGCATGGTGAGTTCTTTCGCTAAGGCCGCCGTATATGCCCCGATCTGCCGGCTCTGTAATTTTAACCTGTGATCGGCCATACCGCCGGTGATCGAAAATACGCTTTCGACGACGTAGAGGCGGTTCATTTTGTCGTTTTCGGTTTTCATACGGCGGCCATCGGCAAATCCTCTGGCAGCGGTGACATTGTCCGATCCGGTATAAAGAAAATCCGAATCTAATGATAAAATGACCTGAGCCTTATCATACGCAAACACGGGCTGATAATATTTTCCCGTCGCGGCTTTAATGCCTTCATACATGTTCTCATCGCTGACGGGTTCGTAAGTCACCCAGCTGGCTTTGGGGAATGTTTTCTGAAATTGCGCCTGAAGCAGGGCCAGACTCGGCGACGACCATGATTCGCTCAAAAGCGCGAGGCCTTCACCGCCGGAGGTTTTATATTGCTCATATAGGCCGCGCCAGAACGTAACGAAATCGTTCCACGTTTTTTCTTCTTTATTCTGAAGGATGAATTTGGAACGGTCGGGATCATATAATCCCAATATCGCAGACTGCATAAATGCATTGGACGAACCCAACGACGAAGAATGTTTTTCATTTCCTTCGATCTTCGTCGGATGGCCTTCGTGACTCTTGGCGAGCACGCCGTAGGTATTCAATCCCAGCGGCATGGCGGTCGCATACCATTCGGCAACACCCGGCACGATCTCCTCGGGTTTGATCACATACGGAATGATCTTTTCGACCGGCCTGCGACAGCCCGCGAGTCCGGCAAGAGCGATCGATGCGCCCATGAGCCCGAGAAAATTACGACGGGTCACGGGATTCGTCATTTCCGAGGCATTCTCGGGAAATTCGCGTTCTACAAATTCTTTGAATTGCGGCGTATCGGCGAGCTGATCTAGACTGCGCCAGTATTCTTTGCCGTTCTGTACCATCATATTTTTTTTGTTTATCGATGACATGCGGAACAATCCTCCGGTGGAGCAATACGTTTTTCTTTTTTAATTTTTTCTGCAAATGCGAGTTGATCTTTGGGCGGGGTCCAATCCATATCGGTCACTTTAACCTTGTTCAGATCGCGTAAGAACATATCGGGGTTACGATGACACTGCAAACACCATCCCATACTGAGCGGCTGTTTCTGTTCGACCACTTCCATCTGCGCGACGTTGCCGTGGCAGGATTCGCATCCGATACCGCGGTTGACGTGAATACTATGATTGAAGTAGGCGTAGTCCGGCGTTTTGTGCACTTTGACCCATTCGACCGGCGTTCCGTTGGTCCAGCTCTCACGCAGCGGCAGAAGTTTTTCGCTCTGAGGAAGGATCAGATTATGGCAGTTCATGCACGTCGCGGTCGGCGGCACCATCGCGGTCGCTGATTTTTCGACGCCGACATGACAGTACCGGCAGTCCATGCCGAGATCGCCGGCATGCAGTTTATGACTGTATGGAATGGGTTGTTTCGGACGATAACCGACATCGGTAAATTTCGGCGAGGCAAAATACCAGAAGAAGCCGGTCAGCGCGCCGCCCAGTACCAGAACAGCCACAAGCGTTATCAGGGGAAGCTTATTCGCTGATTTTGGAAATATTTGAGGCACGTTCTATCTCCTTAAAGTTACAACTTTCACAAAAATTTACATAACACGCTCATAACAAAACGAAATTCGGCGCGTGTTGACTTTGCTTGTTCAATGACGGAAGGCGATTTATAAGATTATTCTTGAATAAGATTGAATTCTGATATGGCCGTTTGCAGAGAACAAAAATGCAAACGGGTCAAAATATATTGTCCGACCTGAAAACATGCAAGACAATTTTACATATTGCTGACAATTTTTTCAGCCGGGACGTTTTCTAAATCTTCACGCCTATCAGACTGTCAATGATCATGGCAAAGAACAACGCAAAAAGATATACTATCGAATAACCGAAAAGTCCACGTATCAGTTTTTCCGATTTGATCCTCATCACATGATAAGCCTTTTTGATGAAGAAAAACCCCAGCACGATCGCCGCCATGCCGTACAAAATGCCGGATTGAAAATAGATCAGCGCCAGACTCATAGCGACCAGGGCCAGCGTATAGACGAACATCTGCCGGAGCGTATGGTCGTCGCCTTTGACCACGGGCATCATGGGCAGTTTTGCCTTGATATAATCGTCTTTGCAGAAAAGCGCCAGTGCCCAGAAATGCGGCGGCGTCCATAAGAACACGATCGCAAACATGATCCACGGCGCGACCGCCATATGGCCCGTTGCGGCGGCCCATGCGCCCACCGGTGCCATCGCTCCGGCCGCTCCGCCGATAACAATATTCTGAGGCGTGTTAGGCTTCAGATATAACGTATAGAACAAACTGTAGAACAGGATCGTTGCCAATGAAAGGATCGCCGTGAGAAAATTAAAAACAAAAGCGAATATCAAAACCCCGGTGACGCCGATCATAACGGAAAAGATCAATGCGTGCATCGCGCCGATCTCACCCATAGGCAGCGGGCGGCGTTTTTTCGTTCGATCCATTTTCGCGTCGATATTGCGTTCAAAATACTGATTGAGCGCATTGGCGCATCCGCCTGTCAGGTACAATCCCAGCATCACCAGAAGGAACCGAACCGGTTCATGCACCATACTGCCTTCAACAAATAAGGCCGTTGCGCCCGTAAAGAGCACCAGCAGCATAATGGTCGGCTTGGTTAAAGTAATGTAGGATGAAATGACGGATTTCACTCTTCGCTCAAACTTTCACAATGTAAGGTCGTGTATAATGGCGGCTAATCTATATAACTCGCCTCATATTGTCAAATTTTATTTCAATTTTTTTACGGACGATCCGTTTTATAGACTTTACGGGGCTTCGAAGCCTTGTTACACAATTAACTTCCCTTGATTTTTGTAAAAAATTTTGCAATTTTTTGACGTCGTAGCGCACTTCTACTCTAACGCAAGTCTTATGCAATCCATCCTAAAATCTAATGCGGAGCAACTTATGAGAATTACCATACAAAATTTATGCATCGTCACCTTAGCAATTTTTTTGACTATAACACCCTTTGCATCCGCATTTGCCGGGGTCAGCGGGCGTCTTAAAGGTAAAGTCATGGATAAAGATACAGGTGATCCTTTGCCCGGCGTTACAATCCGTCTCACCGGAAGCCTGATCACCGCAATTACCGGCGAGAACGGCGAATTTCTCATTATCGGGAT
>CAZHUW010000195.1:4291-6478 GCA_964535295.1 uncultured Bacteroidota bacterium
GATCTGGTGACGGTGAATACCGGAGGTTACGACGCCAAATACGGGCAATTCGGCACGGGTATGGTGCAGATTGTTCCCAAGCGCGGCGGAGATACATTCACCAGCTCTGCGGAACTCCTTACCGACGCTGCAGCCTCGGCTTTGGGTTCAGAGTCCTACGGTCGTAACATCTTCAACGCAACGGTGAGCGGGCCGATCATCAAGAATTCGCTCCGGTTCTTCGCGGCGGGAGAATTCTCCACAACCGACGATGCCGATCCGGGTGTCTTCGGGCACCCCGTCTTCAAATTGAGCCGGGACGGAGTCTTCGCTAATTATTGGGATCCTCTAAAAAACGACACCGTGCTTTTCCGTACCAAGAGCAACGGCGGACTTATTTACAAAAAAGGCGCGCGCCCGGATGGCGCCAATTCCGAGCAATTGACCAATCTATATGGCAACGTCTCTTACACACCCTTTCCGTCCCTGCAGGTTGATCTGACGATCCTTTACGCTTTTGAAAAACGAAACACGTTTACTACTTCTTACCTTTTTAGTCCTCAGTTAGTGCCTCATCGTGAACGGTCCACTACATCAACAGGCATATCTGCAAAATATTTTCTTTCCGGGAAAATGTTTTTACAGGGAAGACTCAGTTATTACTCTTCAGATAACGAATTGACCCAACGTAATTTATTCAGCCAGGGCAGTGGTGCGATTGTTCATCTAAGTGATTATTGGAGCGGCAATACCGGCTATACTACTTATCATAATGATAATCTTATTTTCGATATCGACCACGGTTATTCTTATTATCAAAGAAGCGAATCCAGAGTTCTATCCGCAAATATCGATTGGAACTGGCAATGGCAAAAGGATCATCTATTGGAACTCGGGATAGGAACTCAACAACATTCGGAACGGTTGCTTTCGATCAATGATGTTGACAATCCGATTTCAGGTGCAAGTAACATTTATGGATATGAGGTTACGTTGGTTGGCAATTATCCGGACTCGTACTATGAGGTAAAACATCTAAACTCGGATATCCCATATAGTTTTGATGGACCCAAGAAACCTGTGATGAGTTACGTTTACGTTCAAGATCATTATTCCTTTAAAAGTTTTCATTTTCACGGAGGCATCAGGGTCGATTACTTCAATAACGGCGTGAAAGATTATACTTTCTCCAATTACTGGTACAAGAGCTCCGACCTGAACAAAGATTTTATTTCGATGACCGGTTCCGATGTTTCAGCTATCCCTCAAATGCAAAATATGCGTAAGACGTATTTGAGGTGGAGTCCCAGGATCGCTGTGGCGGCAGATTTCAGCAAAAACATTGTTGCCCGTACCAATTATGGAAAGTTCTACCAGATGACGGCTTTTCAAAACATCCTGGTGAGTAACCATCAACTGGAAGAACAGACATTCAGCCCGCCGTTCTTACAATACATTCCCAATTCTTCACTTAGGCCGCAAAAGACAGAAGCTATTGAAATTGGACTCAATTACTCAAACGGAAATGATCTTTCAGCGGATCTCTCTTATTTTCGGAATGATGTCACCGGAGTAATCCTGAGGGGTCTGGCTGTCAATAACCCAAATCAATTGGCGACGTTGGCTAATGAGGGCTCGGTACAAGTCTCAGGGTTTAATATTCGTTTAGAAAAGAAATTTTTTGATAATTTTAGTGGGGGAATTTTTGCAACCCATCTAAAATCAAATTTAACATCTGCAGAGACAGAAGTGGGATTCAGTCCTGATTGGGTTTACGAGGGACAGAGCCAGACAACGGCGCCATCCCCCGATGAACAAAGGTGGACGATCAAGTGTTTTGCAGACCTGCAACTTCAACCAAACGAAGGACCCATTGTGGCCGGAATGCATCCATTAGAGAATATGAATTTTTTTATTATGGCCAATGTGGCGAACGGATTTCCTTATACACCAACACCCGTAACCAGATATCGAATCACAGGAATTATTCCGGATGGGTATACAGGATACTCCCGCAATTCGGGAAGAACCCCTGCAACCATCAGCATCGACGCCAAGATATCAAAACACTTCGGACTTTTTGAGCATTACCGGGCAACCGCATATCTGGAGATATTAAATATGCTAAACCGAAAAAATCCGATCGCCGTTTTCCCCGGTACCGGAGATCCTAGGACAGACGGGTATTTGGCAACGGCTGATGGACGG
>CAZHUW010000196.1:0-6405 GCA_964535295.1 uncultured Bacteroidota bacterium
CCTGCTGCGAAAAAGTGCAGGCAGACGGGCAAACGGCTATGAACAAGAACAGAAGTTTCAGAAACATCGTCGACTCCTTCCTTCTTAGGGTATTTATCGGTTTTATTACACAGTTCTTTATTACGACCACGTCGCAAAATTTAATGTCATGTTCAGAAATAGTCTTATTGGATCGGCGGCGGTAAATCGCGATGCACTATCATTAACGGTAAAAATGTACGAAAGTTTGGGGACTTGTTACATTAAATGTAAGTCGCGCATGCTCATTTGTCAATCACTTTTACGGGGAGATGTACATGAAAAAGGCGGTTCAGAACCTGAACCGCCTTTCTACGACTGCCTCAAATTTACAGCTAACCGTGTTTTTCATGTAAGAGTTTTTCAGAATAAGCCAGCATGATAGCTGAGAAGAGAAGTACCACATGAATGATGGTTTGCCACATGGAAAAAACAGAATTAAGCGGGATTTCTATTTTAGTGAGATATCAAAAGCTGACCATCCCAAGTGTAGTCGAACTTTGATACAAGAAATCGAATTTTTACACATGTACCAATATAGGATTTAACGTCAAATTTCATGGTTTTTGAATCCCTATACGATCCTTAACAGAACCATAAAAAAAGTTTATCCTGCCTGGTATTCCCCGAATACTTTCCGCATGACATCAGCGATCTCGCCCAAGGTCGCATAAGATTCCACGCAATCCAAAATTACGGGCAGAAGATTGATATCCGACTTTGATGCGGCGGCAAGTTTGTCCAGGTTGGCCTGAACTTTCGCGTTATCGCGTTTTTTTCTGAGCGCGGCGATCTTCTGCTTCTGAACGGCTTCCATTTTGGTATCGATCGTCATGATATCCGGATGCGATTCCCTGTTGGAAATGAACTCGTTGACGCCGACAATGATACGCTCTTTCTTTTCTATCGAGCGTTGGTATTGATATGCTGCGGATGCGATCTCATTTTGGAAGAACCCCGATTCGATCGCCCGGATAGCGCCGCCCGATTCGTCGATCCTTTTGATATAGTCAAAAACACGTTTTTCAATTTCGTCCGTCAGCATCTCGACATAATAACTGCCCGCCATCGGATCGACGGTATCCGCCGCGCCGCTTTCATTGGCCACGATCTGCTGCGTACGCAGCGCGATCTCGGCCGAAGCTTCCGTCGGCAGCGCCAACGCTTCATCAAATCCGTTGGTGTGCAGGCTTTGCGTTCCTCCGAGCGCCGCAGCCAGCGCCTGGATCGTCACACGGGAAATATTATTATACGGCTGCTGCGCCGTCAGTGTCGATCCGCCCGTCTGCGTATGAAAACGCAGAGTCATGCTCTTGGGATCTTTGGCGGAAAATCGTTCCTTCATGATCCTGGCCCAGATGCGCCGTGCCGCGCGGAATTTCGCGATCTCCTCGAAGAAATTGTTATGCGCATTGAAGAAAAAACTGAGACGTGAGGCGAATTGGTCTACATCCAGCCCTGAATCGAGCGCCGCCTGAACATACGAGATCGCATTGGAAAAGGTGAAAGCTAATTCCTGCACTGCCGTGGAACCGGCTTCCCGGATATGATACCCGCTGATCGAGATCATATTCCATTTAGGCAGTTCTTTGGTGCAATACTTGAAAATATCCGTAATGATGCGCATAGAATGTTTCGGCGGATAAATATAAGTCCCGCGGGCGATATATTCTTTCAGCACATCGTTTTGAATAGTTCCGGACAATGTTCGAACGTCGACCCCTTGTTTCTTTGCAACGGCAATATACAAACACAGCAATATCGCAGCCGTAGAATTGATCGTCATCGATGTACTGATCTTATCCATAGGAATACCGTCGAACAAAACTTCCATATCTTCGAGGGACGATACCGAAACGCCGACCTTGCCCACTTCGCCGTCCGCCAGCGAATGGTCGCAATCATAACCGATTTGCGTCGGCAGGTCGAATGCGACGGATAACCCCATCGTTCCCTGCGACAACAGATATTTGTAACGTTTGTTCGATTCTTCCGCGTTACCAAACCCGGCGTATTGCCGCATGGTCCAGAACCGCCCGCGATACATGGTCGGCTGTACGCCGCGCGTATAGGGAAATTTTCCCGGATCGCCTAATTGTGTATCGTACTCTATCGGATGATTCTTTAAAAACCGCGGTATCTCAATTCCGGAATCCGTCTGAAATACTTTTTTCCGCTCCAGTTCTTTTTTCTGCTCACTCATATAAACTCCCTTGTAATTTTTCAAGCAACCTTGGCCGTCAGGACACTAAAACTCCAGATAAAGAATGGTGCAGAATACTTTGTGTCTTTGCGTCTGCGTGGCCTAAAATTACTTTTTTTTCTTGTAAAAATCCTTGATGAAACGCACGGCTTCTTTGGCATCGTCCGTGATCTGAAACAGGTTCAGATCGTTCTGATGAATGTTCTTCTCTTTTAACATCGTGTTTTTCATCCAGCCCAATAACTCACCCCAATATTCTTTGCCGATCAACACCACCGGAAACGGTTTGATCTTTCCGGTTTGGATCAGCGTCAACGCCTCATAAAATTCATCCAACGTACCGAATCCGCCGGGTAATACGACGAATCCTTTGGCGTATTTGACAAACATTACTTTTCTGACAAAAAAATAATTAAACCATATCTCCATATTAAGAAAATCGTTTGACTTTGTTTCAAACGGCAGGTCGATACTCAATCCTACCGACTTCCCGCCAACGGAATGAGCGCCTTTATTTGCGGCCTCCATGATCCCCGGCCCGCCGCCAGTGATAACGGCGAAGCCCGCCTTGCATAGCTCTTTTCCAAGCGCTTCGGCTATCTTATAGTTCTTGGAAGTCCGGTCCGTTCGGGCAGACCCGAAGATCGACACAGCCGGACCGACCTTTTCCATCGATTCAAACCCTTCTACAAATTCGGCCATGATGCGAAAAAGCCTCCAGGGTTCTTCCTTCCGGTAGGATTTGTCCTGCGTTTCTGACAGATCGTCCATGTGACGATGATTATTCGGTTCGTGTTTGGCGCGTTTTTTTATCACGGCGATTCCTAATTTAGGGTTAAGGATGGGACAATTTATCGACCATTTTATTCTTTACCATGTGTATAAATTGGTGCATCAGGCCGGGATCCCAGAGCCCTTTTGCGGTTTCAGCGCGCATGATGTCAAACGCCTGTTCTTCGGGCAGAGCCTTTCGGTAAGGGCGGTTCGTTGTCAATGCGTCGTAAAGATCGACGGTCATGACCACGCGTGCCGTAATAGGGATCTGCTCTCCTTTCAGGCCGTCCGGATATCCGGCGCCGTTCCAACGTTCCTGGTGGCTTCGGATAATCGGCAATACATTGCTCAGGGATCGGAGAGGCTTACAAATATTTTCACCAATGATGGGATGTTGTTTTACGGCTGCAAATTCTTCCTCTGTCAAGGATCCCGGTTTACACAATATCCGTTCATCGATTGCCACCTTTCCGATATCATGTAATATGCCGCCACGGCGGATCGCTTTGATCTCATCGGGCGCCAATCCGATATGTTCGGCCAGCCGTGCGCCGTAATAGGACAAGCGGTTGCAATGACCCTCGGTGTAAGCATCTTTTGCCTCCACGGCAAGCGCCAGGCTGAATATCACCGTTTCTGCGTTCTCAAGTTCATCCGTGTACTGCTTGACCCTGAGCAGTGATTTCACACGCGTCAGCAATTCAATAGGATTAAAAGGTTTGACAATGAAGTCATCGGCGCCTAATTCGATGCCTTTCATTTTATCGTTGAAATCCGATAAACCGGTAAGCATTATGATCGGTATCAACCGGGTCTTATCCTGTGTCTTAAGAATCCGCGTCACTTCATAGCCGTCCATGGCCGGCATCAAAGCATCAAGCAGAATTAAATCAGGGTCTTCGGACTCAACTTTGGTAAGCGCTTCCATGCCGTTATTGGCTGCAATCGTGATATACCCGTTATCTTGAAGGATCTCGGTGACGAGCAAAACCATTTCTTTACTGTCATCTACAACAAGGATTTTTGATGCAGCTGTCTTTTGAATCATGATCCCTTTTTTCCTTTGGCTTTCTTATAGAACGCCTGTGAAACAGTATGAATACCGCCGCGAATATTATAATCGGTGATCACGGTCATTTCCATGGGGGCGCAAGCTTTTACGAGATCGTTCAGAATGCGCACCGTGAGATGCTCCTGAAATATCCCGACATTTCGGTAACTGTAGAGATAATACTTGAAAGACCTTAGCTCTATGATATCTTTCAATGGAACATACTTGACCGTGATCTTTGCAAAATCAGGCAATCCCGACCAGGGACAAACGGCAGTGAATTCATCCGTTTCAACCGTAACTTCGTTCCGTTGAGCAGGATTTTCATAAGCAAAGGTCTCGATCAGTTCCGGTCGTATCGCATCATACCCGTCAAATGTGAATTTGAATTCAGGTTTTTTTGCGAATTCCAGCGGTTTTTTTCTTCGTTTATTATTCAAATGCGTTCCTTGGATTTAATTAAGAATAGCGCGGACGACCTCATGCGTTGCGCTGAAATTGTCAAATAAATAATCCGGTTCATATTTCCGTAACTCATCCGCCGTGTGCCATCCGGTTGCAACAGCGATCGACCGCGCGTTGAGCTCTCTGCCGCATGTAATATCGTATGGACTGTCGCCAATGATCACAATGTCCTTTTCTTTGAATAGCCGGCCGGTTCGCACATAGGCCCTCTCAACCGCAATGGCAGGCAGGTCATCGCGTCTCATAGAATCGCTCCCAAATGCGCCCAAGGCATCTTTGCCATCAAAAAAATACTTGTGCAATCCGGCTCTGGCCAGCTTGATCTCAGCTCCTTTGGCCACGTTGCCGGTCAGAAGACCCAGTACCGCGTGCTCATGCTCCTGCAAATGCTCTAAAAGCGCGGTGATACCCTCCAAAGTCTTGACGTCCGCGGGTTCCAACGTTGCATGCAGACGGGTAATGTAGCCGTCGATCGTCTCCTGCATCTTCTCATGTACCGTGTCTTCGCTGACCGACGCGCCGGTGATCACGTCGTAAATGATCTGTTTGTCGGTTTTACCTGAAAAAGAATAACTGTCGACGTTGCCTGCTGTTCCAAAAACAGATCTCATGGATTCGGTGATCGCGCGCCTTGGCGCTTTGCCGCAAAGAATCAGGGTGCCGTCAATATCGAACAATACTAATTTCTTCATTAGATCACTTTATGTTTTTGTTTATGACCCTCAGCGCATATTGATGTTGTGTGATCAGCATTTGAATCTCCAAATGAACCGAATCGGCCTCGATCTTCCAGAGCTGTTCTTGATAATTTAGACCCTCCTTTTCCTTCCGTTCCGGCTCACCGTAATATCTTTTCAGACGGCTTCGTGCCGTATCTAAATCGCGGCTGTCTGAAATATAATTCATCATAAAAAACCGGCCTTTTCGGTCGAACTCCAGGTAATATTCTCTCAACGTATCCCTGACCACCATAATCTTACCGCCGGTATCTGAATTGTCTACGCTTGACATTTTTTTCCAGAGCGAATCTTTCGCAAGGGCCGAATCGACTGCGGAAACGGGAGCCCCCCACAAAACAAATTCAAAACCGCGGCGATAAGGGTACTCTTCTCCTAAATGCTTTTTCGAACGGCATCCGGCCAACACCGACAAAATCGAGAAAATAAGGATTAATTTTTTCATCGGTCATACGCTACTCTTTGATCCCGGACCCCGGCTTTTCAACAAGCACATCATCTTTATGCATCATCAAATAATCATAGGCCGCCTGGTATTCGTTGGGAATGACACCGTCGAGGATCGCTTCTTCGATCATTTTTTTTAAAGATCCTACTCTTTTACCGGGCGGCAATCCGAAAAGCGTCATGATCTCATCGCCGCGAATCGGCGGCTGAAACGCACGCAGACGGTCCTTTTCTTCAACTTCCCTAACCCGCTTCAATAAGTGTTCGAAATTCGCCAGATGTTTCCGTGCACGCTCTTTGTTGCCCGATGTAATGTCCGCACGGCACAGTGTGAGCAATTCATCCATCTCTTGGCCGCTGTCAAAAATAAAACGCCGAATCGCGCTGTCGGTCACGCCTTCATCGACCAGTTGGATTGGGCGCATGTGGAGCTTGACGATCTTGGAAACATGGGTATAAAAATCGGTCGGTAATTTGAATTTCTTTCCGATGCCTTTGACCATACGTGCGCCGACCTCTTCATGTCCGTAAAACGTCCAGCCGATACCGTCAACAAATTTTTTCGTGCGCGGTTTGGCGACATCATGGAATAATGCCGCAAAACGAAGCCGGACATCTTCGGTCATTTCTGATATATTATCCACAACTTTCAGGGTGTGTTTGAAAACGTCTTTGTGGAGAAAACCCTGTTGCTGTTCGACGCCGTTTAG
>CAZHUW010000197.1:0-6353 GCA_964535295.1 uncultured Bacteroidota bacterium
ATCCAGTATGGCAAGATCAAAGCCTTGACCGTGTCCGATCCATTCTATGGCCTCCTTCGGGCTTCCGGTCACAAAAGGCACCATAGCCATCCGGTTGCATTGAAACGACAGTATCTGACGATTCGTTTGGTTGTCGTCAACGATCAAAACGCGTTTATTTCTTAGGATCATCATGTCGATTTCCTCCTTAAATTGACTATCCTGATTCACACCGACCCTTATAGTAAAACTGAATGTGGAACCCGATCCTTCGACGCTTTCAACCCATATCCGCCCGCCCATCAGTTGAACCAAGCGGGCTGAAATAGCAAGGCCCAGCCCTGTGCCGCCGTACTTGCGCGTGGTAGACGACTCTACCTGCGAAAACGATTTAAACAACCGGTCCATTTTATCATGAGGAATACCAATGCCGGTATCTTTGACACTAAACAACAACTCAATGTCGCCGGTGTTTTCCGCTGTAGACCCGGGTTTCACCGAGATGAAAATTTCGCCTTTTTCGGTAAATTTGAGCGCGTTGTTAACCAGGTTCATCAAGATTTGTTTTATGCGTGTTTCATCGCCGATCAGATCAACCGGAACCAACGGATCGATGGAATAGATCAGCTCAATGTTTTTTTTGGAAGCCTTGGCTGAGAATACATCGAGAGTAGTTTCAATACCGGTTATTAAGTTCAAAGGCTGTTTTTCCAAATCCAATTTACCCGAATCGATCTTTGAATAATCCAGGATATCGTTGATCACCGCGAGCAGCGTATCGCCGCTGGACTGGATCGTTCTCACATAATCCCGTTGTTCCGGATTGAGATCGGAGTCCAATAACAAATCGGTCATCCCAATTACGCCGTTCATAGGCGTTCGGATCTCATGGCTCATGGTTGCAAGAAAATCCGATTTGGCGCGCATCGCCGCTTCGGCCCGCTCCCTTGCTTCGATTAACTCTTTTTCTGCCGCTTTTCTTTCGGTAATATCTTCTTTGACGGCTATAAAATTGATGATTCTCCCCGAGGCATCTTTGATCCCGGAGATCGTTGCCGATTCCCAATATAATTCGCCGTTTTTCTTTCGGTTATGAAATTCTCCCCGCCATCGCCCGCCGGAGGTGATGGTCTCCCAAAGATTTTTGTATTCTGAATCTGAAGTAAAACCCGATTTTAATATGGACGGACGTTTTCCAATGGCTTCCTCCAGGCTGTATCCGGTTATTTCTTTGAACCAGGGATTTACATATTCGATGCGCCCGTCCCTGTCGGTTATGACCACAGAAACAGGGCTTTGTTCTACGGCGCCGGATAACTGGCGGATCTTGTCCTCCGCCGATTTCCGAAGCGTGATGTCCGTAGCATTGACAACGATATAGGACTCTTCACCCGTCACACAAACTCCTTTGATCTGCCAAATCCCCCATGTCCCATCTTTATTCCGGACTCGCGCTTCTATGGTATAGTTGGATCCCGGATTGGCCGCCGCCGCTTCAAATACCGATCTGGTTTTGAATTGATCGTCAGGATGAATGAGCGTGAATGCGCTTTGTCCTACCATTTCATCACGCTCCAGCGATAATGCTTTTTCCAGCGAAGGACTGTTGTAAGTAATAAGACCTCCAAGATCAAGAACGGCTACAACATCCAAAGAATTTTCAATAAGAGAGCGATAATATTTTTCACTTTTCTCCAGCTTTACTTCCATTGCTTTTCGATCGGAAATGTCCCGGTAGATACCGTAGACGCCTACCTGCCCGCTTTCGGTGTGCACAGGCGCCCCGAGTATGGAGACTTCTATCAGCGATCCGTCTTTTCTGCGGCGAAGGGATTCAATATTTGCTTTTTGCCCTTCAGTTACCCGATTGCTTATAAATGTAGCCAGATCGGACAATTCTTCAGGAACGATCAAACTGTTAATATCTTTTCCAATGGCTTCGTGCGCCTGATATCCAAACATGCGCGTGAATTCGCTGTTAATTCTAAGCACGTGGTCCGTATTGTCCACTATCACGACCGCTTCGGGCGCATTCTCGATCAATTGGTCAAGGTAAGCCGATTTGAGTTCAAGCTCTTTAGAAGCCAATTTCCGCTGTTCAATTTCTTTCGTTAAAGCCGCTTTTTGCTGGAAAAACTGTTCGATCAGGTTACTGATCTCACCGAATTCGTTCTGCGTATTTATCAAAGATTTGATCCTGCTCAGATTTTCCGTTATGAGGCTGTCGGAGATCAAGGATAGAGGTCTGTGGATCCATCGAACAAGCAGTAAAAAAAACAAGGTCAGAAGTACAGCTGAAAGGAAAATGATCAATGTCAGATCACGGTACCCGGATTGCTGGATCTCATTATACAAGTACATTGGAAAAGTAACACGGAGAACTGACAAAGGTCTGTCATTCCACCCGTACATCGGCCGGTGCAATATCAGTGCGCCGTTTTCAAAACGTTTATTTTCGATATTTTCAGTTGTCCCGGCTGCAGAAATATCTTCAATTGAAATTTGCGCCGTATTCATTTCCCCCAGTTCTTCCAGATGAGCCTTGTTCCATACTATGCCGCTGAAAAGGTATCCCTCGTCCGTGCTTTGTCTTTGAGGATCGTTGGTAGGATGAACCGACGCGCCGCGAATTTCCATGAGGCCAAACGAAGTTTTAACAAAAAAGTGAACCTTGCGGTCACTCTGCATCATCCACGTCAATTGTTCTTTCGAAAAAGGAAAAGTATTCAGTTCCTGCATCTCTTCATCGGTTACCGAATAGATCTGATCAAACCGTGGATTAAAGACCCAGACTGCGTCAAATTGATAGTCTGACAACAGCGTATTGAGCGCATTTTCTTCAAAAGAACGGGGCCGGGCATCTTGCCTGATATACGAAACCATTTCATCCCAGATCGTGTATTCATTTTCGACGATGATCTTGAGTTTTTCGCCTTTAAGCTGTACCAGCCGGTCAAATAGTCTTTCTTTTTCACGGCTGCGATGTTCTAAAATAATCTCAAGCTTCTCATTTTGAGAGTGTCTCAAAAGCAGGATAGCGGCCATAAATGACATACTCGCTATTGAAATCAGGATCAGGATTTTTGTTCGTATTTTCATAATTTTTCAATGTAGTTATTTGCCGCGGTTAAGTAATACAAAAAGCGTGCTAATCTTTCTAACAGATTAAATCGCATAATAATAATGGGTTAGATATGACACATGTCCGACCTAACTGAGGGAAAATCAACGTAATATGGGGAATTTATCCATATTGTTTTGTGACCGGGATGAGGTTAGAATGTGAAACGGTGTTTGCCATTTTGCAAAAATACTTTTTAAACATAGTGAGTCCTGTATTCAAACGATTCTTACAAGAATGACATACTATTGTGTCTGTTGCCGGCCAAAAGTTGAAGTAGAGAAAATTTCTCGAGTGTTTATGGGCTAAAGCCCTTTTTTATTGAACTTCGATTGCCCCACGCTTAAGCGTGGGGCAAGAGATGAAGGAAAGAATTTGGGCTTCAGCCCCATACAAAATATTTTTCTTCTCCAATTAATCTAAAATTTTCGGGGTGTGCCGGGCAGGTATAAAATAACCTGCTTATCCGCTTCACTCACATACGTCATGGTGAGCCCTTCGGCAGGGCTCAGGACGGACTTGTCGAACCATGACAAATTACAATAAATCAGCCTTCGACTTCGCTCAGGCTGAAGATTTTTTCCATTTGTGAGCCAACCGGATAAGCACGTAAAATAATCTTTGCCAACGCGAAGCAAATATCTTACATTAGGAATATTATCGGAGGCAATGAACCACTCCACGGGAAGGGTTCTCATGGGTTCATCTAATCACTCTATCGCCAGAAATATTTTTCAATTAATGTCTCGATCGTTGCAGTACGTCTAAAACACAGACGTTTATTTTTTTCATTTTTTGTCAATGACATATACTGTATTAGGGGGAGGAGAAATTATCATGCCGGATAATCATCACCGTGATCAGCGATTGATGTATATGCTGATCTTCCTTTATTTTTTTGTCTGCGGCGTGATCATCGGGGGCAGTGTTTTACTTTACTTCTCTGAAAAAGAAAGCCTGAGAAATGATGATACCAACGAACTTCTGGCCATAGCCGAATTAAAAGCCAAACAAATTTCCGAATTCCGCCGTGAAAGGTTTTCGGAAGCGAATTTTATCCACCGCAACACGTCGTTCATTACGGCCGCTAAGAATTACCGCGATAACCCGCGTTTGTCCGGGAACAAATCAAAAGTTGACGACTGGCTCTCTACCATTTTGACCAACCATAATTACGAATCCATAACGATCCTGGATACTTTAGGAAAAGTCTTCTATACGGCAGGACAGCGTGATACGTTGAATGATGAACACATCGAAAAAGCGCTTCAGTGTAGTAGGGAAAACAAGATTTGTTTTGGCGATCTTTACCTGCATAGCGACAGCGTTACCATTCATCTGGAGATCTTTGTTCCGTTAGAATTGACAACTTCGCATAGAGAAAAGATCGGCCTTGTCAATTTCACCATTAATCCCCATAACGGATTGTTTGATCTTATGCAATCATGGCCTATTCAAAGCAGGACAGCCGAAGTCATAGTAGTCAGAAAAGATGGCGATGAGGTTCTGTTCTTGAACGATCTGAGACACAAGAAAAACGCCGCAATGAAATTCCGGCTCCCCTTATCACAAAAAAACCTTCCTGCCGCACGCGGCCTGCGAGGAGAAGAAGGGATCATTGAAGGACTTGACTACCGAGACCAAGAGGTTCTTTCCGCAGTAAAAAAGATACCCGATTCCGACTGGCTGGTCATAGCCAAAATGGATACCGAAGAAGTATTTGAACCTTTAACCAAAAGAGCTGTTCTAATTTTTGGGCTGATGATGACCCTTCTCATTGCCAGCGGAACGGCTTTTTTTATTGTCTGGCGCGGACAGCGAATGAAACAATTGAGAATTGAAGTTCAGTCCGTAGAGGCAGTCAAAAGACTCAATCGTGTTTACCAGGTACTGAGCAATGCCAACCAGGCGATCGTAAAAATAGAAGACCGCGACACATTACTAAATGATATATGCCGTATAGCGGTGGATCATGGCGACTTTCGTTTATGTTGGATAGGGCTTCACAATTCACATACCGGATTAATAGAGCCTGTTTCCAAAGCCGGCGTCGCCTCCGAGTACCTGGATCACATTACCGTATCTATAGATGAGAATACCCCTGCAGGCCAGGGCCCGTCGGGAACCTCTTTTCGTACCGGCAAGCCCGTTGTATTAAATGACATCTGGACGTCGTTTCAAATGTCGCCCTGGAAGGAAAATGTGCTCAGATTCAACCTGAAATCGATCGCTGCATTTCCCCTTACCGTTTCGGGAGCAACCATCGGCACGATAAACTTCTACTCCGGCCGGATCGATTTTTTTACTAGTGAAGAAATGAAACTTTTGGATGAACTTTCGCAAGATTTATCCTATGCGCTTTCGAATATTGAAAGAGAGAAGGAAAAAAAGGAAACAGAAGCGCGGTATCGCGCTTTACACGAGCAGTCGCCTAACGGTATTCTTTTGATCGACATTGATACGGGTAAAACCATCGAATGTAATGAAAGGGCGTATAAACAATTGGGCTACACCCGTGAAGAGTTTGCCGAACTGAGAATTTCCGATTACGAAGTGTTGGAAAAACCCGAAGATACGGCTGAGCGGATGAAAAGAATAAAGATGAAAGGCAGCGACGATTTCGAAACGCAGCATCGCACCAAAAGCGGCGTGATCCGTGATGTACATGTATTCGCGAAGACCATCCAATTTGACAATCGAACCCTCATTTATTCCATTTTTCAGGATATCACAGAACGCAAACAAGCGGAAAAAGCGCTGCGGGAAAGTGACGCCTTGCTTTGGGAAGTGATGGACAGCCTGCCTGTCGGCGTTGCCGTTAATTCGGTGAACCCGTCAGTGAAATTCAGTTACATGAATGAAAATTTTATCAAAAACTACCGAACTACGCGAGAAGCGTTAGCTGACGAGAACGTATTTTGGGAAGCGGTGTATGAAGACGCTGCTTTTAGAAAAGTGATCAAAGAACGGGTATTGGCCGATTGCGATTCCGGCGATCCGAAACGTATGTTTTGGGAGGACATACCCATAACCCGTAAAGGAGAAACATATTTTATCACAGCTCAGAATTTGCCGATTCCTGAAAAGGATCTGACGATCTCGTTGGTGTGGGATGTGACGGAACGCGTACGCTCGAACAGGTTACTTCATGAAAGCGAGGAGATGTTCAGAAAGCTCTTCGAATTATCCACCGATCCAATCTTAATATTGAACGAAAACGGATTTACGGATTGTAACAGTGCAGCAGTATCCA
>CAZHUW010000198.1:0-6344 GCA_964535295.1 uncultured Bacteroidota bacterium
ATACTTTTTTTATTAATGATAATGTCGTGTTACGTACGCACACGACGCCCGTTCAGGCGCGTATGATGGAAAAACATAAACCGCCAATCCGCATTATTTGTCCGGGCCGCGTGTACCGCAAGGATACGCCGGACGCAACGCATTTACCGGTGTTCAATCAGGTTGAAGGTCTGGTCGTCGATGAGAACGTGACCTTCGCGGATCTGAAAGGCACCATTGCTACTTTCGTTCACCGCATGTTCGGCAAAGAGATCGGCACCCGCTTTCGTCCCTCGTACTTTTCATTTACGGAACCCAGCGCCGAAGTGGATATGAGCTGTATTTTTTGTAAAGGCAAAGGCTGCCGCGTTTGTAAGAATTCAGGCTGGATCGAGATCATGGGCTCGGGTATGGTCAATCCGAAATTGTACGAATACGCCGGCTATGAAAAGGGCCGATACAGCGGTTATGCATTTGGTATGGGCGTGGAACGAATTGCCATGCTGGCTTACGATGTCAACGATCTGAGATTATTTTTGGAAAATGATATTCGCTTTTTAAATCAGTTTTAAAAGCGTGGTTCAAGAAAGGGTTTGTAATGTTTGGTGTGTTAAGGTTCATACTTTTAGGTATATTATTCTATGGTGTATTAAAAGCGGTGCGTATCATTTGGCAATTAACAGATGCCAAACGCCGGCAAAACGGCGGATTTCAAAATTCACAGAATCGGGATGCGTCTAAAGAGGTCAAAAATACTTCTTTCAATTCAGATGACGTTCAGGATGCAAAATTCAAAGATATTAAATAGGAACAGGGTTCTCGTATGACAAGAGAAATTGTTAAAACGGACAAGGCTCCGGCGCCGATCGGGCCTTATAATCAGGGCATCATTACATCCGGAAAACTGATGTTCACATCCGGACAGATCGCGATCGATCCAAAGACGAATCAGTTGGCATCCGCGCTCGATATCAAAGGGCAAACACGTCTCGTGCTGGAGAATATGAAAGCGATCCTGACCGCCGGGGGAGCAAATTTGAAAAACGTGATCAAGACAACGGTGTATCTCAAGAACATCGGTGATTTTGCGGCGATGAACGAGGTCTATGCGGAATTCCTTTCTGAAAGCGCTCCCGCAAGATCGACCGTGGAAGTAGCGCGCCTGCCGAAAGACGTTCTTGTCGAGATCGATTGTATTGCGCTTATCGAATAGTTCTCACTCCCATAAACAAAACAGCAGTTCGTATGAGTCGAAAGTGGTTTGTCGTGATCAATCCCGCCGCCAACCGCGGAGTGGGCGCAAGATGTGAACCGGAGATCCGCCATTGGCTGGACCGCGAGAAGATCGAACACGAGGTTTTGGTGACAACGCAGTCCAGTGAAGCATTGCCGTATGTGATGGAAAAAACGTTCGATCATGATGTGATCGTGGCCGCTGGCGGCGACGGTACCGTGCATGAGGTCATTAATGGAATGATGCAGGCGCGTGTGAAAAATGGGCACACGGAGAATATGGCCGCCCTGGGGGTTTTGCCCATCGGTTCTGGGAATGATTTTGTCAAAATGCTGAATGTGCCCGTGCATTTACATAAAGCGCTGCACATTCTTAAACACAAACAAACCATGCCGGTTGATGTCGGCCAGATCAGCGTTGACGGCAACCACACGCGGTTTTTTAATAACAATATCGGTATCGGTTTTGATGCTTATGTCAACTACGAAAGCATCAAGATCAAACATCTGCGCGGCGTCGCGATCTATTTGACCGCCGTCATTAAATCTATTTTTAAATACCATCCTCCTTTAATGCATGTGGACATCGGCGGAGACAAGTTCAGCCGTAAAATTCTGATGCTGACCATCGGCAACGGACGATGCTCCGGCGGCGGGTTTTATATTACTCCCGATGCGAAAGTGGACGACGGACTCTTCGACGTATGTTCGATCGATGCCATGGGCAAGGGGCGTATGCTGGCAAGTTTGTTGAAAGTAATGAAGGGGACACATTTGAATATCCAAGGCGTGAGTCTTCGGCGCAGTGTGGAAGTCCGGATTCGCTCGGATGAGGCGCTGCCGATCCATGCCGACGGAGAAGTGGTTTCGCTCGACGCGCATGAAATCAAACTAAAGATCCTTCATTCGGCTTTACAGGTCATTCACGGCAATCACATCAAACTCTGAGATCCGATATGGCGGACTTAAAAAAAAAACCGGCCGATCTTTCCGATGAAAACTCAAACGGCTCTTCCGGAGATGAGGTTGAGATCGTTGAATACGAACTGACCACTAAAAAAGCCACCCGGCGGCAAAAACATGTTGTCGAAGATTTTACTATGGACGGCATGTTCCTCGATACCATGTCGCTGATCGAGGACGTCAATAAAGAAACGACTTTCAAAAAGGAGAAAAAATCGTTCGAACAGGAACGTGAACGGCTATTGGAAGAAGCCGGTTCCAATCCCCAGATCTTGCCTGAAGTGATCCAGGCCTATTCCGTAAATTTTATGCGGAATGTTTCGGATGAATTGACCGACATTGCCCACCAAATCGAAAATCAAAAACTCATCGTTGGACGTAACCAGGAAGTGGCTAACCGGTGTTTTAACGTACGGGAGTGCCCCGATCATGCATGCATCGCTTATCAGGCGGTCAATCCGCGCTGCTGGTATGTTGCCGGGGAGAACTGCGGATGCCGCACCCATTTAGGTATTCCTTCCTGTTATGATTGCCAGGTATTCCAAATGGCTACCAAGGACCCTGTGACCAAGATCCGTGAAACGGTTTTTTACGTGCTTGGACTCGTCCGAAATCGTACGGAAAAACTGAGGGCCTTTGAACGCGATGTAAAGGAATTGAAAGATCGTCTGCATCAGACGCAGGTGATTCATAAGCAGGAACATATTGCTGGAATGGACGAGACCTTGTTCGAACAACAGCTGCTTGGCGAACTGGTCAATATTACCAAGAAAACCGGTCAGCTCGATCCTCAAAAGGAAAAAGAGGTAATGGAGCAGCATAAGATACTGACGGAACAGCTCGGTGCTGCTTATTTACAGCTCCAGTCGTTAACGTCGGAATTGGAACGAAGCAATAAAGAGCTGGAAGAGAAAATAGCCGACCGTACGGAAGAACTGAGAAAAAGCAATGTGGCCCTTCGTGAGGCCGTTAAGAAAGCGCAAGAGGCCGACCGGTTGAAGTCGGAATTTATTGCGAATGTCAGTCACGAATTAAGAACCCCGCTCAATTCGATAATCGGGTTTTCCAAAGTACTCATGAGCGGTATCGACGGCGAGATCACGGATACACAGCGTGTGGATCTTTCGGCGATCTATAACAGCGGACGGCATTTGCTGGAGATCATCAACAGTATCCTTGAATTGTCCAAGATCGAGGCCGGAAAGATGGAACTGCACATCACAACGTTTGACCTTGTTCCGATCGTGCACGAGATCGTCACGGCCAGCCAGACCCTGGTAATGGGTAAAAAAGTTAAGATCGAGAGCAGGATCGACGGTACCATTCCGATTCTCGAGGCCGATGTCACTAAGATCAGGCAGATCATATTTAACCTCGTTTCCAATGCGACAAAGTTCACGGAAGAAGGATACATCACGATCCGCCTTAGGGCGGACGCAACACGCGTCGCGGTGAGTGTGGTTGATACCGGTATCGGTATTGATAAAGATCATATCGATGCGATCTTTGATCGTTTTCGACAGGTGGACGGATCCACAACGCGCAAGGCCGGCGGAACCGGGCTGGGCTTGAGCATTGCAAAACGATTCGTTGAAATGCATAGCGGCGAACTTAGAGTGGACAGCAAATTAGGAAAAGGCTCTGTATTCACGATGATCATTCCGCTGAAACACAAGCCACCCGAACCCAAAATTGAGTTATAACATGGGAACCCAAAAGAAACAAGCGACCATTCTTTATGTTGAAGACAATGAGATGAACCGTCTGCTGGTCCGCCGGTTATTGGAATCCAGAGGATATAATCTTGTTGAAGCCAGCGACGGTATGAGCGGTGTGAAAATAGCGGAGGAGGTCGAACCGGATCTCATATTGATGGACATCAATCTTCCTCTTCTTGACGGACATGCCGCGACCACACGCATTAAAAGCATTCAACGACTCAGTCACATTCCGATCATTGCCCTGACTTCCAATGTGCTGGAAGGAGATCGTGAACGTTCACTCGTAGCCGGTTGCGACGGGTATATTAAAAAACCGATCGATGTTGACGAATTTCCGGGCCAGGTGGAGGGCTATCTTCGCGGGAAACGCGAAAAGGTTGAAGAAGAAGATGAACAGCTTTTTTACAAGGAGTATAGCGTCAAACTGGTCAATAAACTGCAAACGCATATTGAAGAACTTGAAGAGAAGACCCGAAAGATCGAACAGCAATCCAAAGAAATGCGTGAGGCTTATCTGGGTATCATTTTGTCCTTTGTTCGTGCCGTTGAAGAAAAGCATTCCTATACCGCAGGGCATTCGGCGCGCGTGCGCTCCTATTGCCTGAAGATCGGCGAAAAATTGCAGTTGGATATGGAACAGATGGAAAATCTTGGCCAAGGCGCATTATTGCACGACATAGGGAAACTGGTAGTAGAGATTTCAAGCCTGAAGAACGTGACCGGTCTGACGGAATTGGAGTGGGAGGAGATGAAAAAACACCCTGAGATCGGTTATAAGATTCTCAAACCGATGAAGTTCCTGTCCGGCATTGTTAATATGGTGTATCAGCATCACGAACGCTGGGACGGGAAAGGTTACCCCCAGGGACTCAAAGGCGAAGAGATTGACTTTTTGGCCAGTATCGTTGCCGTTGCGGATAGCTACGATGCCATGACCTCTCAGCGGGGGTACAACAAAGTCATGTCCATCGATGCCGTTATGGACGAGTTCGCAAAATGCTCCGGTACTAAGTACAATCCTATCGTTGTGGAGGCCTTTTTGTCGGTTCTTGAAGATATGAAGGAGCGAGAATCCATTAAAACTTCTTAAGTATTGAACAAATTTCTTGCCTTGCCGCCCCCTTTTAGATACATTGACAACAATTAAAAATACTGACTATTAACAATATTCCCTTTTTCCAAAATACCGGAGGGTCATTTGCTTCGATCGTTTTGCTTGTTTATCGTTATTGCCGGCTATATTGTCAGTTGTGAAACACCTCAATTACCATCTGTGAATGCCAATCTGACCGTTCCCCTTACGACAGAACATTACGACATCTACAGATTGAAAAAGGATCTCGAGAACGGAAAAGATTCACTGCAATTAGCTATCGTAAGCGATTCGGTCCTTTTGACCATTAACCATGATGAACACGTTATAATTGGAGAACATCTGGATGCCGACCCTAAAGTGGACGCTACCGACGGTTTGATCAAGAATGATCTCAAGCTAAAAGACTCTGCAAATGCCAAATTTTCATTGAATGTGCTGGGGCCTCCCTCCATTGATGCTCTGGCTGGTACTACTACAGCTATACCTGCTTTTACCGTTACGCAAAAGAACCAGTCTGTTTCTTTTAATAAGTTCACCAGTGCGACCATTTTAAACGGTTCTTTCCTGAGGACAACGATTACCAACAATACCCAGGTTAACTTTGATTCGTTGACCGTGGTCATTATCGGCCAAAATAATGCGCGTGCTGATAGTTTTAAAGCATCTGTAAACGCATTAAATGGAACTTTCATCAGGAATAAAACTTTTCCTTCTACAGTCACCATCACAACGCCGCTTACGATTCGCGTATTTGGGCATTCGACCGGTTCGAGCGGGAGCGTAACGGTCGACAGCACTCTATCCATATTTATCAAAGTGGCAACAGATGTGACTTGCTCTAGTATCACGGGGCTTTTTCCTGCGCAGACAATTAGCCGTGACACTTCTGTAAAGACTTCGACTAAGTCAGTAATAGATACCGGCTATATTAGTTCGGGCAAATTATCCCTTACATTGGTCAAAAAATTACCTGTAAATGCAACTTTAACCTTTTCATCTCCTGATTTTGATTCAGCAGGGTTGCAACTCAACCGGACAATAAGGTTAACTAATCGAACTACCAATACGGTCATAAAATTGGATAATTGGAGAATTGTTCCGAAAAACGCTACTGTAGGTAATCAAAGGTTGGACTATCATTACAACATTGTAATAGACTCAGCCGCGACTTCCAAAACCATAGGCAATGATTCTGGGATTACTGTTAATGCCTCGTTGGACACTATGAAATTTTCCAGATTGAGAGCGGTATTAACGAGAGATACGGTTAATCTTAATCCTTCGAGCCAATTGATCGATATCAAACATCTTGATAGTGTCCAGATCAAACGTGCATTTTTTGAAATTATTAC
>CAZHUW010000199.1:0-6341 GCA_964535295.1 uncultured Bacteroidota bacterium
TCGGGATCATTTTAAGCGGCGGTAATATTGACATGGATCATTTTTTTGATGTTTTGAGAAAAAAGAACAATGCATAAAGACAATGTAAGAAAGATGTTGAATGTCAAAGTCACACCCAGAGTTCTGGTGATCGGCGACGTCATCCTGGATAAATTCATCTGGGGCAACGTGGAACGCATATCACCCGAAGCGCCCGTTCAGGTGGTGAATATTCAGCGGGAAAATACGGCTCTCGGCGGCGCAGCCAATGTAGCACATAATCTGGCTGCAATTGGCTGCGATGTGACGTTGCTCGGTGTGATCGGCAAAGACGTAAATGCCAGGATACTCGATAAAGAATTCGGCGTTATCGGCATCCGAAGGAACGGATTATTAGTTGATCCTACACGGCCAACCACCACAAAAACACGCGTTATTGCCGGCAATCAGCAGGTAGTGAGGATCGATAACGAAATCGCTGCGTCGGTCTCAACTGCGGTCGAGAACAAGCTGCTGGCTTTCCTGAAAAAAAACCTGTCAAAATTCGACACCGTAATTATTTCAGATTATCAAAAAGGCGTTCTCACCGATAACGTAATCCTTACCGCCATTCGTCTGTCAAAACAAAAAGGTATCAAAACGATCATCGATCCCAAAAGAAAGGATTTTTCTATTTATGCAGGCGCTTCGCTGATCAAACCAAATCTGAAAGAAGCGGAAGCTTCCGTCGGACGTAAATTGAGATCGGAACAGGAAGTAAAGGACGCCGCGGCTGAACTTATGAAAAAGCATCGTTTTGAAGGCGTTCTTATCACACGCGGAAAAGACGGTATGTTCCTGATGGAAAAAAATTCACACGAATCGGTTTCCGCATCCGCGCGCGAGGTTTTTGACGTCACCGGCGCGGGCGACACGGTGATCGCTTATCTTGGATTCCTTATTGCCGCGGGCTATTCTTTTGCCGAAGCTTCCAGAGTAGCAAATGTCGCCGCCGGCATTGCGGTCAGCCGCGTCGGGACCGTCACGGTGACCAGGGATGAAGTGCTTCATCAACTTGAAGAAAACACGAGCGGTTCCAGAAAAATCCTTTCCCTCTCAGAGCTTATTAAGATTCTCCCGTCTGTGCGCCGTAATAAAAAGATAGTTTTTACCAACGGTTGTTTTGATATTTTGCACGTGGGACATATCACGCTGTTTCGCAAAGCCCGTGCGTTGGGCGACCTGTTGATAGTTGGGGTCAATACCGACGCATCAATTCGCCGTATCAAAGGTGAAAAACGTCCGATCGTGAGCGAACAGGAACGGGCGCATATTTTATCTGCGTTGGAACCGGTGGATTATGTGGTGCTTTTCGACCAGGATACACCGCTGGAACTGATCAAAAAGATCAAACCGGATATTCTTGTAAAAGGTTCCGATTATACGGTCAACAAGGTCGTTGGCCATGATGTGGTTGCTTCGTATGGAGGCAAAGTGGAACTGGTGGATCTTGTCGTGGGTTTCTCTACGACCAATATCGTGGATTCGATATTGAAGAATTATTCCGGTGTATCTGGAAAAGCGAAAAAAAGAAAATAACGAGAAATAGTTTTCAGAATGTCGCTCATTGAATAGGTCTTATGAATGAAAGTCGAACTTGAATGAGCGTAAAGAAAAAGATCTCATTGATCGGCCCTTGCCATCCGTATCGCGGGGGAAATGCGCTTTTTGTTACGCATCTCTATCACGCGTTGAAGGATGATTTTGAAATACAGGTTTTGAATTATTCCTTGCTGTATCCTGATTTTCTTTTCCCCGGAACCACTCAGTTCGATAAAAGCTTGCAGCCGATCAATCCGGTACCCAACGAACGTGTGGTTAATTCCATTAACCCCTTCACATGGCTGCAAACGGCAAAACGTATCGAAGAATTCGATCCCGATCTCGTTGTTTTTGACTGGTGGAACCCGTTCTTCGGACCTGCACATTTTTCCATATCGTGGTTTCTTGAGAAACGCTTCAAAAATAGGATTCTTGTCATCACCGAAAACGTGATCTCTCATGAAGGCCGCTGGATCGACCGGATCCTGACCCGAATCGGGCTGCGGTATGCTTCAAGATTCATGACGCTGTCGGATAATGTCGTTAAGGATCTGGAGTTTATTCGTCAGGACAGAAAAGTATACCGTTCTGAACTTCCGATATACGATTGTTATGAAGATCTGAAAAAATTTGACCTTGTTGATGAAAAAAAAGATCTGGGTTTTTCACCGGATGACAAGGTCGTTTTATTTTTCGGTTACGTTCGCAAATACAAAGGACTTGATATTTTGCTACGTGCTTTCCCCGATGTGATCAAAGATATTCCGAAAGCGAGACTTCTTATTGTCGGTGAATTTTACGATGATCCGCAGATTTACTTATCCCTGATAGAAGAATTACATTTACAACCGCATGTAAAGTTGATCAATCAATTCGTTCCAAACGAAGATGTCGGAAAATATTATTCCGCATCCGACGTCGTCGTTCTTCCATATCGCACCGGCACACAAAGCGGGATCCTCAATGTCGCTTATGGCTTTGAACGCCCGGTCATTGTTACAAACGTCGGAGGCTTAGCTGAATCCGTGGATGAAGAACGGACGGGCCTTATTGTCGAGCCGGAGTCCGCAGAGGCCATTTCCTCCGGAATTAAGAAATTTTTCGACATCCGAGACAAAACGGATTTCGCAGGTAACATCCGTCATAAAGTTAAAAACAACATGTTTTCGAATGTGACCGCACTTTTTGCCACTATTATGCAGGAAACACGATCATGATCCTTAAATACGACTGCAAGCATTTTCCTGGAGATCATCCCTGCTCTTTCCACAAAACGACCGGGGTTAAATGTGATACCTGTAAGGATTATTCTCCGATGAAAGAAAAGATACTGATCATTAAATTTGATGCTCTTGGCGACGTTCTCAGAACAACGGCGATCCTGCCTTCGCTCCGTTCAAAATATCCGGATGCGTCTATCACATGGCTGTCTAAATCGAATGCCGCCGGTATTTTTAAGAACAATCCTTACATCGATGATTTTTTGGCAATGGAAGACCCGTCGGTAATAACCAGACTGGCAACTGAAGAATATGACATTATGATTCATCCCGATGCATCACCCGCCAGCGCTTATTTTGCCAATACAGCCAAGGCAAAGGTCAAAAAAGGTTTTTCAATAAATTCGAAAGGACAGGTTTATCCTATCAACAAAGAGGCTGAGGAATGGTTCGAACTCGGCGCTTTTGACGATCTGAAAAAACTTAACAAAAAATCTTATCAGCAGATCATACACGAGATCGCCGGCCTTGCATATCAGAAATCGGAGATAGTTATTGAGTTGAGTGATGCCGAACGCGTTTTTGCTAAACAATTTCACGACACCCGCGGTCTCAAGAAATTCGATTTTACTATCGGATTGAATACCGGCGCCGGCGGCCGATGGAAATATAAGAAATGGACCTTACAAGGCTACAAAGATCTCATTCATGCTTTAAATGAGAAATACCGTTGCGGAATATTGTTATACGGCGGAGCAGAAGAGATTGAACGAAACCTGCAACTTTCGAAAATCGGAAATAATGTCATCGACACCGGTACGAATAATTCTCTCAGAGAATTTTTTTCTCTCATTTCACTCTCCGATATCGTCGTCACGGGAGATACGATGGCTCTGCATACTGCAACCGCTCTCAAAAAACAAGTGATCTGCCTTTTCGGCCCGACTTCCGCAAACGAGATCGAAGATTACGGACGTATTATCAAGATCCAACCGGATCTGAACTGTCTTGTCTGCTACAAAATGGATTGTGATTTTGTGCCTAATTGTATGGAATCCATCACTGTTAAAATGGTCATGGAGGCCATTGAAAAAGCGCTTACAAACAAATTACCTAAATAAAATTCTGCTAAAACTTTACTTTCAGTCACCTCACAGATCGGGGTGCTTGTGAATTTACCTCATAACCATTCTTTTCCGAAAGAAACACGTGAAGTTGCCCGCGGCGCTTTTATCAACCTGATCGGCAATCTGGGTAAATTCTCCCACTTCGGTTTTGATATTATCGCCGCCCGGGTCATAGGCCAGCATATCTTCGGCTATTACAGCACAACATGGCTGATCATGCATCTTTCTTTCATCGTTTGTTATTTCGGCGCACACCGGTTGATCATTGATTTTACAGTAAAAAACGGGGATGAGGATAATGAAGATTTTTATAAAGGCGTTCTGGCCTATCTTATTTTGAGTTTGATGTTGAGCGGAATACTTGTAATTCTAATCTATTTGTTTGCACACGATATTGCCGTTACACTGAATAAGCCTCCGCTCGAAGAATATCTGAAGATCATTGTATGGTCGGCGCCTTTCTATTGCGCGACGACGATCTTCCTGTCCGCAACGCGCGGATTAAAAATCATGAAATTGTGGGTGCTGGTCCGAACAGGAGTCGAACCGCTGTCCGATCTTGTTATGATCTCCTCGCTGTTTTTTATTTTTAGTTTATCCTCTGCACCGTTTTACGCCAAAGTCATTACTTTTATTCTCGGAGCTTCAGTTTCTTTGTATGTTTTCAATAAACATTTTTCCATCAAATTAATCTTCGCTTCACGCCCGGATAAGCGAATATGGAAGCGCGTTCTGTCTTTCGGGTTTCCGGTCATGTCGGCGGATTTTCTGTCAATCGTCACGCTCCGTCTAGATATTATTCCGCTCAGTATACTTGTTCCAAGCGCCCAAGTAGCTGTCTTTCAGGTCATTCTGAATATCAGTAATATTATGCGTAATCTTCCACAGGCTATCGATCCGATCATGATGCCGATCGTTGTGGAGCTAAAGCATCGTAACGATATGCACGCTTTAGAAAATATCTATACCATGCTTATTCGGGCGGGCCTTTTTTTATCATTTGGGTTTTTTATCCTCGTTTCCATTTTCGGCGACCTTTTGTTGTCTATTTATGGAAATGATTTCGTCAGCGGAACTGCAGCTTTGGTTCTGGTTTGTTTTGGTATTATGATCCATACGACATTTTCAAGTATTGAACCTATTCTGGTCATGTCCGGGTATCCTTATTTGAATTTGCTCAATAATCTATTTTTCGTAGCCGTAAATCTCATAATTGATTTTTTATTGATACCTGAGTATGGAATTTTCGGAGCCGCTATCGGCAGCCTGTCGGCCTCCCTTCTGACTTCAGCAATACAAGTTGGTGAATTGTATCTCGTCTTGAAGCTCCGGCCTCTTCAATGGAATTTGCTAAAAATATTCGTATTAGGCGCTCTCTTCTTTGCTTTTTTTAAAACCGCTGAATTCCTTCTTACCGATTCGTCTTATATTTTGGTCGCTCGCTTATTCCTTGCTTCGCTCTTTCTCTCACTTTATTTGTTTGTCGGATGGAAATGGTATCTTCACGAAGAGGAACGGTTGCTATTCACTGGCGTTTTCCGAAAAAGCTCACCCTCAGCAATGAGGCAGAAGTAGATTAATCTTGCAAGCGGGTATCTATTATCTTTTATACATTTCTTTTTAACCGGCTTTGTCTTAAATTTTAGCAGTTCATATATCTCAAGGAGTTTGTTATGAAGGGACTATTTTTACGATCAAGCTTTCTGTCGCTGATTTTTGTTTTACCGTGTTTTGGCCAGATAGAGCAAAAATCTTTGCCGGATTGGAAACAGCAGGAACGGCGGAGCCGCACGTATGATGTCGAACATATAAAATTGACTGTCGATGTCAATGTGGAAGAAAAACAACTTAACGGTATTGCCGAGATCAGGCTTAAGCCGCTGAACAGTAATTTTTCCAAGGTCGTTCTCGATGCCAAAGAACTTGACATCCGATCCGTTTCGATAGTCAATGACGTGACGCCGACATTATTGAAGTTCGTCAATGAGTCACCCAAACTCACGATCCAATTGGACAAGGCCTATCCATATGATCAATTAATAACACTGATTGTTGAGTATAGAGTCAAAGAGCCGAACCGCGGTTTATTCTTTATTCAGCCGGACAAGAATTATCCCGACAAACCTTATCAAGCCTGGACACAAGGCGAAGATGAGGAAAATAGTTATTGGTTCCCCTGCTATGACTATCCTAACGATAAATCCACATCAGAAATGTTCATTACCGTCAAAAAGGCTTATACCGCGCTTTCTAACGGTAAACTGATTGAAACGACAGACAATGGAAGTGAAAACACTCGTACTTTCCACTGGGTGCAGGACAAACCGCATGTATCGTATCTCATCATGATGGCTATAGGCGAATACACGGTCCTTTCCGACGGGGACACCAAAGGAAGACCCATTCAGTACTATACGTACCAGAAGAATGCTGT
>CAZHUW010000200.1:0-6269 GCA_964535295.1 uncultured Bacteroidota bacterium
GAAATCCTGAGGAACGGTGATCTGAGGACCTATCTGAAGAAAAATTATCCTTTGAAAGAAACGGATCTTGAACGCCTGTTGATCGGTCTGGTTGAAGGACTCATCTATATTCACAACGAAGGAATCGTACACAGGGATCTCAAATGTGCGAACATCATGCTGGACGATCATCTTAATCCCAAGATCATGGACTTCGGGTTATCAAAGTCGATGCTTGTCACAACGCTGACACAGATCGGCACGATCATGGGTACTTTGGGATACGTAGCCCCCGAACAGATCACGGGCGGGAAAACGGACCGCCGTTCGGATATTTTCTCCTTCGGCGTTATGATGTATGAACTGCTGACCAACAGCATGCCGTTCCGCGGCGAAAATGAGATCGCCATGATCCATTCGATATTCAACGATCAGCCGGTAAAACCTTCCGAGATCAATCCGGCCATTCAGCCGATTCACGAAAAAATTGTATTGAAGTGTCTTGAAAAAGATCCGGACAACCGCTACCAATCCTGTGAAGCCATTTTGAGCGACCTGCGTCCGGAAGAAATAAAGTTGTATTAATCTCTTTTTTTTGTTGTGCTATAATCCCTATGTGCAAAATCTTTTGTTATCTCATCTGTCTTATCATTTTGGCCGTTACACCGGCTTCAGCCCAAAAACTGCCTTTTACCAACTATACGCCCGACAATGAAATTTCTCCGTTGCCGGGCGCGGCAATTTACAAATCCCATCAGGATAAACTAGGTTACTTGTGGTTCTGCGTCTATTCGGCCGGATTGGTTCGTTACGACGGTCACCGGATGGAATTGTACAATATAGCTGATGGTTTATCGGCTTTATCCGTGATGAACGTCATGGAAGATACGTATGGGCGATTGTGGGTATTATCCGACATGGGTTTGGCAGTTTCGGAGAAACCGCTTTCATACTATTCTCATGGAAGCCGCGTAAAATTCACGGCATATATCGGAGGGACCCGATTGGCGGAAACTTCGGTCAGTCAGATCGGTGTCAACTGTTTGACAAGCGACGGGAAAGGGCACGTGTGGCTTGGAACAACAGGCCTTGGGATCATACGCTACACCTTGCGTGCGGCAGACTCCGTTTTAGTCGATACTCTCAAAACGAATATACCTGAAAGCCTTAACAACTCTACCGTTTATGCAATTCTAACTCGTTCCGACGGAACCTTATGGGCGTCTGTTGAAAACGAAATACTTGTGTATCCGCCCGGCAGCGATTCATTCAAAATATTTCCTTCGTCCAAAGAGATATCGCGTTCCAATACGCACGTGTTTTATGAGGACGCGGATAAAGTCTTATGGGGCGGCCGCGCAGACGGTTGGATTTGGAAACTTGATGTTCGTAGCGGGATAGAAAAAATGATTTTTGTCAACCATCAGTTACGTAACACCGTTTATTCCATCTTACAGACATCCGACCGGACGTTTTGGATTGGCAGCGACGGGGACGGTGTTCTGAAGTTGAACGATCGTTCCTCTGAAGGCGTAGTTTATACGAGTATCAACGGTCTGGTGAGTGAGAGCGTACGATTTGTAACTTCAGACCGGGAAGGGAACCTGTGGTTTTCACAAGTTGGCGGATTGTCCAAACTTCGGGCAAACTTCGAAGCATTCATAAATCTTACTCCGGACTCCTACCTGGGCGCAAAAGCCGCCGATCTTGATCCGAATATCTCCGGCATATTTCCGCCGAATTTGGCATTTAAGAACGGCAACATTTGGGCCGGATCGAATAAAGGTGCCTTTTGCATCCAACCAAACATGGAAGTAGCCATTCTGAACGCCCGCCATGGGCTTTCGAGCAATACGGTATACGATATTACTATGGACGAAAAAGGGCGCGTATGGATTGGCACATTTACGGGGCTCAACTGCGTTACTTTCAATTCGGATATCCCAAGCCCGTTGGGGAAGTATCCCGCAAAAGATATTTCAATCTTCAATAACAAAGCCAAATTGACCTATTATGATGTCGGGATCATCGGCGTGTGCGGCAACTATAAGATTAAATTGGATACGGAAAAAAACAGCGTCATCGAAAGCCTGTGGTTCAATTCGTACCGCCAGTTGTCCTGTTATGCCGGCAACGAGTGGTTCGTCTTTGGTGATGCATCGGGGCTTCCTTCGAGCATCATTTATGCGATAACTTTTGATTCTCTCGGATATCTTTACGTTGGAACAGGTGATCGCGGACTCTACCGAAGCACAGAGCCGATATCGATGCCGGCTTTGAAAAAGATGCCGAGAAAAAACGGCAGCTCGTATGGCCGGGAAGTTTCAAGCGTTGCCTTTATGCCGTTTTGGAACCGTGACAAAGGCGCGCCATTCAATGATCCGCAGGAGCTTGTCTGGATCGGTCAATCTCTGTGGGTAGGTTCCGCATCCAACGGCCTGGCTGTGCTTGAAGGGAATCCATTAAGCATGACGGCTCATTTTACGGCGGAGAGCGGGCTCTCTAATCTAAATGTGATCAGCATGGCGGTATCACCCGTCACGCATTCCCTGTGGGCCGGTACGAATGACGGATTGTATGAGATCGATGTGAAATCCAAAAAAATTTTACGGCAGATCGGCAAACAGAACGGGCTATTAAGCAGTGAAACGAATTGGCTCGAAGCCGTGGCATTTGACGAAAGCGGATTATTATATTTCGGCACGCCGAAGGGATTATCAATATACCGCCCGCAATTTGATAAAAGAAATTCCGTTCCCCCCGTATTGCGGTTCAATGAGGTCAAATTCTCTGAGAACCTGCATGGGAACAATGAACTGTCGCTAGAGTATGCCGCTCTGAGTTTTGCCAATGAAAAACGCGTACGATACAAAACCCGGTTGGTAGGTTTTGATGACGGTTGGTCGGCTGAAACAGGCGATGTCAAGATCCGTTACACCAATCTTCCGGCCGTATTATTCTCAAAAACCTACACCTTTGAAGTGACGGCCTGTAATAACCATGGGGTATGGAGCAAAGAGCCCTTGGCGTACACATTTAACGTTGCGCCTGCGTGGTGGCTGAGATGGTGGGCGTTCATGATCTACTTGAGTGGGTTCACGCTTTTATTTATCGGCATGCGCTGGTTTATGGTCCACTGGCGCGAAATAGTCATGCCAAAGACAAAATATATCGCACATTATAAACTGCAGGAACTTCTCGGCGAAGGCGGTATGGGTAAAGTCTTTAAAGCCTACGATACGATGGATAAAAAAACGGTCGCGGTGAAAGTATTGAACCGCGATATCGAACAATCGGTGGACGGGATCAGGCGCTTCCTCAAAGAAGCCGAGATCGGAAGAAAACTTGATCATCCGAATATTGTGAAAATTTACGATGCGGGACGTATCGATGACGCGCGGTATCTGACGATGGAATTTGTCGAAGGTGTTACGTTGAAGCAGCTCATCAAAGAGAAGAATAAATTGGATATGAACCACGCCGTCGTCATAACCGAACAAATTCTGCAAGGGTTGAAAGTCATTCATGAGAACGACATCATTCACCGCGATATCAAATCGGATAATATCATGATCGAAAAGAACGGTTCCGTCAAGATCATGGATTTCGGTCTGGCGCGGACGAAAGGCCTCACGACGATCGTCAATCGCGAACAATTGGTCGGAACGCTCGCTTACATGAGCCCGGAACAAACGATCGGAAAATCGGTGGATTTTCGGAGCGACCTTTATTCGGTAGGCATTATGCTATATGAAATGATCTACGGCTTGTTACCGTTCCGCGGCAACAATGAAATGGAACTCATCATGGCCATTCACAATGAGACGCCTCCCTATATAAACGACGGCTTACCGGACGGTGATAACCTAAAGATCAATTCTATAATCGCCAAATGTATTGAAAAAGACCCCGGCATGCGTTTTCAATCGTGCACGGATATTTTGAATGTGCTGGATTCCGTCGTCGCCGGAAATTGAAATAAATTCCTGAAATCACTTGCAAAGCCGCGCCAAAACTTTGTATTATGGTCCTGATAAATAAATCACACAACTGATACATGACAAAAGCATCCGATTTTATAAAAGACCTGCAGAAAACGTTCGATGATGGTTTCAAAGAGATCTCAGCCCGTTTTGCCGATCTAAATGCCGGCCTTATCCAAAAGGATTATGAGAAATTAGAGAAAACACTGAGCGTTTTATTTAAAACGTATATGGAACATCACCGCGGGCTGAATGTTCAGTTTTCAAAATTAGGCGAGGACCTGAAAAAGATCGATCATCAGGTAGAGGATATCTCATCGGAAAAAGAACAATTCAAGGCCCTTTACAATTCCGGTATGGCGATCTCGACCGAAGGCGAACTGCAGGGACTGATCACATTTGCAATGGATCAGATGACCTACCATCTCCGCGCCGAACGCGGCTTCCTGATCCTGGTCGATGAGGCGGGGCAAAAAGAATATTTTGTCAGTAAGAATTTTGAGGGTCAGAATATCGACGATCCGGCGAACGAAGTCTGCACGTCGGTCATCCACAAAACCCTGGAAATGCTGAAACCCGTAAAAATAGATGACGATTCGATGTCGGACAGTTTTACGCGGCAAGGAAGTTTCGTGCGGCTCGGGCTGCGTTCCGTTTTATGCGTGCCGATCATTCATCGGAAGCTTTTGCTGGGTGTGGTCTATCTCGACCGCCGCGACGATTCTAAACCGTTTTCAGAGAACGATCTGTCTTTCCTGATGGCATTTGCGAAACAGATCGCCTTCCGCGTCAATGAACTCAAGGAGATGAAGAATGTTCATAATGAGTTCGAACAACGGGACCGGAGCCGCCTTCAGGATCTTCGTGAAAAATACGATTTCAAGGAGATCGTCGGTAAAAGCGAAAAACTGGTCACGATCCTCGAGCTGTCGGCGAAAGTGGCTCCGACGGACGTGCCGGTGCTCATTCTCGGTGAAAGCGGTACGGGGAAAGAATTGATCGCCCGCGCGATCCATTTCAACAGTGAACGGTATGATAAGAAATTTGTCGCGATCAACTGCGGCGCGATTCCGTCCGAACTTCTGGAGTCGGAACTATTCGGATATGAAGCCGGAGCCTTCACCGGCGCGGTCAAATCTAAAATGGGAAAATTCGAGTCTGCGCATAACGGGACCTTGTTCCTGGATGAAGTCGCAGAGCTTTCGGTCAATCTGCAGGCGAAGATATTACGCGCGGTACAGACCAAAGAGATCGAACGCCTGGGGGGCACCGAAACGCGCAAGATCGATGTACGGATTATATCGGCGACGAACAGGAAATTATCCGATCAGATCAAGGAGGGAAAATTTAGGGAGGATCTGTATTACCGCTTGAAGGTTGTCGAAATTGTCGTACCGCCGCTGCGCGAACGCAAAGAGGATATCAGCCTGCTGGTCAATTACTTCATTCAAAAATACGGACAAAATAAAATCGCCGGAATCAGCGACGATGCATCCGATGTACTTGAACATTATCAGTGGGACGGCAATATACGCGAATTAGAAAACGTGATCCAACGCGCCATTATATTATCTGCAAAACCCACCATCCAACTCAACGATCTTCCACTGGAGATCATCGCCAAAGTCGAAAGCGGCTATAAGATCAAAAGCGATGTGACCCTCGACGAAGCGGAAAAAGACTTTAGAAAGTGGTTCATTATTCGCACGCTCAGAAAAGTCAATAACAACAAAACGAAAGCAGCCGAACTTCTCGGCATTAACCGCACACACTTCTTCCGTATGCTCAATCAGTTGGGAATAACCGATTAGCGCCCTCCCTGGTTGTATCCCCGAAGCGACTTTTTCAGTCTATTCGCTGTCGTATTTTCGTGACTATTTTGCTCACAACCGATTCTCACACCTTATTATAGCCCGATCAAACGTTGTAAAATAGAGGATTAGTAGGAACCCTTAACAATTGGTACAAAAATTGTTTTTTGGGTTAAGGAAGAATAACCTTTTTAAAGGATCTGTGAGTAAAAAAATCCTCATTTTGAATAAAAATATAGACGAACTCTCAAGCATTCGTCAGATGTTTGCCAAAGAAGGTTGTGAAGTTATTACCGCATCCAACTGGGAAACGGCGTTAAAGCTCGTATCAAATATTGAGATCGATTATTTGGTTCTTGATGCAAAAAACGGCGATCTCAAAGCCCTGTTTCAAAAAACAATTCCGATTACGAAACGTTAACACACATTTTTCAAGTTTTACTAGGGAGGACCTATGATTCAATTCCGAATCGTCTGTACCGGTCTGTTTTTAATA
>CAZHUW010000201.1:0-6007 GCA_964535295.1 uncultured Bacteroidota bacterium
TATTCTCAAAATGCCTTTAACCTCAGCGATGTGATTAAGAAATCAACGCGCTATTCCATGTTGTTAAACCGCAGTGAAGATGTCTACCACATCATTAATACGATCGGCAAAGAAAAAGATGTGGCCCATATCCGGATTTACAATAAAACCGGTACGGTCATGTTTACAACGGATTCCACAGAAAGACATCGCACAACGGATGTAAACGCTGAAGCTTGTGTTGTATGCCACACGTCTTCTAAAGTATTTTCCACCGTGCCTATGGAGAACCGGATTCGCGTTTTCACCGATGCAAACGGGCAGAAGATGATGGGTCTGATTAATCCCATCGAAAATGAGAAAGACTGCTACAATTCCAGCTGCCATGCACATGAAGCAGGTCAGGAAATTCTCGGCGTACTGGATGTAGTGATTTCGATTGAAAATGTGGAACGCATTATACGGACTAATACAAAAAACATTATTTATAACTCAATAGCCGTGACAGCCGTGATCTCAATATTCTGCGGACTTTTTATTACGGTCATGGTCAACCGTCCGTTGAACCTGATCAACAAAGGCATTCGAGAGATCGGAAAAGGGAGTCTTAACTATAAGATCAATCTGGACACCAATGATGAACTTGGTGAACTCGCACAACAATTCAACGAGATGTCTGAAAAGCTCGACCGGGCATATAAGGAGATTAAAGACTGGTCAGACACCCTGAATATCAAAGTAAAACAGAAGTCTGAAGAGTTGAAAAAGGTTTACGAACAGGTTGTCCAGATAGAGAAGCTGGCTTCTCTAGGAAAATTATCCGCCACGGTTGCACATGAATTGAATAACCCGTTGGAGGGAATTCTGACTTACAGCAAATTGATCGCCAAACAATTGCTCAAGCGTCAGAAAAGTAACGAATACGATAAGGCGCTTGAATATCTTGCCATGATCTCGGACGAATCCGCCCGTTGCGGAAAGATCGTCAAAGACCTTCTTGCTTTTTCACACAGAGACGAAGAGATGTTTGTTCAAGCCGATCTTCATAAACTCATTCGCAAATGCGTCACGCTTATCGGTCATCACCTGGAAATGCATCATATCAACGTGGTGGAAGAATATGAAGCGCCGTTTTCAATAATCGAGTGTAACCCGCACAAAATCCAGCAAGCATTCCTGGCTTTGTTAATGAATGCGATCGAAGCCATTTACAACAACGGTAAGATAATCATTCGCACGACAACAAAAGACAAACTGGTATTAATACATGTGACCGATACCGGATCCGGAATTCATCCCAAAGATTTGCCACATATATTTGATCCTTTTTACACGACGAAGACCGGCGGCAAAGGGACTGGACTGGGGCTAGCGGTCGTATACGGTATCATCCTTCTTCATCACGGCACGGTAAATGTAGAATCAACATCGCCGAAAGGTACGGAATTTATTGTGACATTACCTTTGCCTGCTAAAACGGAAGTATAGATCATGGAAAACACAAAGATGCTAATTGTCGACGATGAGAATATCGTACGCGAATCTCTTCGTCACTGGTTTGAAGAAGAGGGTTATTCCGTTGAAACGGCTTACAGTGCAGAAGATGCAATGAGGAGATTTGATAAAGGAAAATATGCTGTCTGCCTGCTGGATATGAAAATGCCGGGCATGACCGGGCTGGAACTTTTACAAAAGATGAAGGAGGCGGATCCGTGTCTGATTGTTATCCTTATTACAGCCTATGCTTCCGTTGCTACGGCAATCAAGGCGTTAAAAGACGGTGCGTATGATTACATTACCAAACCGGTCGATCCCGACGAACTGAATCACCTGGTCAAAAAGGCCCTAGAACAGAAAGCGATGAAAAGGGAAATCGCACAACTCAAGGAGAGTATTAATGAGATTGTACGGCCGGAAAACCTGGTAGGCGAGAGCTCTCAAATGGAGAAGATTTACGAGTCGATTAACACGGTCGCGCAAGCCGATACAAATGTTATGATTCGCGGAGAAAGCGGTACCGGAAAGGAATTGGTTGCCAAAGCCATCCATATGAACAGCAAGCGAAAGTACTTCCCAATCGTTACCGTTAGCTGCGGGTCCATGGACGAGGCGATTCTTGAAAGCGAACTTTTTGGGCATGAAAAGGGGGCGGTAGCCGGCGCCCATCACCGCCGTAAAGGAAAACTTGAAATGGCGGACGGGGGGACTATCTTTCTCGATGAAATCGGATCCCTTTCTACAAAATTACAGGTTGAGCTTTTACGGGTCGTAGAAACAAAACAATTTGTCAGAGTTGGCGGATCGGAGATGCTTACAAGTAATTTCAGGGTCATCGCCGCAACCAATGAATCGCTTGAAGATATGGTCAAAAACGGTAAATTTCGCGAGGATCTATATTACCGACTTAATGTCTTTTCGATAATAATCCCTCCGTTGCGTGAACGCCGGACGGATATCGCGCTGCTTGCTGAATATTTTGTAAATAAATTTGCCTGGGCAATGAACAAGAATATCAAAAATATAAGTTCCGAAGCGATGGATTTCCTGCTGAATTACGACTGGCCCGGTAATGTCCGCGAATTGGAAAATGCTATCGAACGCGCACTCGTTGTGGGCAAATCGGATATGATAAAAGTTGAAGATCTGCCTTTTCATGCAGCGCGACCCGACTATACCGATGACACCGATCTAAGCCTCTCGGCGGTTGAACGTAAACATATTCTCAATATCCTTGAAAAAAATCATTGGAATATATCACGAAGTGCGGAGGTGCTCAAGATCGACCGTGTGACTCTGTACCATAAAATCGAAAAATACGGATTTCGGAGAAACAACAAATGAAAACTACTTTCACAGCATTTCATAAACCATAAGTAAGGGAGGAATGTGTCATGATCAAAAAATTCAGAGTTCCACATGATCAGAAAATAAAACTCAAAGATTACGATCCGGATGATACGGACCAATACAGTGAAGCCGACGACGTGCGGGACCAGTTCAGAGACTTCAATATGCGGATGATCGACCTTCAGGAAGTGATGTATGCAGAGAAAAAACACGGTCTGCTGATCATTTTACAGGCGATGGATGCCGGAGGAAAGGACGGTACGATCAAACATGTGATGCGGGGTATTAATCCGCAAAGTTGTCTCGTTACCAGTTTTAAAATCCCATCCGATGAAGAACGCTCGCACGATTTTTTGTGGCGATATCATAAGGCCGTTCCGCCGCGAGGATCAGTGGGGATATTCAACCGCTCACATTATGAAGATGTACTTGTAACGCGGGTTCATAAACTGATCTCCGATAAAGTGGCGAAAGAGCGGTTCAATCAGATCAACGAATTTGAAGAACTGTTGACGGAGAACGGCATCACGATCCTGAAGTTTTACCTGAATATTTCCAAAGACGAACAAAAAGATCGCCTTCAGGAACGGCTTGATAACAAAGAGAAACATTGGAAATTCTCAAAGAACGATCTCAAAGAGCGCAGTCAGTGGGATGAATACATGGCCGCTTTCGAAGATGTATTTAATAACTGCAGCACCAAACATGCACCCTGGTACATCATTCCTTCCAATCACAAATGGTTCCGGAATCTTGCCGTGGCCAAAGTGCTGGTTCAGGCTATGGAAGATATGAATATGAGTACGCCGAAACCCGAGGAAGGTTTGGAAAAACTCGTTATCGAATAAGAACACGATAGTTTTATGTAGATTTAGGTTGTGAAAAAAATATACACAGAGGAGAGGTGTATATTTTTTTCATTGCAGTTCTAAGCAATTGCGTATAACTTTACCCATCTCAGTTTCCTTCCATACGGTTCATTTCGCAAATACGTGAAAATCTATTTCCATATTTTATAAATATTCAATTCGGAGGATTTTATGGATTCCAAAAATTCACTGGAAATGCTTTGTATTAACACGATTCGCACTTTGTCCATGGATGCCGTGCAGCAGGCGAATTCAGGTCATCCCGGGACGCCGATGGGTATGGCGCCGGTAACATTTACGCTCTATGACAAGTTTATCCGTCACAACCCGAAGAATCCGCATTGGGCAAATCGCGACCGGTTTATTTTATCCGCGGGCCACGCATCCATGCTGCTTTACAGTTCGTTGCACATCAACGGATACGATATCGGGCTGGAGGATATGAAGAATTTCCGCCAGCTTCACAGTAAGTGTGCCGGCCATCCTGAATATGGATTAGCACCCGGCATCGAAACGACGACAGGGCCGCTGGGACAAGGTGTGGCAAATAGCGTCGGATTTGCCATTGCGCAGAAGTGGCTCGCTGCGCGTTTTAACCGTCCCGGTTTTGATCTCATTAATTATAAGATCTTTGCGCTTGCCGGTGACGGATGTATGATGGAAGGCGTGTCCGGGGAGGCGGCTTCACTTGCCGGACATCTCGGATTGAATAATCTCATTTGGATCTATGATAATAACAAGATCACTATCGAAGGATCGACCTCGCTGGCATTTACGGAGGATGTCGGCGCGCGTTTCGCCGCTTATCATTGGAATGTGCTCCGTGTCAGCGATGCCAACGATCTGACTGCATTATCAGGCGCGCTTCAGTCGGCGGTTACGGAAGGCTCCCGCCCGACCATGATCATAGTCGATAGTCATATCGCCTACGGAGCGCCTAAAAAGCAGGACACGCACGGCGCGCACGGGGAACCGCTGGGTGAAGAAGAGATCAAGGCAACCAAGAAAAATTACGGCTGGGATCCTGAAAAGAAATTCTTTGTTCCGGATGAAGTGAGCCGTTATGCTCAAGAAGCGATTGCGAAGGGAGCTAAGACCGAAGCGGAATGGAATAAGATGTTTGATGAATATGCCAAAGCATTTCCGGAATTGGCAAAGGAATTTAAGCTGATCCAGAGCCGTGAATTGCCGGCCGGCTGGGATACAGCGCTGCCGGAATTTCCTGCCGATCCGAAAGGTTTGGCCGGAAGAGAAGCGAGTGGCAAGGTTCTGAATGCGGTCGCGGCCAAAGTTCCGTGGCTTTTAGGCGGAGCGGCCGATCTTGCGCCGTCAACCAAGACGCTGATCACGGACGGGGGGCATTTTCAGAAAGATAATTACGGCGGTAGAAATTTCCATTTTGGCGTGCGTGAACATGCGATGGGTTCCATTGTGAATGGTATGACCTTGAGCAAATTACGCTCATACGGCGCCGGCTTTCTGATATTTTCAGATTACATGCGTGCGACATTCCGCCTTGGCGCGCTGATGCAGCAGAATCCGATCTTTATTTTCACGCATGACAGTATTGGCGTAGGAGAAGACGGCCCGACGCATCAGCCGATCGAACAGATCCCATCCCTGCGCGCGATACCAAATCTTGAAGTGATCCGGCCGGCCGATGCCAATGAGGTCATGGAAGCGTGGCGGTATGTGATGAATCTGAAAGACCGCCCGGCCGCGCTGATCCTGACACGCCAGGCGCTGCCAACGTATGACCGAAAAGTGTATGGCTCCGCTTCAGGCTTGCAGCGCGGAGGATATATCCTTGCAGATTGTAAAGGCACACCCGATGTGATCCTGATCGGAACTGGTTCTGAAGTGCAGTTGTGTGTTGGCGCTTACGAGAAACTGGCCAATGAAGGTATCAAATGCCGAGTTGTTAGCCTACCCTGCTGGAGTTTATTCGAACGTCAGGGTAAAGCGTATTGGGAAAAAGTTCTGCCGAGCAGCGTGCGCTGCCGTATTGCAGTGGAAGCTGCATCGAGTTTTGGATGGAGACGATATACGGGAATTGACGCAGACGGCGGGATTGTCGCGATGCGCGAATTTGGCGAATCGGCCCCGCTAAAAGCTCTGCTGCAGGAATTCGGATTTACCGCAGAAGCGGTGGTCAAATTGGCCAAAACGCGTTTAAAACATTTTCAGAAAGGGAAACCAAAAGCAAAGAAAACAGCAACCGCAAAGAGCATAAAGAAAACCACGAAGAAAATCGCAAAAAAGAAAATCGCGACGAAACCGAAAAGAAAAACAACTAAACACAGATAACGCGG
>CAZHUW010000202.1:0-5976 GCA_964535295.1 uncultured Bacteroidota bacterium
GGCGGTCAGAGCCTTCATTCATGACAATGGTTTTGCGATATTGGTAAGTCAGATTGACGGGAAACCGTGGGCCACGCATATCCCTCTCTTCCTGGATAAGAACGCTGAAGGCAAGGAATTATTGGTCGGACATATATCGCGGAGCAATAAACAATGGAAGGATTTTGATAAGAACGAAGAGGTGCTTGCGATATTTTCCGGGCCGCATGCGTACGTGTCGTCGTCATGGTACGATCACGAGAATGTTCCGACCTGGAATTACATCGCCGTTCATGTGTACGGGAAGATCCGTATCGTCGAGGGAGAGCTTCTGAAGGGCCAACTCGCCAAACTCGTCGACAAATACGAAGCCGGCATGAAGAACCCCGTAAGCGTAGACGGCATGTCGAAGGAATTTGTAGGCCGCGAAATGCGCGGCATTGTCGGATTTGAGATCGAGATCAGCGATATACAGGCTGCTGCGAAATTGTCACAGAATCGCGATGAAAAGAATTATACCCGTGTCATCAATGCTCTGGAAGCGCGCGGGGACATGAGTTCGGCGGAGATCGCAAAATGGATGAAGAACAGAAGATGAATAAACCGCTTTTGAATAACAAAGACGAATTTCCCGATGATAAAATTTTACTGAAGGTTCTCGATAAAAGCAAAGTTCTTTGGGATGAATGGGTCAGGACTTTGTCTTCCGGTTTTCCTTTCGTCTCATTGGAATGGAATTATTACAAAGACGGAGGGTCGTGGCTGGGTAAACTGGTGCAAAAGAAAAAAACGGTTTGCTGGATATCGGTATGGGATAAATTCTTCAAAGTCTCTTTTTATTTCACCGAAAAGAACGACAAGGACATCCGGGATATGAAAATTGACCAACGTTTGAAGGATGATTATTTTTCCCATAAGCCGGTCGGAAAACTGAAACCCTTGATCGTCGAAGTTAAAACCAAGAAGGCGTTGAAGGACGTTCAGGAAATTATAAGTTACAAGATCAAATAAATGAACAGCGCGCCGCTTTTAGACTACATTCAAAAACACATCGAGCTTGATTCGGACGAACGGCAAGTACTGCTTAAGAACATCACTGCCCGCAGTTACCTTAAGGGCCAGTACGTCGTGCAGCAAGGCGACGTATGCAAACATGAAAGCTTCGTGGTTAAAGGTTGCTTAAAGACCTTTTACATCGACCAGGAGGGACAGGAACACATTGTGATGTTCGCCATAGAGAACTGGTGGACCGCCGATCTCGGCAGTTTTATCACCCAAACGCCGGCCGACTACAACGTTCAATGCCTCGAGAATACCGAATTACTTCAGATTTCCTTTGAAAAACTGGAATACTTGTTTTCGGCCATTCCAAAGCTTGAGCGGTTCTTTAGGATCATCATTCAAAAAGCCTATGTAGCGTCCGAAAAACGCCTTATCAGAAATTTCAGCCTGCCGGCTAAGGAACGATACCTGCTCTTCCGGGAACAATATCCCCAGATCGAACAGCGCGTACCGCAGTACATGATCGCTTCGTACCTCGGGATCACCAAAGAATTTCTCAGCAAGATCCGCAGCCAGCTTTTCGCCGAACACACATCCGATTAATCTACATTAACCTCCTTTTTTAATCTACTCTGTCGCCCCGGGCTTCTCTTTTTCATTATGTTGTCTTAAACATTTTATTCATTTATCCAAAAGGATGTGTTTATGACAAATCTATTTGAAAAAGTCAATGACCTCAACGACCTGATACTGCAGGGCAAAGCATTGGAAGCCTTCGATAAGTATTATCATGACGAAGTAGCCATGCAGGAAAATGAAAACCCTCCGACGGTCGGCAAATCGGCCAACCGGAAACGGGAGGAAGAATTTTTCTCTTCCATCACGGAGTTCCGCGGTGCAAAACCCTTGAAAGTGACCGCCGGAGAAAACGTGTCCATGGTCGAATGGCATTACGATTACACCCATAAAGACTGGGGCGTGAAGAACTATACGCAAATCTCCGTTCAGGAGTGGAAAGACGGACGTATCGTCAAAGAAAAATTTTATTACAACGCATAAGGAGAATTAAAATGAAGTACAAAATACTCAGCACATCGGATATGTGGACCCCGGCCATCCTCAGAATCTTTTTAGGATCAGTTGTATTTCCGCACGGCGCACAGAAATTACTGGGTTGGTTCGGCGGATACGGGTTTTCCGGAACCATGGGCTTTTTTACCGGTACGGTTGGCTTGCCGTGGATGCTCGGATTTCTTGTCATCATGATCGAATTTTTCGGCGCCTTTGCCCTGATCGCAGGAATCGCAACCAGGCTTATCGCCCTGTTTTTCGTCTGTCTGGCTTTGGGCATTGTTATGACCTCTCACATCCAAAACGGGTTTTTTATGAATTGGTTCGGCAATCAGCCCGGCGAAGGATACGAGTACTTTTTGCTGTGGATCGGGATCGCACTCAGCCTTGTCGTTTCCGGCGGGGGTAAGTATTCCCTCGATCGCATTTGGTTCGCAAAGGCATAAGTTTTTTTGAAACCTGCTCACAAAAGCGGCCTGGAATTTTTCAGGCCGTTTGCTTTTACGCTTGACCCTCTTGCCTAACTTAATTATTGTAGATACAATCGAATCATGGGGTTTACAATGAAACCTTCCGATATTGCCCGCATCCGTCTTTTACAACAGAAAATTACCGGCAAAAAACACAGCTCGGCAAAAGATACGGTTCAATGGATGGGCGTCATGCAGGCGCAGGACTATGCCATGGCCAAATGGGCCGTCGGGATTCGCACCGGCGGCGCAACGATCGGTACCGTGCAATCGGCCCTGGATAAAGGAGAAATTTTAAGAACGCACGTTCTGCGGCCAACCTGGCACTTTGTTTCCTCCGACGATATTTACTGGATGCTGGAATTGACCGCGCCGCATATCCGGTCTTTATTGAAGGCCGGACAACGGGAATTTGAACATACCGCCAAGATCCTGGATAAGTGCCAAACGATCTTTGAAAAAAAACTGAAGGGCCATTGTCATAGTACCCGGGATGAACTGAAACACGAACTCACGAAAGCAAAGATCAGGGTCGACCATAACCGGTCGTCGCTTATTTTCCTGTGGGCTGAATCAGAAGGAATTCTTTGCAGCGGCGCGGATAAGAACGGGAAACAAACGTATGCTTTGTTGCCGGAAAGAGTACCGAAGCCGGGTGCGGTGAAAAGGGAGGATGCATTGGCCCGACTTGCCCGTAGATATTTTACGAGTCACAGCCCCGCTACACTTCAGGATTTTACCTGGTGGTCGGGACTACCCGTTGCCGATGCAAGGAACGCATTGGAAATGATAAAACCGGATCTGGTTTCAGAAACCATCGGATCACACACTTATTGGCTTCCCGACTCTCTAGCCATTCCAAAAAAAGAAAATTCGACGCATCTGCTGCCTGCTTTTGATGAATATATTATCAGTTATAAAAACCGCAGTGCGGCGCTGAGTTTGGATGATCACAAAAAATCGGTTTCAAACAACGGTATTTTCTGGCCGGTCGTGGTGATCGACGGACAAGTTACCGGACGATGGAAACGATCCGTAAAAACGGGCAAAGTTATCATTGAAACAGAATATTTCAGACGGCACAGCAAAGCAGAATTAAATGGGATCGAAAAAGCAGCCAATACCTTTTCTGAATTTTTAAACCGGCGGAAAGGCTGACTATTAATAACCAAACTCCATAACGATCAAAACCATGACCCCCAAACAAACCGTTCAAAAATGGGTTGACGCATTCAACCGCGTGGACCTTGACACACTGATCGAATTGTATTCCGACAACGCGGTCAATCACCAGGTTGTATTCGAACCCCTGCGCGGTAAAGAGGCCATCCGGCAGATGTTTGCCGGAGAATTTGCCAAAGCCAAAATGGTCTGTATCGTCGAAAATATCTTCGAGGACGGCGAATGGGCCATTCTCGAATGGAAGGACCCGTTGGGCTTGCGCGGCTGCGGTTTCTTTCATGTGGTCAACGGTAAGATCGTTTTTCAAAGAGGCTATTGGGATCAGTTGTCTTTTCTGCGCCAGCAGAAATTACCCTTGCCGAAAGAATAAATTCCGGTGGATTTTTTACCACAGAGACACAGAGAACACAGAGTTTTCCACCTCTGTGTTCTCTGTGTCTCCGTGGTATGTATTCACAACAAAACCGTTGGAAAAAACATCCAAATCGATTAGCTTCTTCGTGTTGATTTTTTTTATCCATTTTATCTAAGGAATCAAATATGAAACGATTTTACATTTTATTTCTGATCTGCATTTCCGGCCTCGCGGCTCAGGACCGCTCCTTGCTGACGCTGGAACGCATCTACGAATCGGATGAATTCAATCCGAAATTCTTCAGCCAGTCCAAATGGCTCAAGGACGGAACCGGTTACGCCACGCTTGAACCTTCGGCAACCTCAGCCGGCGGACGCGACATCGTAAAATATGACGCTGAAAAAGGTACGAGAAATATTTTACTCAGCTCTGATAAACTCATACCCGAAGGGAAATCAAAAGCGCTTTCTATTTACAATTACGCATGGTCGCCCGATGACAAACGCCTTCTGATCTATACCAACACGGCAAAAGTGTGGCGCTACAACACGCGCGGCGATTACTGGACGCTCGATCTGGCCAGTGGGAAACTACGGCAACTCGGCGGCGATGCCAAACCCTCCACGCTGATGTTCGCGAAATTCTCCCCCGACGGAAATAAGGTCGCTTATGTACGTGAGAATAATTTGTACAGCGAGGATGTGGTTACCGGTAAGATCACACAGCTGACATTCGACGGCTCGGCCACGGTGATCAATGGTACTTTCGATTGGGTATATGAAGAGGAATTTGACTGCCGCGACGGCTTTCGCTGGAGCCCGGACAGCAGATCCATTGCCTATTGGCAGCTCGATGCGGAAGGTATCGGGATTTTTTATATGATCAATAATACGGATTCCGTGTATTCTAAGATCATCCCCGTTCAGTATCCCAAAGCCGGCGAAAAGAATTCCTCCTGCCGCGTCGGCGTAGTCAGCGCGGACGGCGGTTCCACAACTTGGATGAAGATCGACGGCGATTCGCGCACCGAATATTATATCCCGCGTATGGAGTGGGCCGGAACGTCCGATGCGGTGGTATTGCGTCACATGAACCGCCTGCAGAATACGATGCAGCTGATGCTCGGAGATGCAAAGACCGGAGCCGTCAAAACCATACTTACGGACAAGGATGATGCATGGGTGGATATCGACGATGAATTCAAAGTTCTTGACGGCGGTAAAGGATTCCTCCTCATCAGCGAACGCGACGGGTGGCGGCATGTGTACCGTGTCTCCCGTGACGGACAGAAACTCACGCTTTTGACACCCGGAGATTTTGACGTGGTCAATGTTCTTCTCGCAGATGAGAAAGAGAATTGGCTCTATTACATTGCATCGCCGGACAATCCAACGCAGCGATTCTTATTCAGAATGAAAATGGACGGCAAAGGCAAAACCGAAAAACTGACGCTAGCAAAGAACGGATGGCACTCATATGATATCTCGCCCAATGCAAAATATGCGATCCATACGAATTCTACGGCCGATGAACCCTTTACGATCGAACTGGTCAGCCTGCCGAAACATAAAACCCTGCGCGTGCTTCAGGATAATGCGGAATTAAAAAAGAATCTTTCGGATCTCAAACGCCGTTCAACCGAATTCTTCAGGGTTTCCAACAGTGCCGGTTTGCCTTTGGACGGATGGATCATTAAGCCGTTCGATTTCGATTCCACAAAAAAATATCCTCTTTTTATTTTTATTTACGGCGAACCGGCGGGTCAGACTGTGATGGATAAGTGGGGCTATGACGACTATCTCTGGCACCAGATGCTGGCGCAGCAGGGCTATATCGTGTGCAGTATCGACAACCGCGGCACGCCGGCCCCGCGCGGCAGACAGTGGCGTAAATCCATTTACCGCGATCTTGGTTACC